>NZ_CP016463.1:0-354369 GCF_001713455.1 Bosea sp. RAC05
ACACGCTTGCGCTTGGCGCTCTCCTGCGAGGACCTCTCGTTGGGCTCACCGACGAGGTGTTGCTCGATATCGTGTGGGGCCTGCCCCGGCGCGACGGCCAGGATGGGCCCGGGCGGCTGACCTTGTGGGCCGATCTCGATCATGTTGCAGACCCCGTCGCCAAGGACGCCCTTGCGCGCCTCCAGGGGCTCGCCATGCGCGGCAACGCGACGACGCCCCATGATCTGCTCTCGCAGGCCATCGCCGAGATGCGGGTACGACCCAC
Source organism: Bosea sp. RAC05 (assembly GCF_001713455.1). Lineage (NCBI taxonomy): Bacteria > Pseudomonadati > Pseudomonadota > Alphaproteobacteria > Hyphomicrobiales > Alloboseaceae > Allobosea > Allobosea sp. RAC05. The sequence continues at coordinate 266 of NZ_CP016463.1, forward strand.
GCTTCTGGCACGACATCAGGGCCAGGCCGAGCGCGCGCTGGCCAACGTCGATCTCTACCTGACGATGGCGCGCCCCTATGCGATCCGCGGCCTGCGGGCGTTCGCCGAAGCGATGACGTCCGCATGGGAGGATGAAGGCAAGGCCGGCGAAGGCCGCCCTGATGCCCAGGAGGAGTCCGTCTCGCTCTACACCATGCACGCCGCCAAGGGTCTGGAGTGGCCGCTGGTGATCCCGGTGAACACCTCGACCGGGATGATGAACGCCGTCGGCGCCGTCATCGAGCGGGGCACCCAGCGCCTCTATTGCAAGATCTTCGGCGTCGCGCCCGGCGGCCACGAGCAGGCGACCAGCGATGAAAAGGACGAGATCGCCCGCGAGCGAGTTCGCCTCTGGTACGTCGCGGCAACGCGGGCCCGAGACCTCCTCATCCTACCCAGGTCATCGACCGGGGTTGATCCGCGCAGCTGGCTCGGCGTGGTCGATCTGACGATCGGCGAGCTGCCCGGCGTCGACGTCGCTACCTATACCGATGCCGTGCCGGCCGCTGCAGGATCCGCGGCAAACGGTCAGAGCCGTTCTGTCTTTGCGTCGGAGGGGGCTGTCATCGCGTCAGTCTCTCGCGGCCTGACATGGAAGGCGCCAAGCGATCATCGCGACGCCGACAAGATGGAGGCTGTGGCGTCGGAGCCTGCCGTGATCGGAGGAGGCGAAGCCTCGGAGGGAGATGACGTCCCGGCCGACATCGACATCCAGGGCGGTCGCGAGCGGGGGCTCGTCATGCACAAGCTCTTCGAGGAGGTGCTCACCGGCGAGGTCCGCGACGATCAGGCGAGCCTGGCCGCACGCGCCGCGGTGCTCATCGGAGAGCTCGGGCGGATGCCGGCGGATGATCCTGGGCAAGGGTGCAATCCAGCAGAGCTCGCGGCGTCTGTGGTCCGTGCCCTGGCCCTGCCCGAGATCGTGGCGGTTCGTCCGTCGCTGCTCGCCGAATGTCAGGTCTACGCCTATGAGGCCGGCACCGACGCCGACGTCGTGACCTTCGGCATCGCCGATGCCATCGGCTTCACCAACAGGCAGGCGAACCTGGTCATCGACTGGAAGAGCGATGTTGCTCCCGACGAGAAGACGATTGCCGGATACCGCGAACAAGTGCGTGACTATCTGCGCGCCACGAGCGTCAAGGCCGGCCTGATCGTGTTCCCGACCAGCGGCCGCGTCGAGCGGGTGAGCTTGTAGACCCAGAGAGGGATCAGGGGCACGATTGCGAGACGGGGGCTCAGGTGACGCGCTTTCGAAGGTCGACGCATTACCGCACGAACAGCCATGGCACGACGTTCCAGGTGTCGGGTCACGAGGTCAATCGCGATGGTTCCTCCATCGGTCATGTTGCCCAGGCTCGACCCTTCCGAGCCTTTGAGCCAAAGGGCAGCCTGCTGACCCCGAACGCTCGGTGTCCCGTTTGCGATGAGGCTGTCTGGTATTTCGAGGACCGGAACGGCGGACGCGTTTTCTTCGACACGGTGTGGCCGGACTGGGACAAGCATCCGTGCACCATGTCGGATGAGCTTCGTGTCGTGGCCAGCCACACCTCCGGCGAAGAGGTCGAAGCCGGCGACTTCGACCTCGAGGTCTATCCCAGAGCAGAAGGAACGGTCTTTGGGCTTCGATCCGGCGCGACCACGCTATGGGTCAAGGGAGAGCTTCCGCTTGGCAAGCGCGTTTTCCCTCAGGCCTGGGCTCGATACGACAGCAAAGGCACCATTGAGGCGATCCAACTGCTCGGGGACGATCTGGCGCCCTTCGAGATCAAGGTCGAACCCGCGGCGGCGCCTGCTGCGCCTCGCGCTCCAGACCACATCGCACACGCCAAGGCTATGCTGCCCAGTGTCACCAAATTCGCGGCGAAAATTCCCGAGCTGAAAGGACGGGCGCACGTCGTGAACAATAGCAGGATCGGGCCGTTCGTCGCTGGTCTGGTGGGGCGAACCCAAGTCGCTGTCATCCCGGTACTGATCGATCAATGTGATCTGACGGGCTCATTCTGGAAGGACGCCCTCGAACGCCAGACACAAGAAGATGCTTGGGTCGGCACACTAGCTGCAGAAGCCCATCAGATTTTCGCAAAAGCGGTCAAGAACGAAGCTTATGCCTCGCATGCGCATGAGGTCATCTTCGTCCACGATACAGCCTTGAGCATGGTTGACGAGAGTTGGAGCACCATCTGGACCGCTCTTGCCGATAGCGAGGGGGAGGTCCGCAAAGACGGGTTTTCATACGCTGTCAGGACAAAGTTGGAGCTAGCCCAGATCGGCAGCATCTCCCTCATTGACGTGCGCAAGGGCTTCTCAGGCTCCTTGGTTGAACGGCGGGCAGACATGGGAATGGTCCTGGCCAGGGAGGGCCAGTGGCGAGCAATCCACTGGTCTCGTGACCTGACCGGTCAGTGGCAGCAGGCACTGGCTGCTGCCGATGTACTCGGGGTGAAAGCGCTTCTCCTGCAGGTCAGGGATGCTCTCGCGTCCAAGGGCTGGAAGATGGCATTGGCCTATACACCAGGGCCAAATGGGAAGCCCGGTCATTACGCCGAGGACCCGGGCATCATCCAGTTCCATCCCGACGATTCACTAGGCCAGCATGCAAGCACGATCCAGGTCCTGTTCAGCCTCAGCGGGGAAGGCGCGCTGGTGCTGTTGATAGATGCGGAGCCCTATCCAGACCCCATGCTGGAGGCGCGCCTGATGACCGTCCACACAATTGGAGATCTGAAAGCTGTGATGGTCGCGGCAACCTCGTCCTGAAGCCGCCTCAAAAACCGAAATTCCCAGGAATCCAATTATTGGGCCTGCCCAGAGCATAGCGTTCGAGCCTCATTCACAAGGAGGCCGGACATGACGAAAGCAGCATCAAGCCTGGAGAAGCTCTCAGGTCTCTATCTCGACGCGACGCCGATCTGGTTGCCGGAGGTCGAGCATTCGCACAATGGCGAGCTCTGCTGGAACTTCCAGATGTTCGCGAACATGCCGGACGCGGAGATGATCTCGCTTGGGCTCGATATCGGGTCCAAGGCTCGTCGGATCCGGTCCCTCGAAGCGTTCTTCGTCTACGGGGGAGCCAGCTGGCTCGATGACGAAGTCACGCTGATGAACAACAGGATCTGGCCCTGCAGCCTCGCCTCATCCAAAGGGGAGCTGCCATTCGAGCAGGTCGCCGACTTGGATCCGGGGGCCATCGAGCACAAGCTGGCGGCAGCATATGCCGACCCCGCACTGCGGGACTTCAACGACGCCAAGAGCGTGCCTGCCGGCATTGGCAGGACCTGCATGGCCATATCTGACCGGAACCTCGCAGTCGCCTTCTACAGCTTCGACGAAACTGTCTACCACCGCACACAGTTCGGCATCGCCGAGGTCTCGTCACCGATGCAACGCTGGTCGGGGCGCAGCTTCCCGCTCTGGCATGTCGCCAAGGCTTACATGATCGCCGGGCACCTTCCGCCGGTCGCGCTCGTCCGGTCGGTCCTTGCTCAATCAAAGACTGATATCCCGGCAGATGTCGCGAGGGCCATGCGCCGATCGCTTTCCCTTGCTCATCAGCGCCTACTCGATGATCTTGAAGTCGTTCGGGCTCATTTTCCAACGGAGGCGTAAGCGCATATGTCGGCACGGGTGGAAATCGGCGATCCATGTCAGGCGCCAGACTGCGGGTTCGAGCTGCACGAGGTTACCGGTGCCGATCTGGTCGAGGCATTCGCGCTCTTCCAGCCAACCTTCAGGTCGCCTTCCTTGCCAGCACGCGTCCTCGGAGGCTCCGCTCCCTCCCCTCGCAACACGTACCTGATCTGTCCGCGCTGCGATCGCTACGCCCTCGGGGCTGAGCTTGTGACGCCTTATCCTATCCGCAGCGCATCGGGGGCGAAGACCGATGTGAGCCTGCTCGCCTCTCGTCTCGATCAGGCGGAACGATAGATCGAAATCGTGGGTAGCGCAGACGCGCGACTCTGAAACCTGCGCGCCATCCGATAGGATCAGGATATCAAGCTCAAGGATTCCTGATGCCAATCGCGACGAAGCGGATTGCTGCGGCACCGGTTGCCGAACTCGTCAAGAAGCCGGACGACCCGGCCAAGGTTCTCGACATCCCGTTCGACATGCGCGGCCTATCGCAGCAGTTCGGCGTCGCCTGGGACGCCAAGAGCCGGGCCTATATCTGGCGAGGCAAGGAGCTTCCTGAAGCCCTGCAGCCCTATGCGAGCCAGCCCTACAGCTGGGAGCGCTTCCAGGAAGACCTGCTCAACGGAACCGAGCCTCGGATCTCGGATCCTCAGGCGCAGATTGTCCTGAGACCGCACCAAGTGGAGGCCGCCGATCGCATCAAGGCTGTCATCGAGGCCGGCCGGTCGGGCTTCCTCAATGCGGACGATGTCGGCCTGGGCAAAACCATCGAGACCTGGAAAGCATTGCTCGATGTCGACTGGGCCGAGACGATCCTGATCGTCTGCCCCCTGTCTGTCGTGGCTCACTGGCGCAGGACCGTCCAGAACATGGGCGATGCCGGCAAGCGCATCGTCATCATCAATTACGACCGCTTGAAGAAGCTCTTCGAGGTCCCGGCCAAGATCCCGGTCAAGTCGAAGCGTCGCAAGCCCAAACGCGTCCGGACCCAGAAGGGCGTTGCCAAGTTCGGGACGGCCATAGAGTTCGATCTGGTCGTCTTCGACGAGAGCCATCGCCTTCGGAACGTCGACTCCGCCCGTAGCAAGCTTGCTCTCAAGCTCTCCCAGCAGGCGGACTTCATCATTTGGCTTTCGGCGACTGCCGGCCAGAACCCGCTGGAGCTCGCCTATCTCGCGCCGCTGCTCTCCGAGGCGACTGGCGCCCGATCGTCCGATCTCGCCGACTTCGAGAAGTGGTGTCAGAGCCAGGGGCTCGGCGTATCGCGCGGGGACTTCGGGAAGTGGCTCTGGGCAGGCAACGGCGACAACGATGCTGATCGCCGGATCGCCGATGCAGCCCTGGAGAAGATGCGGGTGATGCTCTTCGAGGGCGATGTTCCGGTCGGGATCCGCCGCAGCCCAAGCGACATCGCCGGCTGGCCGTCGGTCAACCGCATCCTGTTGCCTGTCGACCTCGATAGCGAGGACCGAGCCTCCTACCAGAAGGTCTGGAGCGAGTTCCGAGAGCACCTGGGTCTGGAACGGCGCGGCGGAAGCGATTCAAGCAAGGGTCTCGTGGCTCGCCTGCGCTTCCGCCAGAAGGTCAGCCTGCTCAGGACGGCGTCGACCCACGATCTGGGACTGGAGCTGCTCTCTCAGGGCCAGCAGGTGGCGATCTCTGTCGCTTTCCACGAGACGCTCGAAGTGCTGCGCGATGCCTTTCGGAGTTCGGGGCTTGGTGTCTCGGAAATCCATGGTCGAATGAACGCTGTCGAAAAGGAAAATCAGAGGCTCGATTTCCAGTACGGCCGCTCGAAAGTCTGCCTCTACACGGTCGAGGAAGCGATCAGTCTGCACCAGGGCGAATACAACGATGCCCCGCGCTCGAACCTGGTTCACGACCTCCGCTGGAGCTCTATCCAGCAGCGTCAAATCGAGGGACGGACGCATCGGGATGGCAAATTCAGCCAAGTCTACTGGATGCTGGGTGTCGACACGATCGAGGAGGAAATTGCCGCGATCGTCGCAGGTCGGATGCGCTCGATGTCGGCGATGCAGGGTGATCAGGCGACGATCAACGATGTCGAGAAACTCCTGGCGTCGATGAGCCGATAGGTCCGACCGCGCCTGAGGCGGGCCCTGCTGGGTTTCATTGAGACCTCGTATCGTCGGCTATCTCCAGTCAGAGTTCGGCTATGCGCGCGAAAGTCCTCTTCGAATTCCCGGTCACCTTCGTTCCTATCGGCAGCCGGTCCAAGAAGACCGAGCAGTTCGCCGATGTGATCGAAGTCGATCTTCGAGAAGTCGATAAGTTGGCATCTCCCGTTGCGTTGCACGCTTCGGTTCAGCCTTCCGATGGCGAACGCCAGCGTGACCGCGCAGCGTACCATCGGATTGGCGCCGTCGAGTACGCTGATATCCGAACGGAAGACATCGTGCTCGCCGGTCATGAAGGGGCTCTTTGGCGTGACTGCTGGGACTTCAGTCGGCGCAGGTTCCACGAGATCCTGGCGGACCGTCTCAACGGAAACCGGCCTCAGGACGCGACCTTCTTCACGCTGCAGGATCAGTATGCCAGCCCGACAGGGAACGAGGCACCTCGTGCAGGCTATCTTCGATGGCTCGACCACGAATCTCCTGACATCAAGCGCAGCAATCCGCTGGTGTTGAAGATCAAGGGCGAGCCTTGGGTTGCGGGAGCCAAGCGCCTGGCCGATGCCCGGTTCAAGGAGCTGATCGAGAGCGATCAGGACGCGGCGCGCCAGCGCGTGCGAGATCTCGTGGCGAACACATTCTTCATGTGCCAGGGCAAGCTTTATGAGCGCGTCGAGCTGCCGGTACTGAACGTTCGCCGCATCAGCGGTGGAGTGATGACATCCCTGTGCCGCTCACTCCAGGAACACCCGCGATATGCTGGTGGCTCTGCGTTCTTCGGTCTCGACGAGCGGCGCGAATTCGAAGAATTCAGAGACCGGCTTCGTGGGCGTGGCCGGCTGATGGACCACGGTCAGCCGAACTACACCCTCGAGGTGTACGATCGCGACTACATCCCTTTCGATCGCACGAGCGCCGTGATCCAGTCGTTGCGCGTTGGCCTGGAGCGCTTCGCTGTCGATGAGTTCCCGAACCTGCCTGACGAGGCGATGGAAGCCTGGATGCACATGCGCCGCCTTCTCCGCGGCTGGGCGGCCGATGAGGGGGACCCGACTGCGGTGTTCGACAGCCTGACGGCTTTCCATGACGCGGTGCCGGAGACTGCAAAGTCGATCCGCGAACGCTTCAAATGCCTCATCACCGCGGCTCAGGAAATTCGGCCGATGCTGGATATGACAGCCCGGGCTCGACCTGTCGTCGATCCCGATCTCGACGGCCTGAGCATCTGAGCAGCCGCAGCTCTCGACTTTCACGGAGAGGGCGCGGCCGGCTCGCTCGCCAGCGCGACCACAGCATCGACGAAGGTGGCGGCGAGGCTCAGCGGGATAGGCTCGCCCTGGGCTTCGACATACCACTCGACCGCATCTGCCCGTGTCGAGATCCCCCAGGCTGCTTCATCATCGTCGGCCTCGCCATGAAAGCGCTCGACGAGGTCGTTTACATCATGGGCGCCGTCGATATCGATGAACTTGCCGTCGGGCCTTTGCACACCCCAGTGCATTGCAGACCCACCCCCGGCGCGCCCATCCATGACATTGTGGGCGTCGGTGATCGCGACGAGAGGCCAGCCCAAGGCGTCGTGCAGCGCGATCGCGAGACCGCCGCACGCTCCATAGGAGAAAGCGTGCCTCGCCGCCCCGTCGATGACCCCTGGGGTCAGCTTGCTGGCGTCGAGCATGCCGCTACCGGGGGATCAGGCCATCGACTGGGGTGAAGTCCAGATAAGGCCGCGCCAGCCAGGCGTTCATCAGGTCGTCCTCGCTCCACAGCCTCGGAATGACGCCGATGAGGTCGTGGCCAAAAGCGGAATAGAAGTTGCGGAAGCTCAGCTTCGTTCGGTCCGCAGCCGCAAACCAGGCCTCGTCCTTGTCGAGATGAAACGGGATCCGGTAGGGCTCAATGGTCCGGCCGAGCTGGATCGCATCGTCGATTGTCTCGTTGACGATGCGCCTCTCGCCTTCGGCTTGATAGAGGGCAAGCCACCAGTCGTCGAGCAGTCCGTTCGAGATGAAATGGAGGACGTCCATCAGACCGCGATAGGTCAGCGGATCGTAAACCGCCTCGCGCGAGATGTTGGAGGCAGCGCTCGCGATCGGCAGCATCGTTTCGCGAAGCTCGGGCGCTTTGCGCAGGAAGAGCTCCAGGGCGGTGGCCATCAGATCCCAGTAGCGACCGCCACCGTGGTCGACGTCCCTGACCAGCGTCTCCAACGAAGCGTTGATGGCGCGCGGATCCTCTGGCTGCCGACCGTCGTCGCTATCCGACGGCAAGGCATAGTTGCGATTGGTGCGGATGAACTCGGCAAGTACGGCGATGTTGCCCAGGTAGGTTTCGCGATGGCTCATTGGTGACCCTGGCATGTCGAGGGCAAACCAGCAAAGGCCGCCCAGAAACGCTGAATGTGTGGATTAAGAGCCTGTCCTTTGGGCATGCATGAAACAAGCCTTCGATTCTATCGCGGCCGGATGGTAGCCTCTCTCCGAGAGGATCTGCGCCATGCACGACTATTACCTGGTTGATGACGGTCAATCGATGCCGCGTTGGTGTGAGCTGGCCATCGATGATGCGGGGCCCCGCTGGATCGACTTCAAGGGACGGCGACGCGCCTTCGGTGAAGGCAAAGCCATCGCGCATGTCGCAGGATCGAACATCCATGCCACTCTCGACGCGCCCGCCGATATCGTCGCTATCGAGCGCGCTGCGGCGTTCCGCTTCCTGCTCGATCCATGGTCTGACCAGGGCTGGCTGAACCCGGCCGGACGCTTTTACGGCTGCGCGTTCTATGCCCATGACGACATCGCCTACGCGCTCTTGCGCATGAGCCCTGGGACTCTGGAACAGAAGGGCTGGATCCGGGTCCACACCGACAGTTTTCGAATGGGCATGGTCGCCATCACCCGTCGTCAGGAGGATACCCTGTTCGCGCTCGGTTTCGAGAACCCTGAGCCCGGAACCAGACGAACGCATCGGCATGAGCCAGCCCGCGATCAGCCCGCGCCTATTTTCGCTGTCAAACCCGCGGCCGACGACATCGAGCGGCCGGCGCCTGCGTCGATCCAGATCGTCATTCACAATGTCCGGTCCGAGGCTGCGCCTCTAGCAGAGCCACCGCGGAGACCTGAGCCGCAGCCGGACCACAAGCTCGTCGCCCTTCGCCATCTGGCCAATCGGCTGGCGCAGGTCGACGAGCTGAAAGCGATGTTCGAAAACGCACCCGAACACGTCCACGACGTCGGGCCTGGGACATGGCTGTGGATGCTGCGGTTCGAAGAGCTGACGTTCGGGGGTGAAGAACACCCAGCCGACGTCGTTGGCTCCAAGGGCCTTTATCTCAGGGCAACCTCATTCGACACGATCGAGGTCGCCGAATGGCCGTTCGATGAGGTCAAGATCGAGGAATCGGCAGCGAAACTGATCGGGCGACAGAGTGCCATGGCACCGGCCTTCTGAGTTCGGGACGCCCGATATACGTCAGGCGGCAACGGCGTCCGGCACCAGGGCCGCGCGCCGGGTAGGTCCGATATCGCCCTCCATCCAGTGAGGCCGGCATACGGAGATGTAGCGGTCCTCACCGCCGATCTCGACGACGGCGCCCGCTTTTACGGCCTGGCCCGACGGGTCGTAACGCAGGATCATTGTTGCCTTGCGGCCGCAGTGGCAGACTCGCTCGATCTCCTTGATCACGTCGGCAATCGCCAGCAGCTCGCAAACCGCCGGCCCGAAAAGCTGGCCCAGCGAGTTGTTCTTGATGCCGAAGGCGAGCACCGGGATCTGGAAGTGGTCGACGATCTTGGCAGCCTGCTGGATCTGTGCGGGGCTGAGGAACTGCACCTCGTCGATCAGGACTGCAGACACAGGTGCCAGCGCAATCGACCTGGCGACGATGTCGAAGAGATCCTCGCCCGCATGCAAAGGGTAGGCATCGGCAGCGATGCCGATGCGAGAAGCGATGCGCCCGACGCCGGCGCGGTTGTCGATGGCGCTGGTGAAGAGAAGGGCGTTGCCGCCTCCTTCGCTGTAGCCGTGTGCGGCCTGCAGCAGATGAGTCGATTTTCCCGCGTTCATCGTCGAATGGAAAAACGTCAGCGCAGCCATGCAGCCCTCGATTCGGTGGTCTGAAACAAGGGTGATGCTCGCGGCCGCATACCTCAACACTGCAGCTTCGCGATCCACAGGGAGATGGGAGTGAGCGGCTGTCCTTGGATCGTCGGCATGCTCAGCCGCCGACATCCACGATTCTAATCGTCTATCCACCGAATCATAAATGGAGCTTCGAATCGTTTCTTGATCGCCGCCCCAAAGTGTCCTTCAACAATGGCATGTTCAGTTGGATCAGGAAGCTCATGGCAGCTCTCAAAAGCTACAAGGACTACGGCGATAAGGCCGCGGTCATTCTCCCGTCTGTCGAGAATGCGCTTTCTCGCAGGTTCCCCCAGTTGGCGGAGCGTATGCAGCAGCGCGCACTTCAGGTGATTGCCGTGGTGGTGGCAGCTTACCCGCGTCGTCTGGACAGGCTGGAGATCGCTCAGGCTCTCGGTCGAGAGGGCAGTGTCGTCGAGCAGAACAATTACGTGCAGCCTGGCGTTTCGTGGATCCAGAAAAACGGGATGATGTCCGGTGAGGACCCCGTCCTTGATCGCGATGCCACCATCCTGCCCTACACCTATGGCGCTCGGGCCGGCTTCGTCGATGCGGTGGCCCCGGATGCAGTTGCTCCAGATGCCGTCAACGACGATGCGGCCGTTGCTTCCGGGTCTTCCGATGCCCCGCAGGCCGTGACTACCGATGTCGCAGGCCTCTGCAATCAGCCCGCCCCCGCCTTCGACGTCAACAGCGTGATGGACTGGATGGCGAACCTCGATGCTAGCAAGGCCGAGGATGCCGGCGGCGAGATGCGCAGCGAGAAGATCATTCGCAGCCTCGCCGATTTCGACCAGTCTTCCGCTCGACGGCATGATCTCGTCGAGCATCACGATGGTGAAAGCGAGCATGGCTACGGTGTCATGGTCGTCGAGCGCCCGCGTGTCGTCGACGTACCCGTTATCGAGGCGGATCGGTCGAAGGACGTCATGTCGCTACTGATGGAGCTCGACAACGAAGGCTCTGTCGCTGACGAGCCGGCCGCGCCCACGACGGACGAGACGATCCGCAACTTCTCCGACTTCTCCAACCTTCCCGGCCACCTCCCCGGCTTCGACGAACCCCAGGACCCTGTCTCCATGACCAACGTGACCACCATCCCGACCGCCGGTGTTCCCGCCCCCGCCCCCGCGGCCCCGACAGCCGAAGCGCTGAACGCGGCCTTCGCGCTGGCCCTGTCGAAGCCCAAGCCCGGTTCGACGGCCGAACTGATCTTCCAGCACTTCGACAAGTTCGGTGCGATGATCGATCTCGGTTACGGCTATGCCGACATCGCAAGCGTCTTCGCCGACGTCGGTCACACCGAGGTCACGGCCGAGCTCGTCGAGCGCCTGCACACGCGCTTCGGCGCCTGATCACCGCTCTGCAGATCTGAGACATCCCAGGCCAGCCCTCGCCAACGTGCGCGGGCTGGCCGTTTCATTTGAGGGAGGAGAACCAATGCCAGCGATGATCACCGACAGTGACCACGTCTGCGTGCTCTGCGGAGAGCACCTTGCCGGCTGCAGCCTGTGTGGGACGACCACGGTCGTGAAGATTGACCGATCGGGTCACGATGCTGGTGAGCGAGAACTCGCGCTCCAGGAGCGCGCAATCCGGCGCGCGGCCGAGATGCGGCAAGGGTTTTCGCCGTTGCCTTCGGGCAACGAGTGAGCGCTTCGCCAGGGACATGCAGCCTCGGCGCAATTGTGCCATTCGTGGTAGCGCCGCTTGATGCGAAGGTGAGCACCCGCGGGGACAAATCGATGACTGCTGCCCTTGAGCTCAAAGCGCGCCTCCGCCAGGACGCCGAGGCTGCCATCGTGTCCCGAGATGCCCAGCATAAGGCCTTCTGCCAAGCCGAGATGAGGCTGGCGCGGTACGGGGCGTTCTATGACCTCATCGGGAAGACGTCCGAGTCGGTTGCGCGCGAGATGAGGCCAGATCTCGCGAAGGCGGCAGACGAGGTCGAGGCTGCGGTGCGCGAGCTCACGCAGGACAGGAACCGCATGATGCAGTCCCTGTCCGACATGCACGCGGCGGTCCTGGCGGAGATCGGCAACGTCGCAGCCGCTCGGTCGTTCGAGGCACAAGGGAAGCGCGAAGGCATCAGCGCCGCCGACCTGGTGATGGGTGCTTTAGAGGAGGCTGGCCGGCTGCGACACCAATACGTCGACCAGGGACGATGTGCCTTCGACGAAAGCGGGCCGATGACCCACGCGATATGCCGCTCGGTGGCTTCCTCGCTGGGCGTGCCCGATAAGGCCGTCGCCAACCCGAAGAAGCTGATGGCGTGGTTCCGGCAGCCGGTCTACGGCATCATGAAGAAGCCAGCGTTCGCCGAGGTCAGCGGGCTGAACATGTCGGGCGTCTCGTTTGCCCCTCATGAGGATAACGTGAACCGCCTGCGCTTCTGCGTTTACGATCCCACCTGCATGCACGATTTCAGGACCAGCGCTGACGCCATCGGCGCAGAGATCCTTGAGTCCGGAACGCGGGATCCGGTCGCTCGGCGAGGAGCGTTGCAGAAGCTGACGACGGATCTCGGCGATCTCAGCAACGACGAGCTCGATGGCGAAGCGCTCTATCTGGGCTTCATGACCGGGTCGGTGGCATCGCGCGATCGGGAGCTGACGAACGCCTGGCAGAGCGTGCGAGACGAGATCGGCCGCCGCGGCAGCACGCCGGCCCCCTGATCAAGCTGCTTTGGCCTTCAGGAAATCGGTAATGCCGCAGTCCTGAGCGCAATACCGGCCGAAATCCTCGGGCGAGAAATGCCGCAATGGGCGAGGCAGTAGCGGCCTCCAGAACTCGAATTCCTTGTTGAAACGCTCGGTGTCTCGCCAGTCATAGCCGCACGTTTGCAGGCAGATATTCATGAAGCTGTCGCCCACCGGCACTGCATGCTTCGTGGTACCGACATCCTTCAAGGCATCGATGTTCACGGCGATCTGCCCCAGCTTGATCGCGTCGAGGTATTCCGTCAGCGCTTGGTGAGACGCTGGTTCGGGATCGGCATTATCGAATCCGCGATGTTGCTGTACGGCGAGTATCTCGCCCTTGCGCTTGATCTCGGCCGTTCCAAGTCGCTCAATCTGCCTGCCCTCCTCGTCCAGGCGGCGGATCGAGACGATGCTGCTGAAGCCCGAGCTGCACTGTGGCGCATAAGTGCCAACGCAGTGGAACAGTCCCGGCATACCGGTCCCATCGACCCCGTTGCGACCTTCATCCTTGAGCTCGGAGATCGTGGTCAGGGGGACGACGATGATCGAGCCCGATTTGGTGAGGTAATCTGATGTCAGGCCCTGCCACTGGGCCTCGATGCCGGTATCGAAGCCGAGGTTGCGCCCTTGCACCCTGCGATGCCAATCGGCTGACAGTTGGGCAAGCTGGAACAGGTCGAGGTTTCCACAAAAGAGTCTGAGCGCCTGCGCACCGGTGGAAGAATTGACTAAGCCCAGGCAATCGGACGCGGATACCGGAATGTCGAGTTGATAATTGGGGGCGACGGTCCGGAATAGTGCTGGAATATGGACCCTCCTGCGGAAATCGATGCCGGCATCTGCAATCCAGGAGGCGAGACTGGCGAAGCGGTTCAAGTCCTGCCCGATGATCCCAGATAGGCGATCATAGCCCTCTCTCCAGCGCCCGCCGATGCGCGCCAAGAGGCGGTCGGGGGCTGGATGTCGCAGCGGGCTTGCATGGATCCGCCAATCGTGGGGAGCCCCGAAGCCCTTGCCCGTTGTCAGGCTGCCCATCACATCTGCGAACGGGATTGCAGCTCTGGCCTCATCGAGTGTGGTCGGAATCCAGTTGTGGGGCACAGCGGAGCACATGCGCAGCATGGCGCTGGCATCGCCCAGTCCTATGATGGGCCAGTGCGCGCGCCCCAGCGTGCGCAGGTGTCCGGCAGTCCAGTTGGCAGTCTGGATGCTGGGCTTGAACGAGTATCGCCGATTCAGCGCGTCGATGGCGTTGCCACGTTCCGTGATGAGGCCGCTGAAGTAGGAATCCCGCAGCATCGCCTCACTGAGCATGGGGAAGCGGTCGCAGAAGGCAATGAACCTGCTCGCGCGCGCCGCATCTTGACGGCCCGCGAGCGTCCCGTAGTGACAGCCCTCGGGTGAAGCGACGTGCGCCAACGTTGCCAGGGCTCTCTGATCGAGTTGCGCGCGGAATTTCGCCAAGCCCAGGGCATCGAATTCAGCGAGATAGGCTGCCCGAGCTTTGGCGATATCGGTCTCGTCCTCGGGATCGAAGCCGAGTGGTTCGGCGGCGCCGGCCCCTTCACTCCGCACGATCCCGGCCTCCCGAAGTGCGCTGGTCGGCTGCTTGAGTGACATGATGCTGGCGCGCGCCAGTTTGAGCAGCGCCGATGCCGTCTGAGGTTTGCTGCTATCGATCCAGCCACGCGTTTCGATGATCGAGCGATAGGCTGGAGGAGCAGCAACGAGAGCAAACTCCACATAGTCGGCCCCGATCACGACGATGGCGATCCCTGCCATGTTGTGCCGGCCGGCAATCGTCTGCTGATCGAACACCAGAAGCGCTCGATTGGGATAGCGTTTGGAATGGCGCAGTTCGAGCACGATCAAGATCCGAATGAGCGATCCGGATCATAGGACTGGCAACGGTTTCTGTGAATTGCGGCCTGCTCTCAATCCACCATTCATGATTGTTGGATGCTTTTGGTATAGGATTGATCTTCTGAATCGAGATGAAATTGGCCCATGGACAAACAACCCGAACCTGGTCCGCCGCGCTTCCCGATGCAGATGCGCTGCGCGTCCTGCGACACGCTCATGCAGATGCCCTTCGAGCCCATGCCGGTCCACGAATTCGTCGGGATCATGGAGGCGCTGCGTTGCCCCGGCTGCGGCGGCAAGAAGCTGCTCATGGGTCAAGGCCGGACAGCGGCCCAGGATGACAGCTTTGACCACGGGCAAACACCCGAGGAGCGTCAGAGGCTTTGGCTCGAAAACGGCGAGACCGGCAACTCCTCGGCCGCCATTTTCGGCTGGATGACCGGGCGATGGGTGAAGGCCAGCCATCCGCTCGATACCGATGACCTTCGCCGGTGCGTCCTCCTGCTTCGCCGCTTCCCCGAGTGGCAGGAGAGGATGCTGGAGATGACAGAACTGTCGCCGGAATGGCGCGCGATCGCGACGAACTGGGCGCGCCTTCAGGCTGCTTTCGTCGCGGAGGCAACGCCGGCTCTGCTTCGCCGGAAGATGCCGGTCACGGCTGCGCTGCTGGCCTCGCTGATCGCCCAGGATGCCGCCTGAGGCTTCCGACCTCAGGCATCGACCTTGCGCTTGCGCGACCAGTCGCGAGCGCTCGGCGCCGTTGAGAAGTCCCTGGTCTCAAGCTGCCGCTGGATGCGCTTGGTGCGCTTCTTGGTCTCGAAGCAGACCTGATCCAGGAGATTGCTTCCGCCGGTCGGCATGGCAGCGACCTCGTCGCGCACCTCGTCGGCGCGCAGTGAGACCAGGCTGGCAAGCTCGTCGACGCGATCGAGTGTCCGCTGGGGATTGAGCCCCACATCGCGCGCCAGCCGGATCCAGTCGGTGCCGGTCAGGTCAGCGCCTGTGGTTCTGCCGGCGATGCGCTGCGGCAGATTGCGCGTCACGTGCTTGTAGATCTCGGCGCAAAGGACGTCATAGAGCGGCGCGAGCTTGGCCGAACCACCCGCACCGATCAGCAGAGAATAGTTCTTGGCGTGGGCATCCGTGTTGCCGACCAGGACATTGAGGATCAGGTAGTCGAGGAGCTTCAGCCTTTCGCCCGGCGAGACCCGGCTCTCGACAGCGTTGAACAGAGCCACGATGCCCGGCCCCGTTCTGCCGAACCCTGTGTACTCGTACTTGTCCTTGGGCAGGAAGCCCAGCGTCTGACACAGGTCCTCCTGATGGATCCTGCGGATGCCGGACTTCGTGGCGAGGCGATCGTAGCGCTCGACCAGTAGGTACGAGCGCTTCCCCGCGACGCCGGTGGTGACTTTCGACGTCTCGATGCCCACAGCCTTGGCCAGGCTCAGGCAGAAAGCTTCGTTGGCGACGCTGCCCTTGAGATTGAGCGAGTCCGGTTTGAGGATATGCGTCGAGGCCGTTCCCTTGACCGGGATGGCGATCCGCCCGTCGACAACGGCGACAGCGAGCTTCTCCTGGACGCCAGCGAGCGACATCGAGACCCCCTCCTCTCCGACCAGGAAAGGCTTCCGCGGCAGCTCGGTGATGATGCGCTCCAGCTCTGCCTCGGTTTCGACGACGCGAAACTCGTCTCCCTGCTCGCGCGGCTTGTCGATAGCCAGCGCGCCGGCGGTATCGCGGCCGAGCGACTTCAGCAGGCCGAGAACGTCCTGGGGCGAGACACCGATCGCCTGGCCGATCTCCTGGAGATGCGATTCCGGCAGCAGGTTGGCGAGCCAGGTGATGACGAGCCCATGCTCATACGGCTCGGGGCGCAGGGGCATGCGCAGCGAAATCGGAAATGATCCGGACCTGGAGATCCAGGCAGGGTCATAGATGAGCTGAGCCTGGCCCGAGCCCGTGTCGACCCGACCGACCTTCGTGCGTTCATAGAAGATATCGACCATGGGCCTGCCCTTCAGAATTTCGGGACATGAGAGAGATCATCGTCCTCATCGATGGTCTCGTCTGGCAGCACATTCGCGCTATGATCGGGTGTCGCGATGTCGCCGAAGCGGATACCGAGCTCGACCGCAGCCGTCAGTGCCTTCCCGATCTGGCAGGTCGGCTTGCCAGCCTCGAGGTCGATGATAAAGCGCCGAGCGACACCGCATCGCGCCGCGAGCTCGTCCTGGTTGATGCCGGCGGCCCGGCGCCGATCCCGGATGAGATTGCCGAATTGCTCAGCGTTGCGAATGGCATCAGTCATGTGTGCGCTCGGTAACAAATGGGCTTAACCATCTATAATGTTACCGAACGCACACATCAAGCGGTTAGAGCAAAAATGTTACCGATCGCGCCCAATCGGCCCAAGGTCAGAGATTGTTACCGATCGCGCACATTGTGTGGCTAGAGCTGGAAATGTTACCGATCGCGCACTCAGGGGCGCAGGGCAGCGCTTTCGCTTGCAACGACCTCGGCGAGCCAGTCGGATACCGCCTCAGCGTGCGCCGTCGGTCCCGCCGTCGGCATGTCCGGCAGGATCGAACGCGTGAACGCCAGAGCGGCACGGGGAGCGAAATCTGTGAGTGGCCCGCGCAATGGACTCGACGGATGATTGAGCCGCTCGTCGTAAGGCATCAGATTGACCTCGAAGCCTGCAGGGACGACAGGGTGCGACCCGGGCAAGAAGATACGAAGGCGCTCGCGGTCGCTTTCTGTCAGCGACTGCAGGTCGTGTGTGATCATGTTGAGATAGGGCGCCGAGACAGCCATCAGGACGAGCCCTGTGCCTGCGAAGGCTTCCAGCAGCGGTGACGAGTAGCGCGATTGGTTCACCACGGCCCACCAGGCCGCAGGACTTCGCCGCGCCCGAACCTTGGTGAAGATGTCGTCGTCGGCCCCGCTGGCTGACACCGTCAGCCCATACGAGGGGACGACCTCGTCGGGGTGAAGAAAGCCCAGACCGGCCGAGATCGTGAAAAGGCGACCGCTGCCGGCTGCCCTGGTCGCGTAGCTGAACCCCCTGCCCTTGTAGAGATCCGCTGCGCGACAGACTGGTTTGGCTTCATTGATGCGACGCAGCCATTCCGATCCGACCAGATCGAGCGAGCCTGGTGCCAGAGATCGACCCTCAAGTCCGGGCTCTGGCGTGAAGGCCTTGCGGCTGGAGCAGGTTGTCACAACCGCCAGGCTCTCTTCATCAGATCGACAGTGCGGTTGTTGCCCCATCCCTATCGGCTCGCCGCGATCTCGGCGGACATGAAGTCGCCGGCGAATGCAGATGCGCCGCGCCGAGCAACCTTGCGGTCAAAACAATCGGTCACGGGCCCGGTGTCGACACCCATGGCCTGCATCATGGCGGCGGTCTTGGCACAACTCGGAGAGACCCTGATCACCGTGTCAGGATCCAGATGCACGGCCAATTCCTCGGGCGTCAAAAGCCGCCCATCCAGGCGAAGGCCCTTGCCATCAGGCGCCGGTCCGGCCCCCAGAGCTTCACCCACCTGCGCCAGGGCCAGGTCGCGCGCGGCTTCGCTGGTGAAATCGAGGCTGAACTCTTCCCGGCCGCCGCGGCGCCACCCGACACGCAGCTCCCATTGCCCGTGACGCGTCTTGGCCGGCGCCATCCAGCTCGACGGAGCGTGGGTCATGGTGAAATCGTCGGCCCATTCCCGAACGCGCGGCATGCAGCTCACCAGCGAGGCGAGATGGTCGTCGTTCCCGAAGAAGATGGGGTCGTGCCGATAGGCGCCCTTCATCCCGGCCAGACCAGACGAGCCGGCGGTCAGGTCGACGATGCGTCCGTTGATCAGATTGAACTGGTGCTTCTCATTGCCCGCGATCGAGCCACCAAAGATCAGCTTCGCAAACAGGCTGGCGAACTTGCATGCATTGGTCAGGTCGCTCGGCGCGCGCCATCCGCGCTTCTGGACCCAGTCATCGAAGGAGACCTCGGCGAGGGCAGCCAGCTCGCGCGCGCGCTCTTCATCGCGCTCGATCCAGCGATCCAGAACAAAGACACGGGCGCGATCGGACATCGCCTCATCATGCGCGATCAGGCCGGCGCCATTGCGCTCCAGCCAACCCAAACTCAACATCGTGGAAGTCCTGCTCCGTTATCGTGATCCATTTGGACCTAACCCGGATCCTTGAAAGGGGAGATGACGGAAAACGCTCGTCCCCGAAAATTTCAGCGAATCGGCTAACCGATCCGTCAGGCCCGACGCTATAAGGAATTCCGATCCAAGTCAGGAAACCGATATGCGAACACTGCTGCTTGCTGCTGCCGCGACCTTCACGATGACCTGCGCACACGCGCAGGAGGCCATCGACGATCTGATCAAGACGATCGCGCACTCGCACGGCGTGATGGAAGCCACGCATAGGGCCTGCGGCATCTCGCAGCCGGTCGCCTACCGGGTCCAGCTGATGAACGCCATCGTCAAGAAGAAGGACGGCAAGTTCATCGCTGCGGCCATGAGGCTGATGAACGAGCAGGAGGAGGCTCACGCGAAGAGTTTCCCGATGGGGTCATGCGACCCGACGACTGCCGCGCTCCTGCGATCCAGCACGAGCATGCTTCACAGCGATCTCGCCGAACTCAGGCGGCGTTTGGCAGATTGATCGGTCAGTACCTGACGAAGATCAGGGCTGAGCCGACGACCATCGCAAAGGCGACCGCGAGGGATACGTCTACCCAGAGGACGTACCTCATTTCCTGATGGACAGCAGACGCGAGAGTGCGCTCCTCATCCCTCTGCTGGATCCCTGCCAGTCGTCGAAGCGCCCTCAGGCATCCGCTCATGGCGCCGACC
This sequence comes from Bosea sp. RAC05, assembly GCF_001713455.1. NCBI lineage: Bacteria > Pseudomonadati > Pseudomonadota > Alphaproteobacteria > Hyphomicrobiales > Alloboseaceae > Allobosea > Allobosea sp. RAC05. Next base: position 19,637 of record NZ_CP016463.1, read on the forward strand.
CTAAGGGGCCCGCAGGCGGGGTAAGATTCCGCAGCTTGAAAGACGATCGGCTGTTCTCGGGTGGATAGCCGTTCCAGCGGTCTGTGATGCCACCGTACCGCTCGACCTGAGGTCCGGTCTCCTGCGCCCGCGACAGATCGTGGACACCTTCTGCGAGCTCGCGCCCTATGATCTCGCTCACATGCTCGATCTCGTGGCTGCTGAGCCCACCAATGTCGCGTGGGCCTGCCAGAACACCGTCGACGAACAGCGTGTTTCCGGGACGTGCTTTCCGGTTGTAGTCGAGCCAATTGGCCAAGCCAGGCTCATCCCGGATGGTGAACTTGGCCTCGCCGTTCGGGTAGACGCGGACGCAGTAGTGGATAGCCATGACTGTCCTTCGCCTTCCGCTCATCCAAAGCTATCGTTTACGAATCGATCCCTGCGATTCGAATTGGATTCCTTGGAATGATAGGTCGGCTGAAAGGACTTGTTGAGAGCGTTTCGTTCGATCACCTGATCGTCGACGTCGGCGGTGTCGGGTATCTCGTCAATGCCTCGATCAGCACGCTGTCTCGCCTGCCCGCAATCGGTGAAGTCGTCGCGCTCACGATCGAGACCCATGTCCGCGAAGACGCCATCCGGCTGTTCGGGTTTCTCGACGAGGCTGACCGCGACTGGTTCAGGCTGCTGCAGAGCGTGCAGGGGGTCGGAACCAAGGTGGCGTTGGGCATCCAGTCCATTCTGACGCGCGGGGAGATCGCGACGGCAATTGGCACTCAGGACAAGGCGATGGTGGCGCGTGCGCCCGGCGTTGGTCCTAAGCTTGCAGCCCGCATCTGCGCCGAGCTCAAGGACAAAGCGCCAGCGCTCGGCGGTGCGGATCTGGCATTTGCCGCAAGTGGCGGCGCGAGCCTGCCGGCCGGCTCCAGGACTGCGACCGATGCAGTATCGGCGCTGGTCAATCTCGGCTACGGCCAAGCTCAGGCCAGTGCGGCCGTCGGAAAAGCGATGGCCGGTGTCGAGCCCGAGGAATCGACCTCGGTGATCATCAGGAAATCCCTCAAGCTGCTTGCGACGGCGTAAGTCGACCCAAACGAAAACCCCGACCTGGAGGGCCAGGCCGGGGTCGTATCGCTGGTAATTCCGGGGTCAGCTCAGTTCTTGCCGTAGACGACCCGCGTGCCGCAGATCATGTCGTGGAGGCCGCGCTTCTGAGCGGTCAGTCCCACCATGATGAAGCCGATATAGAGCGTCAGCGCCGAAAGGACGTAGGCCAGCGAACGCCCCAGCGCCAGCCCAGCAGTCACCTGACGACCATCCGCTCGGATGACCTTGAGCCCCAGCAGGCGTTTCCCCGGCGTAGCCTGCCAGCTGCCCGATGTGAAGGCGACCCAGTAGCCGATCGAGATCGCCAGCCCCACGACCACGACGAGGACCGGAACACCGCTCCCGCTGATGTCGGTGACCGCGAGGACGATCCCGAGGATCAGACCGGCCAGATAGCAGGCGGCGGTCACGAGCACCGAATCGATCAGATAGGCGCACACCCGAATCCAGAAACCGGCGTAGGCCTGCTGATCCTCGGTGACGGGCGCGACCCTGGTCGTGACGGGATGGTGGGGGGAGGCCGGCGGCGGCGCGTTCGGCGCCTTGATGGGGGAGAACTGGCCGAAGAAGACATGCTGCCTGATCTCCTGCCACGCGTCGTCGCCGACTTTGGCGACACCTGCGGTCGCAGACAGTTCGCCAGCCTGGATCAGATTGCGGACCTCATGCCCCGACAACGGGCCCTTCGGCGCGCCGTCCGAGTAGACGTACCAGTTCTGATCGAGAGGATGGGCCGGGGGCTGAGGAAGTTCGTTGGTCTGTGACAAGGCGTAGGCTCCGCGAAGAACTGATGCCGTAGTTACGGCTCCCAATCCTTGCCAAGTCAATAACAGCAGGCCCGTCAATCCATGCAGGGTTAACTCGCCACGGAGTTTTCCACTAATTTCGAGCAGAAGCGCATTGGTGATCAGTGGATATGCGAGGTCCGAGCCCGCTAGCCAGGTTGTGCCTTGCGCTGGAAGGGGATCAGATCACAATTCGCAGGAGACCAAGATCACGATGACACCCGCATCAGCGCAGACCGGCTTCCAGCCGACACCCGAAGACGTGGTTGCCGCGGCAGCCGGTCATGGTCACGAGATGGGGCTCGGCGATGCTGAAGCGTTTCGCGACAATCTGGACTCCGACACGCTCAACGGGATCGCGCGCGATGCGATGGCCGGTTCGGATCTCGATGAGCAGGCGGAGTTTGCCCAGGCGATCATCGGTGACATCCTGATCGCCAAGGGCATCGTCGCACCAGCGAATCCCAGCCCCTGAACAGCGTCAGGCAACGAGGATAGCTCCAATGTACCGTGGTTCGTCGCGCAACATGCAGCGGGTCAGCCTGAAGGCGGGCCTTGGCCACGGAAAGGCGGGATCGAACACGCCTCTGGCAGCGCCGGTCAAGCAGCATCAGTACATGGACGCCGTTCGCATTGCGCGCGTCAGGCGTTGCTTCGAGCTGGAACAGGAGATTGCCGCAGCCTTGGCCAAAGGCGCCAGCGTCGCCGGGCTCAGGTCTGAGTTGGACGGGGTGAGGTCTGGCCGTATCGAGCCGCCGATGAGGCTTTCACGCGATCCCCGGCCGAAACAGGACAGGCCGCCTGCCGTCACGGTCGCGGATCGCCGCGGGCCCGAGAAGGTGCGCGGCGCCAGCTCCCGCGGACGCGACCCTCAGGTCGTCAGGAAGGGCTTGGAGCTCGATCTGGCTGATCTCGGACGCGGCAAGGTCACGCTGACGGGTATCGCGCTGGTGAAGACGCTGCTCAGTCACTTCCAGGTCGACATGATCTCAGAGGTGCTCGGCGCCGGCCTGCCGACGATCCGCAAGGTGGCAGACAGCGCTGTTTTGGGTCTGGCACCGACCCTGTCGGCCGAAGACGGTCTGGTGCTGGTGGCGATCCTCGAAGAACGACTGGATGCGACGCCACATGCCGAGCCCGCTTCCGATACGACCGGCCCCAAGCTCTGAGAAATCCTATGGCCCTGGACATCACACTCGACGGCAGCATCCTGTGCGTGAAGGACACCCGTCACTCCTTGATCCGGACGGAAATCCAGACCTGGTACTATGACATCGAAAACTGGCGCGTGTCCTCCTATGGCCGTGAGGGAGATGTCCCTGATCGCCCGATGACCCCTGAGGGAATCGCTTGGGTCGAGAAGCATTTCCTGCCCAAAGTGGCCGATCAAATGCAGGCTCCGTCGCCTTCTGTGTGAACTGATCTCTCGGATCGGATGGATTGATTTGTATATCCATGCGTTTCGTTAAGGATCGCAATTGCTAGCCTCTTGTCATCCAGGCGCGGGCCGTTAACTCCTCCGTTCATGCGGAGCCGCACGGAATGATCAGTAGGCGCTACATCGAGATCGGCAACGGGCTCTGGCACAGGGTCACGAAGGACGAACAGGATGCGCGCAAGGTGCCCCGGTTCGCCAATTCGCGTCGGCGGGTGCTCGATGCCCTGGCTGCCGACATCAACGTGCCAGGACGCTTCTTGAGCCTGACTGGGACTTGGCTGACGTTCGATGCGACCGGAAGCTTTCAGGGCAGCCTGAACCGCGAGCTCCAGCTGATCGTGGCCGCATCCTACGGTCAGGGAGGGCATTCGGGCCCGCTTCTCAATATCGCCGATCTCAACCGGGCAGCCGAGGCGAAGCGCATCCTGCGCGAGAGCGAATGGAACCCAGCCCAGATCGATGTGGCGGCGATCGGCCGCGATATCTGGCCTCAGCTCAGGCCAGGGTATCGAGAGCCTGCTGTGAGCAGCGGGCCGAAGCTCCAGTCCTACGGCGCGATGCGATAGTCACGCCAGCGATCAGCAGTGACAGGCACCGCTGTCAGCCGTCTACATCTTTGTGGTCGATCAAGTGGTTCAGATCGACTGTCTCAGGAGAAGGAGCGGCAGGCTCGGTCGGCTGCCAAACTCGAACAATTTCGTTCGCCTCTAGCGGCAGCCGGATCGTGAATGCGCTCGCGAAAACTGTCTGTGTGCCGCCTTTGATGGTGATGCTGTTGGCGTGGTGGTGGGCAACGACTTCAGGATCGAGAATTGCGAGTTCGCATAAGGCCATGCGCTCCTCATCACCTCTGGGCCTCGACCAGGCCCGCCGGGCATAGGACATAGCAGCCGGACCGAACATCCGCTCGACGTAAGGCCCCGCCAGCTCTGGAATGCCGCGGGAGAAAATTCTGAACAGAAAGTCGTTTCCATCGACGACGAGCCGGTGAAGAGGGACCTCGACTTCCATCATGATTGGAGTGAGCGAGGGATCACTGCGCTTCCAGGCGTAGTGGGATGCACCTGCTTCGTCACCACAAGCGCAAACCGACGGGATCCACTCACGATTGCTGCCTTGAATGTCTTTGAGCGTTATCCTGGGAAGCTGCATGATCTCGGCGCGATTGCTGAGACGCTTCTGGTAGACCTCGCGTTTTGCGAGCTGCGGTTGATGACCCCGCTGGAGTAGGGTCTCAACGGCCCGATCGACATCCTCTTTGGGGAGCGCCAGGCCGCGAAACAGGCGGAAGCGCCTAGGCGAATTTGCCCCGGTAACGGTCGATATCATGCTGCCACTTGGCTATAGCGCGAGCGCCAGCTGGTTACCCGCAGGCTCGTCTTCCGTCGACAGCGACGAAAGTGTCACGCCGATAAGGCGGATGCCCAGGCGCAATGGGAACAGCGATCGCAGCAGCTCGTGCGTCAGCTGCCTGACCACCGCCGGGCTCTCGATCATTGAGTTCATGCTCCGGCTGCGCGTGATCTGCTGGAAATCGGCGAAGGTGACCTTGAGGGTCACGGTGCGGCCGCGCGTGTCGTGTCGTTCGCAGTGTCGCCAGACCTTGTCGATCAATGGCTCGGCCTGCTCGATCAGGTCGTCGATCTCGAAGATGTCCGTGCCAAAGGTGTTCTCGGCGCCGACGGACTTGCGGATGCGATCGGGTGTCACCTGCCGGTTGTCGATGGCTCGCGCGATGTCGAAGAAGTGCGAGCCCGACTTACCGAACATCTGCTGCAGGAAAGGCAGGGACTTCTCACGAAGATCCGCACCAGTGTGGATCCCGAGCTCGATCATCCTGGCTGCGGTTACCGGGCCGATGCCGTGGAACTTGCCGATCGGCAGGGCAGCGACGAAGGCCTCTCCCTCGTCTGGGGTGATGGCAAACTGTCCATTGGGCTTGCGCTGGCTGGAGCCCATTTTCGCCAGGAATTTGTTGAAGGAGACGCCGGCCGAGCAGGTCAGCTGCGTCCGCTCGAACACCTTGGCGCGGATCTCCTTGGCCACCTGCCAGGCATAGGGAATGCCTGGAATGTTGTCTGTGACGTCCAGATAGGCCTCATCCAGGCTCAAGGGCTCGATCAGGTGCGTGTATTCGGCGAAAACCTCCCGGATCTGGCCTGAGATCTCGCGGTAGACGTCATGCCGCACGGGAACGAAGATCAGCTCGGGGCAGAGGCCGCGAGCCTTGAACGAGGGCATGGCCGATCTGACACCGAACTGGCGCGCCTCATAGCTCGCGGCAGCCACGACACCACGGCGATCAAGCCCGCCAACAGCGACGGGCTTGCCCCGCAGGTCGGGATTGTCGCGTTGCTCGACCGACGCAAAGAACGCGTCCATGTCGACGTGGATGATTTTGCGGTGCTGCACCGGCGCGCCCAAGGATTGGTCTCGATTCGGGCCTGCCCTACCGAAACACTCTTCGAATCCTATGCCGGGCCTCGGCAGGCGGCAATCATGCTCCAGCCGCGATCCCCGGCGCACATGTTATCGATCGTGCAGCCTGAAGGCTTCAGAGCGCAGGAGCAGGCCTCATCGAGATGCCCGCGTGGAGGCTATCGAACTCGTCAGTGGAGGACCGCCGGTAGTCGGTAGACGCCGCCGTCGATGTTGCAGCGATCTGAGCCCATTCGAGCCGGGCCGCAGTCGCAGGGAACAGTCCAATCGACCGGTGGCCGATGTTTCCGATCACGGAGCTCTGGGCGAAGTCGTCGATGATCACGCCGTCGTAGCCTGCCGACTCCGCATCGCGGAAGCGATCGACGTCATGGTACTGAAGCTGGGTGAGATCACTTTCGCCTGTCGAAATGTCGAGCAGCTTCCAGGCCGGATCTCTCACGCAGATGAGCAAACGGCCTGGTATCGACCAGTCCGCCGGCATCGTGACGACCTTGCCCGCGATCGTCTGCTGCCGCACCGCTGCGAGATCGTTGGTGAAGACGTAGCCCATGGCTCGCAGCGCCTCGAAGGCTTCCCCATAAGTGACCCGGCATCCCTTCTTGAATGACCAGGAGCGCGCATCGCCGTGCGGATCCCAGTCGACATCTTCATAGGCCAGCCCCAGCTTATCGACGGCGAAATCCATCCAGAAGCTGCCGCGCCCTGGCCTGATACCGTCAGCCAGGCGCCATCCGTCAGGAGCTGACACATAGGCCTCGAGGCCGGCGACCGGGATGTAGGTCTGGGCGATGAACGGGCTCTCAGCTGTCCAGACCATGCCGTCATAGCCTCCACCCGTCGGCGGCAGGTCGAACTCCTCGCATGTGCCGTGAAACAGAAGTCGGCACATCGCCGCATCGGCTGTGTCGGCGCCCTGCAGGACGGCCTCGATCAAGGGTGGGAGATCGATCATTCCTTGTCCTTCAGGGTCTGCAGGCGCTTCAGGAAGGCGGGTAAGTCGTCGCGATAGGCGGGCCCAAACAGACAGACCGTGCGTGTCCCGGGCTCGACCTCGGACCGGCCGGCATCGGTGACGACGAAACAGGGAATGCCTGCCTGCTTCGCTTCAGCTTCGACGCGATCAAGCGCGGCCGCGGTATCGACACGAACACTGATCTTCGGCATCGCGTCAGCGAGGTAGCGTTCCAGGAGCTGCGGGTTGTCGCGCGCAACGACCAGGTGCAGCCATCCGGCAGCGTGCATCGCTTGCACCGCGAGCTTCCCACGAGACAAGGGCAGGTCCGTCCGGACGGCAAGCCACATCTTGAGTTCGGGTTCGGGCTGGGGCTGGCTCATCTGACTTGCAAAGGCGTGATGTAGGATTCGCTGAACGGTTGCCATTATCATCGCCGCGGCATCCGAAAAGACCAAACAGCGGCCAGCCCGCTCTTGAGGACGGATCGAGATCGATGAAGCCCGACCAGTTCACTGTCGTCGAGGAATCGAAGGATGAGGCGAGCGGCCGGCATCTGCGGATCGTCGAGCTCAACAATCGCCGGGATCCGGCCTACGCCATCCATGAGCTCGGCGGTCGTTTTCATCGCGCAGATGAGTGGCATGCCGTCCATCCGTTCCTGTCCGATCTGGGAGATGCGCGCGAGACGACTCGGCTGATGCATCTCCATACGGTCGAGCTACGGGCGCTCGACCGCAAAGAGATGTTCGGAAGCGAGATCGGCAAGTCGACGCCGTGGGGCAAGGCCGACAGCGGCACCATTTACGGTCCTGGCGTCGTCTCATACGGCACCTCCCGTCATGGCGGCTTCAAGCTCGATGCCAAGGCCAATGCGCTCGTCCACCCTGCCCTGCGCAACAAGGGCGGCTGGTACGAAGAGGATTGCGAGTGGGCGAAGGTCGCCTGGACGTTCCAAGCCTTCTTCACGACCATGGAAGTGAATCGCGCCCGAAAGACCCTTGTCGAATGGCTGCCGCACGAGTTCATGGCGGCGACCGGCGAGGTGCTCGGGCTGGCTGACAGCCGCAAGCTCCGGGAGGAAGCCTTCGCAGCGGCGACGGTCGACAAGTGGGTGGTGATCTCGGCGATCGGACGCGACGACGGTGACGTGACCTGCATCGCCACTCTGGGCGGGCAGCGCGAGCGGCACGATGGACCCGCGGTCGAGGAGCGCACGTTCATCGTGCCGAAGGAGGAATATGGCCTGCGCGAATTCAATTTCGTCATCGACGAAGCGCGCCACAAGGAAGTCGTGGCGCCGTCACCCTCGCCGTGAGGTCATCAGGGCGCGGGTGACGGCGTAACCTCGGTCGGTGCCTCCGGGACGACCGGCAGGCTCAGGACCCGCGCGTTGGCCTGAGCCCAAAGAGCCTTCACCTCTTTTGTGCCCGCTCGACTGAAACGTCCGCTGTGGGCGTTGCGCTTCTCGAACCAGTCCATATCGCGGGCCATCGGCGGCGCATCCTTGGCATCGTATTCGTACGAGCCGTCCTTCAGAATGCGAAGGTTGAGGTGTTCCCAATCTCTCGCGAAGCCCGATCGCTCCTCGCGGGGTTCGGGGAACAGCCTCAGCCCGATCACACCATGGCCCTCCCATCGGAAGTTGGTGGCAGTTTTGGGGAGGAGGATCGCCTCGTCGCACAGGCCGCGCTGAAGAGCGTCTCGCATCTTCAGGATGAGCTTCTCCTGCATGATCACCTTGCTGGAATCGTCAGGCCAGCCCGCTTCCAGGTTGATGGGTTTGACCTCGGCGAAGATCTTGCGATCGCTGGGGCCTGAGAAGGTGAAATCTGGCCACCAGATACCGGTGCGCACCTCCTCATACGCGACGTCCCACTTCACCAGATCGAAGAAGGCAGCCCACTTCGCTTCGTTGCGGCTGCGGTACCAAGTGCCGTCGTAAACGACCGGCTCGACGACATCGTACTCGAACTTGCTCGGTGTCGCCTGGGTCATCTCATCGAATCCTCGGTCAGATTGGCCGCCTTGGTAGGCAGCCCGCCCATTCACCATACCGAGGAGGCAAGCAAGAAGCCTTAAGCAGATCCACTCAATCCGATTTGAGTGCATGTGCGGATCAGAAGAATGCAGGGGAGCCGTTCGCACTATCCACGGATCGATTGACCGATTCGGTGGCCTCAGATCACCGGGAAGCCTACAGTATTTACAGACGGCCGGCGGCGTGTCCTCGGCAAACTCAGGGACCAGGAGCGGTCCCGCCCCTCCGGCTCCTGGTTCGGAGACGTCTCTTTTCCGGCCCTCGGGCCTGGAGGTGAGGTCGCCCATGGCGACCTGCCGCAAGGCGGGGCGGGATCTTGAAAGGCTGACTGTGCCGCGGATCTCGAAAGCCTATCTGGCTCGCATTGATGCCCTGCCCTGGCCGGTCGTGATCGGGAGCCTGGGAATCACGCCTCCGCGCCAGGCCTCCAACCCGAGCTTCTTCATGCGCTGCGGCCAGCAGGATCGCACGCCGTCTTTGCGGTTCGACGCCGGCGGTCGCTACCACTGCTTCCGGTGTGGCACCAACGGCAGCAAGTTCGACTTCGTTCTGCGCTACATCGCTACGGGCGGTCATTCGATCTGGCACGTCGAAGACGACCCCTTCGACCGTAACGGCCAACTGCCCAGGCGTCATCGATCGGTGTTCACGCCCAAGGCCTATCGGGCCGCAATCAGGCACTTTGCGGCGACACACGCAATCTGACAGGCGAAGCAGAAAGGGCCCGGCATTGCTGCCGGGCCCCTTTTCGTGATTTGGCTCGAAGCCGATCAGCGCACCTGGGCAGGCGCCGTCGGTGCGGGAGCGGCCGGCGCAGGGGCCGCCTTGGACGCGGCGCCCGATCCGTTCACCGAAGCGACGAGCGTATCGATGGCGTTATCGCCGCCGGTGAAGCCGGCCTCGCTCAGAACACGGTCCAGGACCGGCTTGTTGGCCTGATAGGTGAGCAGCTGTCCGGCCAAGCCTTCGCCCGTCCCGACGCCGCTCGCACCGCCATCGCCGTTCCCGCGGCCCAGCATGCCGCCGGTGTCGAAGATACGGATCTCCTTGATGTTCTCGATCGGCTTCACAGCCTGGGCGATGGCCTCCGGAACGATCCGGATGCGCTCGCGCGCCAGCTCGAAGCTGATGACGTTGTCGCCGATCGCGTTCTTCGCAGTGTTGATGGCGGTCAGCGCCTCGGCCTCGGCCAGGCCCTTCTCGCGGATACCCGTCGCCTCGGTCTTGGCCGCATTCGCGTTGGCACTCGCGATGGTCTCGATCGCTTCAGCGCGGCTCTGGGCAGCCTCCTTCTCCGCGGTCGCAGCGACCGTCACCGCAGTCGCCTGCGTCTCGGCTTCCTGCTGGGCGGCGATGACGGCGATGCGCTTGGTGCGGTCGGCGATCTCGACGGCTTTGGCCGTGGCGACCTTTTCCTCCGCCGCAACCGCGAGCGCACGAGCCTCGTCAGCCTTGGCCCTGGCGCGCGATTCTTCTTCGCTCTTCTCCGAGATCGCGATGTCGCGCTCCTGTGCGGCGATGCGAACCTCGCGCTCGGCATTGATCTGAGCGCTCTCCCTCACCCGGCGCGCATCGGCTTCACGCTCGGCGACCGTCCGCTCGGAGTTGATCCGGGCCTCTTCCTCGGCCTGCCGGGCCTCGGCTTCCTTCTGGGCGACCTCCGACCGGGTCTTGGAAGTGGCGTTGGCGATGTCGCGCTTCTGATTGAGCGTCGCTTCCGTCTGCTGCTTTTCCAGCCCGAGTTTCAGCTCCGTTGCCTCGCGATCCTTCTCGGCGATCGAGACTTCGGTGTCGCGCTTCACCTCGTTGCGCTCCTTGCGGCGCTGTTCGGAGATGCGCGTCAGAGCGGTCAGGCCTTCGGCGTCGAACACGTTCGTCTCGTTGAAGAACCGGATGTCGGTCTGATCGAGGCGCGTCAGTGAGACGCTTTCGAGCTCCAGGCCGTTCGACTGCAGGTCGGCAGCAACTGCCTCCTGGACGGCCTTCACGAAATCGGTCCGCTTCTCCTGGAGATCGCTGAGAGTGATCGTCGCAGCCGCCGAGCGCAGTGCGTCGATGAACTTGGCCTCGATCAGCTGACGCAGCTCGTCGGCGTCGTTGGTGCGATCGCCCAGGGTCTGGGCTGCCAGCGCGATCGAGCCGGCTTCCGGCTGGACGCGGACGTAGAACTCGGCGCCGATATCGACACGCAGCCGATCCTTGGTGATCAGGGCGTCGGACTCGCCACGACGGACCTCGAGGCGAAGCGTGTTCAGGTTGACGCTCGCGACCGAGTGGAAGATCGGCAGCACGATCGCACCGCCGTCGAGTACGACCTTCTTGCCGCCGAGACCGGTGCGCACGAATGCCGTGTCGCGCGTCGAGCGCTTGTAGAGCATCGCCAGGATGAAGCCGATGCCGAGGATGGCAACGAGCGTGATGAATGCGGGAATGAGAATGCCGATGGTCATGATGGGCCCTGGTTGGTGTCAGTTGATGTTGATGAAGTCAGCGGGAAGCGCGGCCGCGAAGAAGGTGCCCCCGTCTCGGTCGACGAGAATGACCTTCGCGTTGGTTGGGATATCCGCCTGGCCCTGCGCGGCCTTTGTTGGCAGGAAATGCCAGTTGCCGTGGTTGTCGAGCACGCGGACACGCCCTGCCGATCCCTGATCGAGCGGCCCGAGCGTGACCACGGCATGCCGGCCGACCAGCAGGTCGAGCGAAACGACATATGTCTCGTCACGCGGGATGATTGCGGCGATGCCGCGTGAGGCGAGCTTCGACAGCGGAACAGCAATGGTGGCCGCGCAGATCGCGACGATTGCCGTCGGCAAATTGATCGCCTGAGCCAGCAGGAAGCTCTGGAGAACGAAGCCTGTGGCTGAAAACGCGGCCAGGAAGGCGATGATCAGGACGAGGAGAGGCACGCGGCCGGGATTGACCCAGCTCATGAGAGCACCCGCCAAGCTGTCGCCGAAATCGACGTCGATGTCGGGGTCGCCTGCCTTCAGGGCGGAAAAACCCAGCAGCACAGCCAAGCCCTCGAAAAGGACGAGGCCGAGCATGACCATCGCGGCGACCGCGAAGGGCTGATACTCGGGTTGAAGGAGGGCTTCGAAGTCGGTCAGTGCCATGCGACGATCTCGTATGTTGCGTCAGTGTCGATGAAGGCGAGGAAGTTGGTGTCGAGCACGCGCACCAGGCGCATCGTGCCGCCGGGCATCATGCCGCCGGCGAGCTGCTGGCCGCGGTCGAGGAAGGCTTCTGCTTCAGACTGCACCGCGCGCCCCTCGGGGTTGTCGGTGCGCGCGTAGATGCGCCACATCGGCGCGCTCTCATCGATTGTGTGCCCGGCGCGGGCCAGGGCGGCGAAAGCCTCTCCGAAACGAGACCAGACCAACGGATCGCTGGCCTCCCGAGGCAGCCAGATGCCGATCGGAAAGCGAAGCTCCTTGGCGAAGGACTTGAGACCTTCCATCCACGGCAGAAGCCGCACGATGCTAGCGACGGATTTGTGTGCCGTCATCGCCATGGCCTCAGACTGGGTCGGGTCGCCCAACATGCCCTGCGGGTCGCTCATGCAGCGCTGGAAGAAGATCGCATCCGCCAGAACGCGGCAGTCCGTCTCGTTCGACGCGATGATCGCGTTCGCCAGGACAGCGATGTGCTCGGCGTGGTCACGGCCGCCGACTTCGCCGAGCAGTGGCGTCAGTCGAACCGTCTGAAGCGTGATGGCCTCGCCGCCCCGGTAAGACAGCGCACCGCCCGTTCTGACATGCCGACGCATGAAGGGGACGGGATCGTCGAGAACGAGCCCGCCATCCAAGACGAAGCTGTAGTCGCGTATCCCGACCAGAACCTCGGGCGAATCCGAACGGATGAACCAGCCCGGAAGCGCCGGGAGAGCCGTGTACGTGTTGGTGAACTCGATGCCGTCGATGATCGAGCCGATCGAACCCGATCCGGTATCCAGAACCGCCCAGTCACCCTCGCGACCGATCAGGCTGTCGGTATCCGTCACCATGAGATCGTCGATCTTGGGAAATTCGGTCGCTGGGATGCGATCCTCGCCGATATCTGGAAACGCACCGAGGGCGGCAAGCTCATGCAGTGCAAACCCGGGCACTTCAGGCTCATCGCCGATGATCTGGAAGGCCAGGATCGGCGTGGCTTCGCGGTAGGTCAAAACGGCACGGATGGGCCCGAGGAACCGATTCAGTTTTCGCTTTGCTTCACCCATATCCATTCCTTTGAAGTCGGAGCATCAAGGTCGAATACGATCAGCAAATCAATCCTTGGGGACGGCACTATCCACGGCGATGATCCCCTTTCGACAATGTGTACGGGGATTGCCGGGCCGGAAGTTTAGGCGCCGGCCAATCCGCAATTCATGGGTGAGCCTAGAAAGCCACACGGCTCGATAGGATTGAATAAACTGTATCCTTTCCTAATGCGCGGCATCGAGTTGTGATCCATAGATTGTTCTGCGATCCATGGAGGTCATAAGCCCCAATCATTGGTGGCAGCAAAAGCTGGAAAGAACTGATGGATATGGCCATGGCCGGTGAAGGTCCCGGCGACAGATCTGCTGTCGGTGTGTCCGCCGGCTTGGCCGCTGCGGCCGAGCTGACGGCCATTGAGGCGTTTTCTGGTGCGGGTGGCATGTCTCTCGGGCTCTTGCAGGCTCACATTTCCGTCCGGCACGCCTTCGATCTCGACACGAATGCGATCGCGACCTATCGGCATAACATCGGCGATCACGCCGCCGTCGCCGACGCGCGATCCCTTCGCGGATCTGATTTGCTCCGCAATGCCGGGCTCACCGAAGTCGACATTCTCAGCGGCGGGCCGCCATGCCAGGGCTTCTCGAAGCAGAGGCGGGGCGCCCATCTTGTCGCAGACGGACGAAACGATTTGGTGAGGGAGTACGCGCGGCTCGTGAGGGAGGTCGCGCCACGAGCCTTCCTCTTTGAGAACGTGTTGGCTTTCGGTCAGAAACGGGGGCGCGAGCTCATCGACTATGTCGACGACCAGCTTCCGGACTATCGCATCTATCGGTTCTTCACCTCGGCACTCGACTTCGGACTTGCCCAACGTCGGGGGCGCTTTCTGATGATCGGGGTCCGAAAGGACGTCTCGGCAATCGTGCCGCTTCTTCAAAAGTCGCCGAACCAGGCAACCGTGCGCATGGCGATAGGCGACCTGCCGCCGCCGCCCGACGACTATTCAGAGCATCCCGATTACCCAAATCATGCGCGATCCAAAGTCGGAGCGCTGAATGAAGAGCGGTTCCGGCACGTGCCTCCAGGCGGAGGCTGGTTCGATATTCCGCCGCATCTGAGGCTCGACTGCCACTCCGAGCTGGCTGGCGCCATCAGTGGTGGATGGCCAGACGTCTACGGTCGGCTCGAATGGACATCTCAAGCCGGGACCATCACTGCAGGCTTTGACTCGTTCACGCGCGGCCGGTTCGGTCATCCAGAACAGCACCGCCCGATCACCTTGAGGGAGGGAGCCAGGTTGCAGGGGTTCCCGGATGGCTTTCGCTTCCTCGGGTCACGCGCCCAGGTACGGCTCCAGATCGGCAACGCGGTCCCGCCTCCCCTTGCCCGCGCTGCCGGCGAGGCGCTGAAGCGGGTTCTCACGGGCGACGGACGGGTCCCGCAGCGGGCGCTGTTTCCGGATGAAGCCAGGTAGACCTGGCGGTCAAGGAGCAGGGGCCGGAGCTGTGCTCAGGGCCTCTCGCAGCTCCTTCAGGTGGCGGTAGGCTGTCCACCCCTTCGGAGTGAGCCAGATATAGCCGTTGGCGCTGTGCGAGACGAGGAAGCCCTGGCCCTCCTTGCCCATTTTCATGGTCGTCGCGGCGACCCAGCCATGCGACTTCCGAGCCTTCCAGGCGACATCCTTGCTGACGGCACTGCCGGTCCAGTACGTGGACGCGATGTAGCCCAGCGCCAGGACGAGGTTCTGCCGCGGCTCGGCCATCGCTTCGAGAACTTCGATGTCTTCCGCGGTCAGGTCTTGGCCTGCGGCTTCCTTCTCGAAGTAGATCCGTCGCTTGATGAGATCGCTCATCCCCGTCGACATGGGGAAGCCCATACCCATCAGAGCATTGCGCATGCGCGGGCCGGTCGAGACGTCGGGAATGCCGAGCTCAGAGCGCATTCGTTCGATCTCGGTGGCCGGCATGCCGCGGCTGTTTTCGATCAGGCTGTGGCTTTGCTCGGTCAGGTGCCGGGCTGCTTCCAGCGTCCCGGTCACCGACATCATGGCCAACGCGCCGTCGGCGTCAAAGCATGTCGAACGGCCACACCAAGGGCTGGCGGGATCCTGATCGAACGTCTTGCCCTCATCGACTGCATGGATGAGGTCGCGGCCAAACCGGATGTGTTCCATAGCTTGGTCGTGGTTGAACCCGAGCACCCATTCCTTCGACTGCCCATCCCGGCGCCCCTTCTTGGCGTCCATACGTGACGCGAGTGCCCCCTCGACGTAGTCCGGGGTGATCTCGTGGATGCCGGTGCGGGTGACGATACGATTGGGCAAGGTGGTTCAGCCTCCCATGCCGGGCTGGGGGAACTCTTCGATGTAGGACGTCACCACTCGCTGGAAGAATGGCAGGTCCCAGAAGTTGTCGACGCCTTCCGGGCACTCGGCGTCATAGTGGCGGCCGCCAAGAACAATCCACTCATGTGTCCCGGACGAAAAATCGCAAGCCTGTGCCATGGCGCTCGCATCAGTCCAGGACATGCCGAGCGGGGGCTGCACGGAAGGCCAGCCCTTGGAGAGCAGCACCTCGTCGAAGGCAACCGGCTGGTCATCCTCGTCATGCGTCATGAACTGGTCGACGCCGACCTCGCTGAGCCCGAGACGGTAAGCTTCCTGCACGCCGCCGAGCCGTTCATAGACGGTGGAGACGAAATCAGAGCAGCAACCGTAGGCGCCCTCGCCGCGATTGATCGCGCTGGCATCGGTCCCGGGCGCATCGGCCAGCCATCGAGCCAGTTCCGCGCGGATCGCCTCGACGAGCTTCTGCTCGGCAGCATTGTCCATGACGTCTCTCCACTCTCGGGCTTTCGCCGCCAGACTGGGCCGGCCGCCCGAAAGTCAAAAACCGCTCGATCACTCGGCAGCAATCGCGAAGGGATTCGCCTTGGCCGGCAGCGCACTGTCGGCGCGGCGGAGGTCATCGAGAACAGCGACACCCCCGCGAGCCACGCTGGTCCAGACCTGCACGGCATCGGCGCCGGCCGCCAGCATGGCGGCGAGGTCGGAACCGGTGCGGATGCCACCGACGCCGATGATGGCAGCCGTTGGCGCGCGATCGCGGATGTAGCCCACCATCCACCGCGACAGTTCCGCCAGCGCAGGACCGCTGTAGCTGCCGGCCACCTGGCTGGCATCGATCGAAGGGGTCGCAACCGACGATCCGAGCAGATGATGCCCTGTTGCAGGGACAGCGTTGCAGGCGATGAAGCCATCGGCACCGGCGCCCAGGAACTCCTCGATCATTCCGTCGAGCGCTTCTTCGCGGCGCGTGGGGTCGAGTTTGACGAGAATAGGCTTCTCCTTCGCGCCAAAACGCAGATTCTTGATCTCGCGGACGTGTCCCGAGAGCGCCGACTTGATCAGATTGGTGTTCGGGCAGAACGCGTTGATCGTGAAGAAGTCGACATGGGGGTAGAGCGTCGAGCCCAGTGTCCGCATCTCCTCGCCGCGGCCGTCAGGAGAGAACACGTTGGCGCCGATGCAGGCGACCTGGTCGCCGGGCGATGCCCGGAACGCCGCGAGGTTCGCAGCGAACGCTTCAAGGCCAACGCTGGGAAGTCCGAGGTCATGAACCAGCGCATCGTCTCCGACCCGCCACATGCGCTTGCCAGACGTCCCCGAGCGCGGCTTCAGCGTGACCGTACCGGCTTCGATGAAGCCAAAGCCGAGCCGGCTGAAACCAGCGAGATTGTCGCCGTTCCTGTCGGCGCCCGCTGCCAGGCCGATCCGATTGGATACAGGCATTCCCAGCAGGCGATGGTCGCCGCCGGCGATGTCGGCGCCACTCTCCTTCAGCAGCGCCTTGACCGAAAGCTGGTAGGCCATCTCGGCCGGCAAGAAAGGGATCAGTCTCTTCAGCATGGTGCTCTCGGTGGAAAATGGATCATCGCCGAAAGCCTGACGGCAACTCGACTCCTTGCGACGATCTTTGTCCGCCAAAAAGGATTGTTCAAGGATTATCGCCGCCGATCAGCACTCGTTCCACCGGAGACTGATTGGTCATTCCCGTATCTACCGAGGCCGATCAGGCAGCCCGGCGATTTGGCTGGATTGCATTCCAGACAGCAAATGCCTGAGCAAGCTGGCGGCTGGGAAGCCGTAGATAGGTTCGATACAGCCGCTGACCGCGCCGGTCATGGATGCATTCGGATGTCGTCCTGAACTGCCCGCCGAGCCGGCCGCAGTTTTCGGCGATCCACGCCACTTCATCAGGGAAGACGTGCGAAATAGCGCGCTGCTGCGACCGTGCTGCAGACCATGCACGGTAGCCAAGATCGACCACCGGTGTGCCGGGCTTTGGGATGAGCAGAGGATTCTCGGTCAAGAATGCGCGCAAAGCCTCGGCCTCGGTTGCATCGGTGAAGAAGGCAGCGAGCTCGATGAAGCGATCTGGAGACCCGGGGCAATCTTCAAGAGCAGCAGCATCCGTATGTGTCAGATCCCACGCTCCGCGGCTGACATGAGATCGACACCAGTACCGGATCGGATCCCAGAATGCGCTGAGCGGCGTCTCGCTGTGCCGCCAGCCCAGAGCGACCATGTGCTGACCGGCGCCGGCGATGCGCTTGCATGAGCCGAGGCCGGGACCAGTCGTGAACTCGATCTGCCCTCCAAACTGCTTCTCGAACAACTCGGCCGCCGGCAGGTCGCGGAACACCACGACGCCGGGCCCATGTCGGGTTCCGGTCAGATAGTGCCACTCGGTGGTCAGATGAGCCGCACACCATTCCTGAACGACCAGGAAGGCCGGGCCCTGGAAACCCATCTCGCGGGAATGGGTGAAGAACCGATCGAAATCAAAGCGGATCAGGTAGGGGAAATCAGTCTCGAACAGGGCCTCGAACTGAGCCAGCGTCTCCTGAGTCAGATCGCCATAGCCGGGATTGCCGTAGAGCTTCCGGCACAGCACGTCGAAGCGGGTCTCCCTGTCCATCTCGGCACCTCCGGACGATTCGTCGCCACGAACGAAATCGTCACTCCTTTGCGACAACGAATCAATTGCATCGCTAGCCGGTGCTTGAGTTCTTTGTGGATCGCCAGATCAGTTTGCCTGGCCTTGACGTCATCGGATTGCGAATCGTTTGGTGGATTGCGATCCTTTTGATCTTGCTGTTGCGAGCCGTGGAATGCGACGGATTGGCTGAACAGGAGTGGCATCCATGCCCGTCAAATTCGATCATTCCACCTTTGCCATCCAGGCGGCTGAGTTCGTTGCGCCGCTGCGTGTCGCCAAGGGATCGACGAGGGTACCGATCGAGGATCTCAGCGCCGATCTGATTGCTGCCCTGCAGCGGGTTGGCTGGGATGTGGACGGGATCACGGTCAAGTTCCGTACCGACGGGCGGGACGGTTGCGTGTTCAGGGCCGTGCAGTCGATTTCCGGTATCACGGAAGGCGGGCCGTTTCGCCTCAGGTTCGGAACGCCCCAGCACAAGCGTGGCGGCACCCACGTTCTCACGGGGCTGGACTTCGCCACGATCCCACCAGGTCTGCAGGTCCAGTACGAGTGCGATGGCAGCGGCCCGTCGGCCTATGTCTATGTCGGCGACAACTGGCCCGCGGACGGCGACGAGTTCCTCTCAACCATCAAGGTCAATTCGAAGCTCAATGGCCAGCCGCGCACCTATCTTCGATACAGCGGCCAGCGCGGCGGCCGCATCCCGCATGATGACGATCTCGGGCGTGAGTACGCGCCGCTTCCCGGCGAGCCGCTTTCGCTGAGCCTGTCGGATGTCGAGAACCGCATCCGCGATTTCGTCATGGCACTCATCGCTCGCCTCGATGCGATGCCGGCGGCCGCCGGCTTCGACGATGTCGACATTGAGGGTGACGCAAACCTGCGCAGGCTCGCCAAGGTCGAGCGCGTTCCAGCTCCAGTCGATTTTCCGGTCCTCTACGGCTGGATCGACCTCGATAAGGCCTACACGATCCTGGGGCACGGGGAAGAGCAGGGCCGCGGCCCTATCCTCTCTGGGACCGGGCTGCGCTTCGTCAGCTATGGCGATAACGTCAAGGTTCCAGAGAGAGCTCATGATGGCTTCTGCTACGCCGCGCGCACGTGGTCGCCGCGGGCCGGTCATCCGCTGGTCCCACGCGATAACGTAGCAATCCCTGTTGAGATCCGCTTGAAATGGCTCAACGACATCTTCGTCTTCGATGGCGACGCCTATGACCGCGCCACCCAGGCAACTCATCTGATGCTGGTCGAAACCGGTCGGAAAGCCATGAAGCAGGAAGAATACAATGCCTGCGTCCAGGCCCATGCCGATACGATGGTGAGCGCGGTCGACTATGACGGCAGCTATGCCAACCCGGTCTACCTCATCGGCCGCGAGATCCATTCTGACGAAGCCCAGTTGCTGACGGGTCGCACGGAGGTGAAGATCGACGGCCGCCACGTCACGACCGAGATGGTCGAAGCGTCCAGCGGCCGCAGCTTCACGCTCTATGGTCCGACCATCTTTTTCCCGGATGGCATTCAGCGCGCACGGCGCTACAGCGCCGAGATCGACTTCCTGTTCCAGGGCGCTCATGGTCGCGTCAGCGCAAGCCAGGACGACCCTGTCGGGGCGACCGCCTGATCATCCGGTTTCCTTCAGCGCGGGCATGTCGGTCCGCGGCCCGACCACGTCGTGCTCACTCGCCCGGCAGCGGGCACCTGCTGCCCGGCTGAAGCCCTTTCTGCCTGACCTCTTCGCAAAGCTGGCGAATTTCGGGTGTGGCGGATCTGCGGGCGTCGTCCAGGGCATGTTGCCGGGTTCGGCTCCGCCAGGCATCCTCAACGAAGATGCCCGTAATCAACGCTGTCACACCGATTGCCATCCCCACCATGAGAGACGACAGGGGGCCGGGCTTGGGGGATCGGAACACCCGCCGAAGGATGAAGGATCCGAGGAAGAACGCGGCCATTACGAAAGCCCCTGAGGCTGCGCCAACCAAGAGCGTTTGAATCACTGGCATTCACCTTTCATGGGTGGGCTTGGGGCGCCCATCACTGTCCGCGGTCATCTCGCTATCGAATCGCGCAACGCGGCAGGCGGCCATCTCCGGCCTGAAAGCGCATGAACTCCAGCTGGAGTGCCCTGGAACCTCAAAAAATGCTGAGGATAACTAGCCGGCCCGCTTGGGCTCTGGCTGAAGCAGGCTTGCTGCCCTTCGAAAAAGAGATCGAGAAGGATGCCGCCACTCAAACACAGGAGGTTGCAATGGCAGAACCTAAGGCAGGCGCCGCGAGCGTCGTCACCGCAAAGCAGATCGCGGCAATGCTCGCCGAGAAGCACGAGCTCTCGAAGAAGCAGGCCGAGGCCCTCGTCTCCGACACGTTCGGCCTCGTCGTCTCGAACCTGATTGGCGGCAGCAAGGTTCGCGTTGCCGGGCTCGGAACGCTCCAGGTCAAGGACAAGCCGGCCCGTACCGCGCGAAACCCCGCCACGGGCGCGACGATCCAGGTCGCAGCCAGCAAGAAGGTCTCCTTCACCGTCGCCAAGGAGCTGAAGGAGACGATCTGACACGATCTGACGGGTCATGGCAGATCGTGACGCGTTATGACATCGCCTGACGCGATGTGACACCCTGGCGGCCGTTGTCGCTTTCCTGCCGCCAGGGTTCACTCCATGAATGATCTCAGTCCGGCATGGGCAAGATGACCTTGAAAGGCTGCGCGAGAGTTGTCTGCGGGGCAATTGCGCTCCCTTCGCCCTGACGCTGCATGCCAGGACGGGATGGCCGATCGTCGGCTTATGCCTCGGGACGGCCCCTGACGGCGACGCACCGTTTCATCTCCTCTGCCGCGCACCTGACGGGCGCCTCGTCGATGCAGCTGGTCATCAGTCCGAGGACACAGCTCTCCGCCAGTTTGACATGGGTGGGCGCCGGCACCTCGTGGTGCGCGACTTCGCACCCTTCGAGGTCGCGCGTCGCTTTCGGCGGGATCCGCGTATCGCTCGCGCGATCGAGGCCGCATTAGGCCAGCTGGTCCCTGATCTGAACCTCGCGCTATCCACCAAGGATTGTGCTTTGCCCTTGTCATCAGATTGCATGCTCGTTCCCGCTGCATGATAGGATCAGGATCTTCCAAGGTTCAGGATCGAGCATGCATATCCAGGTCAGGCCGCAATACTCGTTCGCCGTCGGCTATCTGGCCATCGGGGCAGTGCTCTACAGCTTTCTGGCCTCAGGCATCTTCAGCCTCAGCCTGCCCTGGCTCGTTGCCTGGATGGTTGCCTGGCCGGTCCTTCTTGCTCTGAAGACGGTCAAGGCTGCCTTCGTCCTGGCTGGGGTCGCATGCGGCGTCGCCGGCGTCTTATCGCTCGTGAAAGGACGCCGGGGCTCGGCCGGAATTCTACTGGCGATTGCCGCAATCCTGGTGCTGGTCGTTTGAAGGTCGAACCGATGACTCCGGGCTGGGACACACTTGCTGCCGGGACATGGAACGTCGCCAAACGGGTCCTGCAGGCATCCGTTTTGGCGATCCTCCTGCTTTACGTCTTCCAGCGGTACTTCGTGTTTCCAAGGCACGTCTCGGCGGCCATCAATGGCGAGCCAGGGGCCATGCTTGGCGCAGAACTGATCACCGTTACGACCGCAGATGGCGAGCGCCTGGTCGCGTACTGGCGCGCTCCTGAAAGCGGAATGCCCGTCATCGTCACCTTCCATGGCAACGCGTCCTCACCGATTCCGCATGCTCAGCGCTTTTCGACACCACCCTGGTCGACCTATGGCTGGGGCTTTCTCACGATTGCCTATCGTGGCTACCCTGGGTCGACGGGCTCGCCGTCCCAGGTCGGGCTGCTCGCCGATGGTCAGGCAGCGCTTGCCTATGTCACAGCAAAGGCGCCCGACAATCCGGTGGTGCTCCATGGGCATTCGCTCGGGACAGGCGTCGCACTCGCCGTGGCAATGCAGGCGAAGCCGAAGGCCATCATCCTCGAGGCTGCTTACACGTCCCTGGTGGCCGCGGCCGCGACCAAAATCCCGCTTCTACCCTATCTGATGTGGGATCGATTCCCTGCCTCGGAATGGATCAAGTCGGTCGATGCGCCTATCGAAATTGTCCACGGGGACACCGACACCATCATACCGATACAGATCGGGCGCGAGCTCGCCAGTCTCAATACGGCCGCTGTGTTCACGTCGGTTCCAGGCGCAGATCATGTATCCGTCTTTGGAAGTCAGGATATCCGCATCGAGTCTCAGTTGCGGTCATTGATCCCCGCCAGTCGCTGGGACTTCCGAGGCAACAGGACGACGCCGCTGATCAACCGGCTCGACGAGTTCCCTGCTCCGGCTTCCACCCGGAAGCAGAAGCCAATGCCATAGGAATAGCAGTCCAAATCTGGCGCTATCTCCTCGCCCAATTTCCCGCTTTCGTATTCGCGGCGTAACCTCTCGGCGCATAGGAGATTGTCATGAGCAGCCCGAAGACCCTTCACTTCCTCGCGATGTCCGGCGCAGGCGCCAATGTCGAACATGCCCCCTGTTTCCCTGGCCTCGACGAGCTCAAGGAATGGCTGTTCGCCTACGCGGCTGAAGCCTATCGGTCCGAGTTCAATGCCGACTTCGAGTCGGCCTATGACGTCGTCGAAGGCGACAAGGATGACAGGTGGCGCGCAACAGCCGAGTGGGCAGTTCACCGCGGCCGCGAGGAGTGGTTCATCGCCGAGCGCTCGTTCGCCAGCGTCGATGCCAACGGGTCGGCGCTTTCCCCCCAGGCGATCGTCACGACCCTCGACGAGCGGTATCTCGAAGATCTTCGCGCCCCAACCCCCGCAATCTGACATGGCGAAGTCGAAGTACGTCGAAGGGCTTGGCAACGTCGTTGTCGAGACGCTGGGGAACACGGCTCACTCGACGAAAATCAGTGTTTCCGTCCTGAACCAGGGCAAGGTCGCCAGCGCGGCCTCTTTCGTCGTTCTCCTCGATGAGGACCTGCAGCCGCGACTGAGGCGTGTTCAGGAACCCTACGCGGCGACGCCGTCCGGTCTTGCCCTGTGCGCCTCGCTCGCCCAGGAGTTTCTGGATGAGGAAGTGACGGCGCGCTTCTTCCTGATGCTCGGGCGCATTGAGATGGATCTCGGCGGTCTTCGGCGAGAGAAAGAAGCAGTCGAGCGCGGCGCAACACCGCTGGCCAGCGTCACCTCTCGTATCGAGCAGCTCGAACGGGCTCGGGGCATGCTGAAGAAGTGGTCTGATGCACCGTCCGTGAAGACGTTGCCTCGACACTTCGGGCCGAGCTGTCCGGCATCCCTCGGGTTCTCGACGCAGGCGATGGCGGATCCACTGGAGGTTCTTCAGGCCGACCGCGTCATATCGGTTCCCAACGATGCCGCTCTTCTGACGGTCTCTGCCCTGGCGAAGGCGTCGCATGGGGACGGGCGTAATGTCATCGGCTTCTCGTACAGGAACGACCCCGTGGGCGGTGGCCAGATGGGCCTGTACGATGGTCTGACCCGGACTGACTCGCGCTTTGAGCCATGGGTCTACTCGGCCGGGTCACTGTCTCGCGTGCTCAGAGAGGGTGGGATCACCGATCGCGACCTCGCAATCGTCGAGACCACGATACCTGTCGTCGATCAGGCGCATGCGTTCCTGAGCCGCCTCGAAACCATGGGCGTCGATCCGACGGTCATCGTGATCGAGGCTTCTGAACTTCGCATCGGCAAGGCCTCGCAACTGCTGGCCGCCTATGAGCGACGGCCAACCGAGGAGCTTTTCCTCAATGAGGTCGAGCGCCGTCTGGCTGAAGCACCTGCTTTGACGCTCGGTGACTACGTCTCGATCGTCGACGTCGTTGCCGGCCGCTACGGCATGGATGTCGATGAGGCGTTCGAGACGTTTCGCCGTGAACGCGGTGACGCCTACAGCATCCATCCCGTCGAGCGGTCTGGACCCGGCTTCTGATTTCAGGGGCTCGGGCTGGCCTGCTGAAGCAGCGCGGCCATACGGTCCTTTAGCTCGTCGAGCTCCATCATCTTGGCGCGCAGGCGCTCTACATCGGCATCACGGAGATCGCGGTCATCCTCGATCAGCTCCTGGATCTGGTCGGCGCCCCGCTGGATCGTCAGGACAGCCATATCGATGGCCGTAACGGCATTCGTCGAGTACCCGTGAGACTTGTTCGGGAGGAGAAGATGCCCGATCGCATCGAGGCCCTCCTGGAAAGCCTGCAACTCCCAGAGGGCGTCCAGCGTCTCACGGTCCAAGCGATCGCTCGTGTTGGTTCGCAGCGGACCTTCCGTGGTCAGCCATTGGCTGAAATCCGAGGACACCCAGTCGCCGCCTTCGCGATGCTGCAGGACGCCCGCAAGGGGAGGAAGTTCGATGGCGCGACCATCGCTGTGGTCATATCGCCGGCTGCCGCAGCCGAGCCCTTGCAGAGAGATCAAGTCATAGGTGGCCTTGCTGTCGCCTTCCGCACTCTTGCGAGCCAAGTCGGACAAAATCGCCACAAGATCGTCGATGTCTGCCTGCTTGTCGGTTCGGCTATAGCGCGACGAGAGCATTTTCTCGAAGCTCGATCGATGAACGACGGAAATGCCGAGCACCTCTGTGACAGGCTTCGTTTGCCCGAGATGGGCAGACAGCCGGTCGATGGGATAGGCCAGCCCGCTGCCGCTGAAATCGGTCGCAGTCGCGAAAGCCTGATCCCAGCTCGATGCCCCTGCCATCTCGACGAACGCCTTGACCGAAAGCTGTCCCTTCACCGGAACGACATCGCCGGTATCGCCCATCTTCCCATAGATCGGCAGGCTCGCCGGCTCGAACAGGCCTGTCGGATGATGAGGTCGGACAGCCAGGCCCGTGACTGCGTCGGGATAGCCGCCGGTGCGGCGCTGGAGCATGATCGCGACGATCGGGTCGCCCTGCTTCAGCGTGACACCGGTGACGGGATCGACAACATTGAACAGGCCCATCATCAATCCTTTGATTGTCGCATCTGGTACGGACGAACCGATAACCAATCCTAGAATGTGAGCATGCATCGCGCAAAAGAATCGGGATAAGCCTGATCTGGTCAGACCCGTTTGCTGGTTTGTTTCGTGGCTTCGGCTATTCTCGGCGCAAGTCCAGTCCGGAGATAGCGCAGTGTCTGCATCCGACGATTCCGAAGGCCCGCGTCTGCACGGGCTTTTGCCGTTGGTCAGGGATGACCAGTCGGCCGTTGGCATCCGGTTCGGATTGCCGGGTGACGAGGCCGAGCCTATTCGGACGGTCGCCGAGCTGCCGGATGTGAGCCTCGTGCTGCGCGTTTTCGATTACGCCACCGAGATGAGGGGATGGCAGGCTGCCTCGCGCACTCATATCGGCAACGCTGTCGCCTATTCGGATGCACCAGCCGAGCTCGGTCTGAGCTTTTGCATCGAGGCGCGTTTTGACATCCCGTCCATGCCAGGTGACGACATCGACGCCACCATCCCGGCCATCGACGGCCTGACTGGCAAACCGGTCACCGCTGAAACCATCGAGAAGCTCCGGCTCTCCTGTTCGTCATCCGTCGGGAAGCACGTCACCGCGGTCGCGGACAGAAAGGCCCGCCAGGCAACGAAGGACTTCTGGGCCCCTGAACTGGCCGTGATGAAGGGCCCCAAGATTCACGCCCATCTCAGCCCGTTCGATCAGGACGTCAAAGCTCTGAAGTTCGAGCTCGCAACCCGATCCTACCATCATCGCTGGGAGGGTATCGTCGAGAAGGGCGAGGCCGGCGCGACCGTCACCATTTGGCCGGTCGTCATGCCTCGGTTCGATCAGGACATTCAGGATGCCTGGCGCGATCTGGTCCGGTCCGCGGGCTGGGATCCGGATGAGCGTGTCATGAAGCGACGCTTCGCTGAAATCGGTCAGGAACAGGCTGATATCATCGTTGCGGCGGCCGAGAGCCTCGAAGTTCCACGGCGTCAGCTGCAGGAAAGGCAGTCAGCTCGTGAAGACGTCGCCAAGGTGCTGGTCGACCGCGACCTGGTGCGCGTCACCACGCGCATGCTGCGTGGTTGCCCCGTCGTGTGCGGGATCTCGGGCGATCCGGCATCCCAGTGGAATACGCGCAGTCGCAGGTCGTCGGTCGTTGCAGGTTCCCGCGTGCGGGAGGCGGTTCGCGCCGGCGTCATCGTGCCGGTCTGGTGGCAGCCCAGGTGGAAGGTTGTCGACAGGATCACGATGAATTCCATCGAGACGATCGTGTTCGCCTTGACCGAGACCGGGGCTGCGATCGCCAGGAATGACCTCGAAGCAGCTGCCAGAACGATCAAGAGGGATGCAGAGGTCGGCCGTTGGTGGCTCGGCACTCTTCACGGCAAGGATGACTGGGCTCCAGAGCCCGACCCGTCCGAGTTCGCCCGTTTCGTTCCCGAGGAGCTTCTGGTCGAGACAGCTTCTGCAATCGATCTGGCCCTGGAGACGGAGCGCTTCCCGCGCAAGCTCTCTGAGTCTGGCAGCCTCGCTTTCGCAGCTGCCTGTGTGGCTACCGGCCGGGCCCAGGTTTCGGATCGGGCCATCGTCCCGCAGATCGCCAACGCGCCGCGGCCGTAAGTCTGCTCGCCACCAGCATCAGACCGGCACCACCAGCACCCCAGCAGCCCGGCTGAATTCTGTTCAGGACCCGGAACGGCCAGTCTGCTGTCGATGCTGCTGGGTTCGGGGCAACCCGAGCGTCCCCGACACCAGTGTCGCCAGAAGGCGCCTGCTGATCCTCATCTGCGCAAGCGGGGGAACGATGGTGTCGCGGATCCACGGAAGGATCCGGAAGTCAGACTGGTAGAACGGCGTGAAAGCGGTGCTCGCCGCCTGATACAGCGCAACATGCAGTCTGCGCTGCCGATGGTACGAGGTCAGGGCCGAAGGGATGTCGGTCTCCGACTGCATGGCAGACGCAAGCGCACATGCGTCCAGCAGGGCCATGTTGACCCCCTGCCCCAGTTGCGGGCTCGTCGAGTGGGCTGCGTCCCCGACGCGCACGAGGGGCCTGTCACGCACAGGCCTGGCTGTGTGGTGACGGTACCGCGCGAGATGCAGTTGGCCGGGAGATCGGATTTGGCTCAGCAGGCTGATCGTCTCCGGCCATAGCTCCATCACTTGGTACTTCCAGGCATCCAGACCATCGTCGAGACCGTTTCCCTGGGTGTCCGGCTTCAGGCTCCAGAAGAAGGCCGCGTGGTTGTCATCACCGGCATGGCGCCTGCCGATCGGCATGACCCCGACCATCCGGCCCGCGCCGCGATAGCGTTGCTCCAGCGCGCGCGGATCGAAGCCGGAATTTGGCCAGAGAAGCGTTGCCCAGAGCGCGCCATAGGGCAGCAGTCGCCCTGCGCCAGAGGGAAGGAGCGGCGATCGACTTCCCAGTGCATCGACAACCAGATCGAACGGCCCATGGCTTCGGCCCTGGCTGTCCAAGATGGCGACACGGCTATCGGCCAGCTTCGTGGTGCGGTCGACATTGACGCCAAGCTCGATCGGGATGCCGGCGTCGATGGCAGCTTGGTGCAGGACGCCAAAAATGGCGGACCGATGTACGGCGACCCCTTGATCGCCCGTGGCGTTGTCTGAATACGCGACATCGAGAACGACGCGCCCCATCTCGGCACGACCGAACAGCCGATCAATTGGCTGACCGAGTTCCTTGATCCTGGTCGCCAGCCCGAGCTCTTCGAGCGCCATCAGGCCGGCGGGCTGTAGGATCAGACCGGACCCGACAGCGGTGGCCGCCTCAAAGCGCTCGAAGATGCGGGGGCTGAAGCCTGCCTGGTGTAGAGCCAGTGCGGTGGAAAGCCCCGCCGGACCGCATCCCAGGATAGCAATCTCGACAGCTTTGTTCATGCAGCCCGAATCTTCCATGCGGACCCGGACGCGTCCGAGCGGAATGAAGGTTGGCCTGTTCGATAGTCCTTTGTCACGCTCAAGGATTGAACCAGATAGATCGCATTCGATCTGTTTCCATGTGCGCTCATCGTTTTTGGGGATAGGCGCCGGTACTTGGTCGCTATGGCCCTCACTTTCTTGCAGCAGGATCGGCTATGGTGATGCCTCGACGGGAAGGAGCGCTCCATGAAAGTCGCCGTGGTGAAGGCCGAGAGCATGCAGGCAGCCGGGCGCCTCGATGCGCCTTATGCGATCGCCCTGTCGGATGAGATGAAGCGTCTCGGCGTCGAGGAGAAGCCAGGCAACGTCCGGATCGCCATCCAGTCTATCCGCGATCGCGACATCGAGACTAAGGCCCGCGCCCGGGCCCTCCGCGATCAGGCGGCTGCGCTCGTCGATCAGGCACGCGAGCTCGACGTTGAAGCCAGCATGACGTTCCCGATCCGCTAGCACATGTTGTTTGTTGGTTTCAGGCTAACAAGAGACGATTACGGCTCAATGATTGGAATCGGAAGCGATCGCCTCGATGGCTGAGCCCAAGATCAAGCTGACCTTCGCTGAACTCGCATTGCTCGACTGGCTCTGCGAGCCCGGCCCGGCGCGCCGCCTTTTCACCTTTCATGCATACATTCGCAGCGGAGGTTCGCTGAATTTCTATGATCTGTCCGAGCCCAACGAGGAGGGTAAGCGGACGCCGAACATGATCCAGGACAGGGAAGTCCTGCACCAGCTTCACCTTCGGTTCGGTCGCGAGAATTTCCCGACGACGAACCTTTTGCGGGCGAAGTTTCTGAGCAGCTGGCACAGCTTGGGACACCATGGCCAAGGAGGAAAGTCTTCATACGAAAAGCTCATCGACCAGCTGACCAGAAATCCGTTTCATTACTCAGACAATATATATGCACCCAGTAAAGAAGGTCGTCTATACTGGACTAACACAGGCAAAGCCGAATTGCAAAGGCTGCGGGAACAGCAGCGCAACCAGCGCGAAAGCGTTGCCCGTACCATCGTCATCGGCGCGACCGATTACGTCGAGCTCTCTCTCGACGCTGATATGCGCAAGGCATTCCCCGCGAGCTTTCCTCTGCCGTTGCCGAAGCGGCGGTACCGGCGCGCCTATGCCACCGCGGAGGTCGTCAAGGAGACGGCGAGCCGGCTCTACCTGACCAACCTCAAGCAGATCCCTGGCGGGCAGGTCAGCTACACCAACAACCCAGTCGAAGGGCGTGAGCCCAACCTGTATATTCCGCGCGAGGCTGTCCTGCTCGATTACGCGACGCCAGCGGCGATCCGCGCCCTGAGGGCTCTCGATGAGGAGCACGTCGAGAGCCAGCAGCAGGCACTGCGGTCGGCTTTCGATCAGATGCTGCCGATCCTCCAGGCGCTCGATTCCAGGCTGGCTCAGCAGGCTGCTATGCGCGACGACATGCTGCGAGAGACGCTCGCCCGCTTCGCGCCGGCCGCAGACCAGCCGGCAGATGATCCGCAGCCTGACGAGCCGGGATCAAAGCCATGAAGGCGCAGGTGGGAGCAATGGTCGAAGACGTCCGCTGGATGGCGGTCCGGCGCTTCTCGGAAACACTCTCGAAGGAGCAGGTCGCTCTGCTGTCCGCGCTCGTTGAGACGACCAGCCAGCCAGGCGACTTCCTTCGCGAAGTGCTCGACCACAATGTCCAGACGGCTGCAGCGCAAAGGCGCCCTACCAAGATCCGCTTGCTTGAGGCCGTCGTGACCTATGCGCTTGGTCGCCAGACGTCCGCGGTCATGACGGCGGCCGAGAAGCTGGCGGAAGCCTGGCCGGAACTGTTTTATGACGACCGGGAGCGCCTGCTCGACATGGTCGAAGCAGCCTTCGACGATGGCAACGTGGGCGCCGACATGGACTCCAGGGTCTGGGACGGCGTGCTCGTCATGGGTGGTCGAGCATCGCGCCATGTCGACCAGGGGCCTTCCCGCGGCTTCTGACGCCGGCCTTCTCGCCCGCGAGACTTGCATCGTCGTCCCTAAGCGAAGAAGTTGCCCGCTGTAACAGTGGGGGCGATCGCAGGGTCGCGCTGTGTATGCGTGATTGCAGACTTGCGAATTCAGGGTCGGGGGCTTTGCCTTGAGCGACCTCGACCAGCAACAGGTCGGGTCTCCTGAGACTGGCGAAGATGCCGAGACTTTCGGTCTGTCGGTTAGGATAGCCGAAGCACTGCTGTTCGCTTCCGCGACCCCCCTCAAGCTCGACGACCTTGCAAAGTCGCTTCCGGCTGGCATCGATGCGCAGGCCGTCGTCGACCACTTGGTGGATCACTACAGCACCCGGGGCGTGAACCTGCGGCCTCTGGCTGGCGGCTATGCCTTCAGAACCTCGGCCGACCTTGGCTACCTGCTCCAGGCCGACCAGCCCGCGCCCAGGAGGCTCTCGCGCGCTGCTCTCGAAGTGCTGGCCATCATCGCCTATCATCAGCCGGTGACGCGCGCCGAGATCGAAGAGATACGCGGCGTCTCGACGGCCAAGGGGACGCTCGACAACCTGCTGGAAGCGGGATGGGTGCGCTTACGCGGCCGCAGGCGCAGTCCCGGTCGGCCCGTGACATTCGGAACGACGCCGAACTTCCTGGACCACTTCGGGCTCGATCGGATCGACGACCTGCCTGGCCTCGAGGAGCTGCAGGGCGTCAACCTGGGGAAAACCCGCATCAGCCGGGATCTATCCATCCCCCTGCCCGACGACGACCCCGATCTGAGAGAAGACGAGGATCCACTGGATGATCTCTTCGCCCCGCTTGATCCGGGAGACCCGGATCCGCCAGCCTGATCACATCGTCATCGCAGGCGCCGGAAGTGGAATGGGCCCCGGCGCATCGCGCAACGCCCGCACCAGGTCGCGGATCAGGAGGACGCTCGCCTTCTGCCGCACCGACTGATGCTCCACGGCTTCGAGTTCGCCCCGATCGTCATAGACCTCGGTGCTGACACAGATGCCGAAGGGCCCGGACTGGATGTAGACGGGGCTGCGCGTGCCGTCGGGGTCGACCAGAGAGAGCGTGTCATCGCTGGAGTAATCGCCATCCGCGGTCAGATCCTGCAGCGTCCAGCCGGCGAGCCCCCATCGCGGCATCGCATCCCGAACGTAGTGGGCGACGACATCGGTGATGGTGGAATAGTTCGCCATGGAGCTGCTCGCCTCAGTGCGGGGATGGGGTCGTAGGTTCGGCCTCTGCCAGGCGCTCAAGCACCGGCATCGTCAAAGCGATGGCCTTCCTGAAGGCCTCGTTGATCGCCACGCGCTCGTCCCCGGTCGGATAGGGATTGCCCTTCCAGCGCGGGCCGGCATAGCGATCCATCTCGACACCCTGGACGAGGTAGTCGCTGCGGCCGCCCTTGGCTGCGATCGCATCGAAGACCACGCACTCAAAGGCGCGCGCGAACATTTCTGTCGGCCGCTTCCAGTACTCGCCCGAGGAGCCGCACAGCGCATTGGCCTCAGCCATATAGGAGCTCTCGCCGACGTCGCCGGGAACCTCCGGCCGGGCGATGAACTCGGTCCGGATCTTGGTCAGCCGCGCAATCCGGAACTTCTGCTCGGATAGCCAGGCGAGCATCTTGCCTTCGAACTTGCTGTCGAGCCGCCCACCACCACGCGCCTTGAAGTCGGCGAGGTGCTTCTCCTGCTCGTCGAGCTGCGCATTCATCAGCTCCAGACGGGTATCGAAGTGGGCGACCTGTTCGTCGCGGGTCCGCCGGCGCGAGCGCAGCGTCGTCATCACCTCGTCCCAGGCCTGCGCAGCGTCCGCGCCCAAACCGCCCAGCGACGAGGCCCTGGACTTGCTCCAGCTGTACCAGCCAGACAGCGAATGGACGTCGCCTTTGGTCACGCCTTCGAAGCCGGCCTCCCCCAGGAGGTGGTCGAGGGCATGACCAACCTCATGGGCAAGAGCCCCTGCGCCAGTCATTTTGCTCAAATTGATGACAATTCTGGTCGGTTCGTAGTGAGCTGGCCGACCATTGCCACGGGATCCGAATGCCAGTGCCAGGCGCCCGCCCAGGCTCAGCAAGCGATCGGGGATATCGAGAGCGACCGCCATGTCGCGAAGCGCGTCATAGGCGTGATCCAGAACGAGCTGGCGCTCGCCGTCCGGCAGCCATTCGCCAAACTCGACGCCGCGGAAACCGAACTGCTCGGTGAAGGCTTCAGGCGTGATGGGCACGCCGTTGCGATAGTCCTCCAGCCCGCTGCGATCGATCTTGTCGATGCGCTCGCGGT
Source organism: Bosea sp. RAC05 (assembly GCF_001713455.1). Classification (NCBI taxonomy): domain Bacteria; kingdom Pseudomonadati; phylum Pseudomonadota; class Alphaproteobacteria; order Hyphomicrobiales; family Alloboseaceae; genus Allobosea; species Allobosea sp. RAC05. The sequence goes on from NZ_CP016463.1 coordinate 51,734, forward strand.
ACATCGGCGGCGATTTGGGCTTGTCCTTCTTCGCCTCAGCCGCGGTGGAGTGCACTTCTTTCAAGTGGGCGACGACACTGTCGTGGTCGGGCTTGCCCGAGACCAGGATGACGCCGGACTTCACCGCCATGAAGGCACCGCGCCCGTCAGCGGCGATGCGAACTCCCTTGAGCCAGGGCTCGACCTTGCTCGACGGGAAGCCGTCGGCGACCATCCGATTGGCCTTGGTGTGATCGGTCTGTGAAAGCTCGAACGGGTAGTGCCGGCGAGGCATGATCGTGAACAGCGTCGCGCGGATCTCGGGATCCTTCCAGCCGGCCTTCTCGTACCAGCCGAGCGCTGTCAGAATGGCTGAAGTCGCCCCCTTCACATCGTCGACTGTCCGGCACTGCTCCAGCGTGTCGCGAACCAGGCTCGTCGCCTTGATGAAATACGCATAGATCTGCTTGGGATCGGAGGGCTGGGAGGCCTTCTCGACCACGCAAGGCGTCACCGGCATGCGGTCGCGGACAATCTTGCGCAGCGCGAGTGCCATCGGATCAATCCCGTCTGCCGCCAGAGCAGCATAGTCGGGAACCGGCCAGATCAGATCCTTGGCAACGAACGCGACGGCTTCCTCGAGGCTGAGAGAGCCCAGGTCGTCGAGCGTCATCAGGCGATCGCGCCACATATCCTTGCGGGCGCCGCCGATCTTCTCGCCGAAATCGTCCAGGGTTCGCGTGCTCAAAGCCATTCCTCGATCCTCTCGATTCGAGGATATTGGTGGATGAGGATAGCCACAAACCGTCGGGCAGTAGTCACGCGATCGACTTGATCCTACAGTTTCCCGGTATCTGATCGACAGACTTGGTGATTGCGCGAGATCACTCGATTGTATCGAGATCGATCCGGGGCAGGAGGAAGACGATGAACGAAGCCGAGCACAAGCTCATCCAGGAACTGTCGCAGGTCACCGATCCGCTCATCAGCGCCCCGGCGGCGCCCCTGGGCACCCTTCTCTACGGCTATGACACCGAGCGGCGCACCTGGCACGTCTATCTTGATGACGAGATCCTGCACCTGCTGGTCTACCGGGGCGGAACCAAAGAGACGACCGAGCTGGTCGAGACCAGTCCCTCCGAGCTGCATCAGCTGCTGGGCCAGGACATCCGCGACAAGGCCTACCATGTGAGCGGTGCGAGCTTGCCGGCCTCGGCCATCGTTCCCAACAAGCGCCTCTATCCGGAAGCCTGTGATTTCGGCTTCTGCCGGTCGCTGATCCAGCTCGGCCAGTATCTCTCGTTCACGACATTCAACCCCGGGCGCGAGAGCATCCTGTTCCATGGCTGGACGGCGTCCGAGCTCAAGGCGAGCGCACCGGAGCGCGCGCCTGGAATGTGACGGGGCACTGCGATTTCCCGGGCAGCAGATAGGCAAACGGCTCTTTCTCTAACGGGTCGACCCGCCCTAAGAGCCTGTTTCGTCGCAGAGAATTCGACTCAATTAGCGACGCGGCACGATCCCTTTATCCAGGCGATCGTGCATGGCGACCCGGAACGCATCATAGACCTCGCGGATATCCGGACTTAGCCGCTGAAGAGCCGGGCCCGAGATGAAGTCCGGAACACCCCAGACTGGCTCGGCGATCGCTCCTGCGATGGCAGCCTGCGTGTCGGCGTCGTTGCCGAGAGCGATGGCGTTGCGGATCGCGTCTTCATAGGATGTCGCCTCGAACGCACAGGTCAGAGCCTCCGGGACGGAGTCGGGGCACTTCGTTTTGAACCGTGGATAATCGGCCTTGATCTCCGACCACGAACGAGAGAGATCATAACCGGTGATCTCGGCGACCTTCTTGCGAATATCCGCAAGCTCCCAGCCTTCGAGGGCCAGAAACACCGCAGAGGCCGTCGCCACGGCACCCTTGATGCCCTCGGGATCTCCATGGGAAGGAAGCGCGCTGCGCGTCGCCAGGTCGATGGCCTGCTCCAGCGTGCCGGCGAACCAGGCGACCGGGCTGACGCGCATGGCCGAGCCGTTTCCTGTCGAGAATGCCGGCTGGCGGGCGTCATCGAGAAGCCAGGCCTTGAAGGTGCGTGAGTAGCCGGCGTCGATATGCCGGCGACCGAATTCGACGAGGGCTTCACCGAAATCACGGCCGCGGAGGCAGGCATCGGCGATTGCTGCCGTCAGCACGGTGTCGTCGGAAAACGCCGAGTCGTCGGAAAAGAGATCGAACTCCTTGGTGTTGACCGGACGGACGAACTCATAGGGCTTGCCAATCACGTCCCCGCAGATCGCGCCGAGCATGATGTTTCTCCAGTCACGGACGAACGAATCGAATCTCCAGACGTTATCCACCAATAAGGATAGGGCAACGTTTCCTGCTGTCGCCGGCAGAGAATATGATTAACGAATCGTTTCCGGGTCGGGAGATCCTTGATGGCTGCGCATGACACCCCGGTCGCTCCTGAGAGCGAAGAGAAACTAGATGGACTGGCGCTGCTCTCGGGCCTCATGGCTCTGGCTACGTTCAGCTGGACGGTCGTTCCCATGCTGGCACTGGGTGTCTTCGCCGCAATCGGGCTCGCTTTCGGCGAAATCGAACTGGTTCTCGGGGTGGGCGGGTTGATCAAGCAGCATGCCTGGGCGGTTGCTGGGTCGCTTGGGCTGATGTCCGTGGCCTCCGCGATGGCCGTCTGTTTCGTCGCGGGCGCCACTCGATAAGCATTTGGCATCTGAGGTCACCATGCTTCTGGATCATACCAGCAATCCTGCGCGCTGCCTTTGATCCTTGCCGGACGTGCCCGTAGGCTCCGCGGCATCACGAATCGCAGGGGCACACGCCCCTTCCCTTCATCGCCAGACTGAACGCATGGGCGCACCCCGTGCGCGGAGCCGTTTTTGCCCATGTTCCTCGCCAACCTCATTCATCTTGCCCGTAAGGCCGCCCTCGGCATCAAGGCACACCTCACCTTCCACCGCACGACCCGCGAGCTGACTGGTCTGAGCGACCATACGCTTCGCGACATCGGTATCAGCCGCATCGACATCCAGTCGATCGCCCGAGCAGCCGCCCTGAAAGCCACACGGCCATCGCCGGCCGCGGCCGCTTCGCGACAGATCGCATCGGCGCACGATCTCTCCGGCGGCGCCAAGCCTGCCACTCTCCTGGCGCTGAACGACGACGCTCCCCGCCAGATGGCGAGCTGAGGCTCACAACGGCCCGGATTGGCGCTCATCGAGCGCCACCTGGTATCCCTTTCGCTTTTTCCGGGCGAGCCAGGTCTCCAGAGAGCACTGGGCTTGAGCCGCGCCCGGAAACAAATCGAGACGCCTGCGACAGCTTGAGCCCAGGCGGCCCCATTCGCGCACCAGCGCGACATCGTCGTCGAAGAGCGTCGGCTCGACACTCAAAACGTAGAACCGTTTCATGTTGATCGCCGGATCTCGGCGCTCCAGAACGACCAACAACTGCACTTGAGAACATGACTGGGACATGCGCGATCCTGGTCCGCGCGTCGCATCTGGGTCCAACGCATTTCGTGAATCACGAAGTCGCTTTTGATTCACGCTGCAAATGGGTCGCGTAGGCTGATGTCGAACCTGCGCGCTATCGTGGATCTGCGAATTGAGTCGTGGATCGGAGCGATCCTGCACCCATTAGCGGTTATGACTTGCGGCAGCCTGCGCTACCGTTCCCGTGAACTAACCCGAGGAGGATCGCGATGGCTTGGCCCAAGAGAATGCTCGATGGCATCGTCCGTCAGTGGTCGCTCGATACCCTCTATGACCGTCGCGAGCGTTTCATCGAGAACTTCGAGGACCGGACGAGAGGCACTCCACCTGGGCAACAGTGGCTGATGGGCTATGTCATCCCGCCATTCCAGCGCCCGATCGTCTGGGACGAGGAGCGGTGTGTCCGTCTGGTCGAGTCGGCGATCCTCGGGCTCGGTATCGGGTCCTGGGTCTACAACGTCACGGACGACCTGCCGGGCTGCAAGAATGGCGAGATGCACCTTTGGCTGCTCGACGGTCAGCAGCGGCTCCACGCCTTCGATCGCTACTTCGACGATGCCTTTCCCGTGTTCGGATCGCGTTGGTCAGAGACACCGCGGCGCGACCAGGTCAGGTTGCTCAACAACACCATGTTCCCAGCGATCGAGACGCGTCATTCCGATGAGCGCATCCTGCGCGAGATCTATGACCGGATGAACTTCGGCGGGGTCGCACACACTGCCGACCAGCGCGCGGTTCCCGACGATGAGGAGCCTTTGGCGACGATGGGCCTCGGGCGCTAACCCACCCCGTCAGTGGCCGATCGCGTTTGTGCTATGCGTCCACGCGCGGTTGGATAGGCTCAATCAGATTCACGGAGCCTTGCCTTCCTATGTCCCAGCCGACCGCCGAGCGCCGCGCCCTGCGCATGCATCCCAAACTGCTTTGGGATGTCATCACCAAGCAGGCGGGGACCATCGAGAAGGCTATCCTCGAAGGCGTGATGAATTCCGTCGACGCAGGAGCGACAAAGGTCGAAGTGACCTTGACAGAGGATAGATTTACCCTCAAGGATGATGGCAAGGGATTTGTCGGTAGAGACGAGATCGAGAATTTCTTCGAAACTTTCGGCCACCCACATGAAGAAGGCGATGCAACATATGGCCGCTTCCGCATGGGAAGGGGGCAGATGATGGCATTCGGCCGCAACTTGTGGTTGAGCAATACCTTCCGCATGCTTGTCGATATTAAGCCACAGGAGGGCAATTTCTCTGCGGCGGGCGGCGGTCTTCTGTATGAACTCCAGACCTTGGATGAGAGCCATCCCGGCTGTGAGATCACCGTCGACCTGTATGAGAAGCTCCTGCCGAGTCAGCTCAACACCTGCATCCGCGAGCTCGGCGAGTACGTTCGCTACACCCAGATCCCGGTGCTTCTGAACGGGAAGCAGATCAACGTCCTGCCGTCCGAATACCAGAAGTGGACGCATGACACGCCCGAGGCTTATATGGAGCTGAAGGACGTCAATCACCTGACCGTCTATAATCTCGGCGTCCTCGTCGCCCGCATCCCCAGCTACAGCTATGGCGGAGTCGGCGGCATCATCGTGTCGAAGAAGCCGCTGACCGTTAACTTCGCAAGAAATCAAGTCCTGAGTTCTTGCCCTACCATGAAGAAGATCTCGGAAACGCTCCGCAGTGTCGCTGGAATTCAGCGCAAGTCCAAGGCGCGGCTGACCGACGCCGATCGGGAGGCCATGGCCGAGGAGCTGGTCGCCGGGCAGCTCGATCTGACCAGCATGGTCGAGGCGAAGCTCATCACCGATGTGATGGGCAATCATGTGCCCGTGAAGCGCCTGGTGGAGCTGCACGGCTACAACAATCGGGTCTCCTACTCCCCGATAGGCGAGCGCAAGGCGGAGCGTGTTCACAACACCACCGCGATGTTCGTGGTTGGAACGCCCACGCTCGACCGCTTCGGCGTCAAGAACACGGAAGACCTCTACGCGAAGATCTCGAAGGCGATGGCCGCGAAGTCTGGCTACAACCCCAAAGCGGACACCTATCACCAGGCGCGCTACGGAACGCCAGAATATGACGCGATCCGCTTCGTTGCGTCCCAGGGTTCGATCTCTCACCGCGATCCGTCCGAGTTCGCGAAGTACATGTCGGACGACTATGAGACCGTCGACGACAAGAAGCTCTCGAAGTTCGAGAAGGTCGCGCTTCAGGCCCTCCAGTCCGCTGCCCATGCCATGTACGTCTCGCTCTCGCAGCAGGTCGGGTTCGCCGACTCCATTCCGATCGATTTCAGCAAGAACCGCTGGCAGGGACGCCGGATCCGCATCGGGGAATCGGACGCAGCCAATGGCTGGACCGACGGCAGCGAGAATATCTGGATCAATAAAAACCTTGTTCCGTTAGTAAAAGAAGGTTATTCCGGGTGGGCAAGGCTCGCGGGACTTATATTGCACGAGTATATGCACGGTGAGCCCGATACGAAATCTCACGTTCATGATGAAGGATTCTATCGATTAGTCCATGATCTTGCTCTTAGCACGCCGGTTCTTGGTGTCGCGATCAAGGAAATCGAGGCCTCTCTTTTCCGTCAGGCCAAGGCGAACAAGGGCATGCTCACCGACCATCAGGCCAAGAAAGCCGATCGCATCGAGACGATCAGGCGCAAGGGCATCCCGATCGAAATGCCTGGCCATGAGCCGGTCGACGAGCCGGACTTGGCCCTCGCCCCTTCGATGTAAACGAGAACGGCGCCCATCGGGCGCCGTTTCTGCATTCGGGCCATGGCCCCGATAGGTGATCCCAACTGATACCAGATGGTATCATATCATATCGCAATCTCTCGGTGCCGTGGGTGCGAACGTCGGCTCGGGTGTCGTGTCGCGATCGAGCGCCTCCAGAGCCTCGAAAGCCCTCTGGGTGTTCGCCCAGAGCTCGTCCATCTCTTGGTCGGTCGGCTTGGGACGGCGCTGGCCGGGGCCGCCGGCCCGGATCCCGACAGCCATCAGAGTCGTCCGGATCGCTGTCAGCTCGGCCTTGAGAGCGTCGAGAGGTGGGTTTGGTCCTGGTTCCATGGCTTTGCCCTCATGAAGGTGGCGGACCCGCCCTCCCCTTCAGAAGCTTGGGCAGGCCAGATCCTCGTCGATCAGTTCGTCTTCGTCTCGTCGTCCTGCGAGCTCAGCGACTTCTCCCGCGTCTCTGCGAGCGTCACCAGCTCCGACAGAAAGCCCTTCACCTGCTCGGGGCCTGCCGCGTCCAGCGTGCGCTGGAACTCGATCTCGTTGCGATCCGACGTCGAGATCGGCGTCGAGGATGGCTTGGATGCGGTCATGGTCTGCTCCTTCGCGCTTTGCCATGTCAGCCATGGCCTCGTCATAGCTCACGTTCAGCTCGCCGACCTTGCGGCCGGCAAGATGGTCCCAGGCAGCCTTCTCTTCATACCACAGCACCGCCTGCAGTGTCGTCGCATCGAGATCGAGCCCGTTGCCGTGCAAGATCTCCAGAGCCCTGGTCACCACGCTCCGGATCCACCGCCTCTCGCCCCCGCTTCCGGGAGCATCGACACTGGACCCCAGCGATTTGACAATCGACTCCGCAGCCCCTGGCCAATCGAGCTCGGATTTGAGCTTGGACAGGGAAGGATTGTCATATCCTGCCCGAGCTAACGCCCGCCTATTCCGTTCCCAACAATTCGCCAGATCACGACAGAGATTGAGCAGGTCCTCGTCAACCAGGTCGGGGATGTCGGAGCCCGCGATGCGGAAGCCCTCCTCGGCCATAACGGCAGCCATGGGGTTCGCGTCCAGGCTTCGTGAGAGGCGCTCCTTCTGAACGTCGCTGACCGATGCTTTCATCAGCCGGCCCGTGTAGCGCCCGAAGGTTCTCGTGAACCACATGTCGAAGGTGGGGACGTCTTTTGCACCCAAGAGGCTGGCTAGAAATGCCCCACCGATTTTCGGGCCGAAGACCATCGAGCCGTAGACGGTTTCATCCGCCAGTTCGACACCGGAAATCCGCATGCCGTTGTTGGCGCCGGCGGCGCGCAGCTCGGACATCTTGAACTTGCTCAGGAAGAACGCCCGCAGGCGATCGAGATCTCCGTCGACCACGTCGAGGAGCTGGTTGAACCGACCCAGGTTGTTGAAGATCGACAGCCCCTTGGCGCCGTAGCCCTTGGGGATGAACCGACCATGGGCAAGGAACCCGCGGTACTGCTCGATGGCATACCGCATGTTCTCCTGGACGGTGTTGTTCTGGCTCGTGATGGCCATGGCGCTGAACAGGACGGTGCGGGCCTGCTCGCTCGTGCGAATGGCGCAGTGGCCCAGCGCCGCGGCCGCTCCGTCATTGATCAGTTCGGGGTGCAGGATGCCTGCGAGCAACTCGGCGCGGCGCAAAGCGTCCGAGTACCAGGTCAGGGCGTTCTTGGTCCCCTGCCGCATCACAGCGTGATACGTCTCGAAGGCCATCATGCGGGCGATGCGCTCGTCCGTGACGGGATCAGGCCCGGCAATGGCCTGGCCTCCCAGATCGGCAAGCGAGCGCTTCAGCAGGAAGCGCGAGACGTCGCTGTTGGTTTGCAGTCCGCGAACGGGGCGCGCGTCGTCGCCAACCCAACGGCCGATGTTGACCCTTGGCATCGGGGGCAGACGAAGAGAAACCCGGCGACGGGGCCGCCGGGTCTCGGTTTCATTCAATCTCGAATCGTCGTTCATGCCAGGCCCGGTCACGTCATCCACAGGATGAACCTGTCACGAACCCAAGAAAGGAACGCGCATCAATCCTGAAGCGACAGGAAGCGCTTGGTCTGGATCCCGCGCAGACGCTCCATCCGCTTCAGGTCCGCTTCCGTCAGCCGGATGGCGGAGTGAGCCCACAGATCGGTCACGTCATAGAGCTCCTGGATGGTCAGGGGCGTGACACGGCGCCGAACGTCGTTGATCGAGCAGCGGAAGAAGTGGTCACGCGCACTCGCCTTGCGCACCAGATCGCGCACATAGTCCATGCTGGTACCGGGATCGACGAGTTCGTCGACGAGGCCCATGTCATGCAGCTGCTCGGCGGTGAAGATGTCGCCCTTGAGCATCATGTTGTAGGCCAGCGCACCGTTCAGGTGCCGCGACAGCAGGCTGAAGGCGCCCATGCCAGGGAACAGGCCGAAGATGGCCTCGGGCAGTCCGAGCTTGGTCCCGCGCTCGGCGATCAGAAGATTGCACGAGCGCGCCGACTCCAGTCCGCCGCCCAGCGCATCGCCAGCAACGACGGAGATCGTCACGCAGGGCATGTCGAGGCTCGTCCACATCGCGTGAATGAGGTCGCAGCTGCGGCGGGCATAGGCGCGCAGGCCCTCGACGTCGTTGCGCCGGATCTTGTCGGAAAGCACCTCGAGGTTGCCACCGAGGTTGAAGACGCCCTTCCGGGCGCTCGACAGGACGAGAAACTTCAGCGGCTCCGCACCGGTGTGCTGACCGAACGCCTTGGCGACGTCGATGATCTCCTGCATCTCGCCGATCATCTGCGGCGTGAAGCTCGGGAGCCCGGTGCCGATCATCGAGCACCAGAGGGTGCCTGTCTCGGGGTCGTAATGGGCGGCCATGTCGACGAAATCGCGGGTCACGCCGGCAATCGCCGACGCGAAGTCCTGACCGATCTCCTGGTCCAGAACCGAGGGCATGATCACGCCGGCGTCTGCGATGATCGCGGCGCTCTTTTCCAACACGTCCATCATGGCCCCCTGATTTTTGTCGACCGTCAGACCTTGCGCAAAGAAAGGATCACGCGAATCTGTCCAGATACAATCCTTCAAGGCTCCATGGTTCGCAAGTTCGCTTAAGTGCCTATCCTGACATTTTTGTGCGCTGCGATGTTTGTGTCACCGTTGTCGTATTCCAGCCCGGCCCTTACCGTTCGAGCGAGCCGAACTGGCTGACGAGGACAAGATGGCGAAACGCCCAGCCGCAATGAAATTCACGGTTACCCCGCTCGATTCGGCGGGGAGGCCCGATGCGGGCGCATTCCATCACCTCGACATCGAGGGGGACGTTCCAGAAGTCTCTGTGGGAGACACGGAGCTGGCCGTTTCAGCGACCGCCACCGTCGTCGAGCCGGTCGGAGGGGCGACATATCCTGTCCGGATTACGCGCATCCGGTACGACGGGCAGCTCTTCAGGCCAGTGACACCCACGGCCAAAGAAGCCCCCGGCTCTCTGTTGCCAAATCGGCTTCTCTCGCGTCTCCAGCAGTCCGGGATGTGGGCGGTGACGTCAGGTCGGAAATTGCTGCCGCCAGGCGAGCGCCGGCCGGATATGGCGTTGGCCGCTCGGGTCGAAGGCATGATGAAGGAGACTCTTCAGCGAGACTTCTTCAAGAGCGACGGAGTCCTCTACGAGCGAGCCGGGCCGCCCTTCGTGTCGGTCAAGCATCCGATCTACCCCGCCCACAACCAGGGCGGACCGCGCATGGGCCATTCGATCCTGAGCCTCGAGGACGGCTCGGAAACAGAGCCCGGCCACTACGCTTTCTCCCTGACGCGCGGCGACGACGCGCTGAAATTCGCTCAGGAATTCGCCAACATCGATAAACACGACCAGCGCCTGCTCGACCTCAAGTTGACCAGGCTGACGGTCGATCGTTTTGAGGGCGATGACCTTCTGATCAACGAGAAGGGCATCAACGCAGCCGCGGCGCTGCGCATGATGCTCAATACGATGAAGGAGGTCGCCGACCGGATGCCGGCTGGGGAGATCGGACGGATCGTCGAGATGTGTCGGCTGCGCGATTTGGCCTTGGCGGGTGACGAGGACGCGGCAGGCGTCCTGATCCGCCAGATGCGGCAGATGAGTGATGAAGACTTCCTGGTCCCCGACATCACCGACACGCGCATTCGGCGCATGAACAAGGCCGTCACGATCGGGGTCGCGGCGCTAACGATGTCTCGGTCCGTCGGCGCTCCTGCCGCGACCGCGGGGTTCCGGCCATGACGACAATGACGTTCGATGTTCGCGTGCCCTACGCTGTGCATGGCATCCCGAAGCGCTCGCGCAATTCCCAGGTCTACATGCTGGAGGAGATCATCCAGGTCGACATCCCCATTGTCGATTTCGGTGAGGCGACCACGGCAGTCCATGCCGTCGTCAAAAACAGCCATGGCGAAGATCACCTCCTCCGCTACCAGTGGAGGGACGAGTTCTACGAGCTTGTCGGCGCCAATTCGTATCGCCGTGGGCTCTCGATCAAGAACATCGACCAGGCCAGGCACGACTTCATGGACAGGGCGGGCGCGCTCTCGGAGCTTCGCATCAGCTATAGCGAGCCGCTTTGGTCGGGTGACAATGTCGGGCCGATCAGGGATTTCCTGCCGCTCGATCTCACAGCGGTGACAGCCGATTTCCGTGAGGCATCGATCGAGCGTGCTCGCGAGATCTTCGGAGGCATGGCGTTTATCGGAGGCGGTCTCTGTCGCAAGTCCGAGATGCCGATCATGTCGCTGGAGGTCTGGCGCACGGATGGCGGCAGGCTATCGGCCTTTCAGAGCCATCACGGAGAAAGGTCTTTCAGGTTCGGGCTTGATCGCGTGCAGGACGCCAGGCGTATCGCCACCGAATTCGGGATCAAGATTGAAGGCAAGGTGGACTTCCACTTCGTGACCTCGCCTGCGCAGCATCTGCTCGACAGATCGAAGGAAGCGGTTCCGTCGACGCTGGCCGGCATTCGCCTGATGCTGAGCACGATCGAGGAGGTGTTCGCCGACCTCACTGGTGACGGCATGGCGACCTATGCCCGCCTGCTCAATCTGGCTGATCGATTGCGCCGCGATGACCAGTCGGCCGTCCACACAGCTCTCGATCAGCTTGATCAGGTCGTGGAGAGCCGGTTCGACATGCCGTCCATGCCCGAGCGTATCTATGCCCGGGTTTGCCGCGCGAACGCCCTCACCCGAGCTTGCGTGACCTCTGCGCGCGATTTCGAGAGATGTCCGCCCGCTCCCGAGCCCGACCAGGATGAGAGCCTGTCCGCGTTGGGGCTGTAAGGGCTATCCGTCATTGGAGGTTGATCCAGGGACGGGTTACGGGAGCTTCAGCCGCTTACGCGGCTTTGGCGACCGCGGTTCCGAGACGACGCACGGGCTGATGCCCCACGTTGGCGTCTCCAGGCGGTTTAGCCCGCCCGTGCGCGACGAGCGCGCGATTGAGGATATTCAGCGCCGCGTTGTGGTCCCGGTCGAGCACAGTCCCGCAGGAGCAGCGATGCACCCGCATGGAGAGCTTCTTCTCGACCGTCACGCCGCAGGAGGAGCACTCCTGCGAGGTGCCACGCGGATCGACCTTCACCACCAGCCCACCGGCTCTTTCAGCCTTGTAGGTCAGCAGTTGGATCAGACGCCCTGGCGCCGCATCGAGCAGCGACCGGTTGAGCCCGACTTTCTGCCGGACGTTCTTGCCAGGAGCTTCGACCGTCCCAGCGGCCGACCTGGTCATGTTCCTGAGCTTCAGGTCCTCCACCGCGATGAAGGCGTAGCGCCTCGTCAGCTCGGCCGAGACTTGGTGGAGGTGAGTGTTGCGGGCCGCTTTCACTCGGAGCTGCAGCAGCGCAAGGCGGGCACGAACCTTTCGCCTGCGCTTGGATCCGCGCTTGCAGCGGGCGAGCGCCCGAGCCGCGACGCGAAGCTCCCGCTCACGTCGGCTGCGCGGCCTGGCGTTCTGGAAGTGCTCGCCGGCAGACGTCGTGGCGAGATGCGCCACGCCGACATCGATGCCCACGGCTGCCGCAGGAGCATCATGGCCCGCCACGACCGCTACATCGACGGCCATGGTGATCCACCAGTGCCGGCCACGGCGAGTGAAGGTGCATGACTTAATCGACGATCCTTCCTGGACCGGCCGGTGCAGGTTGAGCTTCAGTCCTCCGACGATCGGGCTGAACAGCAGCCTCCCCTCGCGCAGACGGATCCCCTTGAACTCGACAAAGCCGAAGCTGCTCCACCGCGACAGAGGCTTGAACCTGGGAAATCCTGGGCTCTGGCCGCGCTTCACTCGCGAGAAGAAGCCAGCCATGGCGTCGTCGAGCCTCGCGAGCGACCAGCGCGACAATGCCACGGGCATGGAGGCGTAGCCTTCGTCGAAGCTGCGGATTTGCGTCAGAGACTTGTTCTGATCGATCTTCGAGATCGACTTTCCAGCCTTGCGCCACGCTTCGATGCGCTCCTGCAGCGCCGCGTTGTAGAGCAGACGCTGCGCCTCCAGCAGCCGATCCAACGCCGCATATTGCGCCTTGGTCGGCTTGAGCTTGTAGCGGTAGGTCAGCAGCATCGGAGAGAGGACGTTCCTGTAACGTTCGCCTCAAACCTTGCCCGGGTTTGGGCGCCCGTCAACCTCGAATGACGAAGAACCGCTGTAAGTCGACATCGGGCTCCTCGTCGCGCCACCGCCAAAGTGCTTGCACGACGAGGAGCCCGGCCCGAGCATGAACCGATCGTCGAATCCTTCGTCGCAATCATCTGTCTTCGAGGCCTCGCTATGAACACCGCATCCCAGGACGCAGGCCCGTCCGTGATCGATCTCGACGCCTTCACGAGCGAGGAGATGGAGATCGTCCTGGGCTGCCTGCTTCATACGCTGCACGAGATCGACGACGTGACGATGTCCGGACTGGGCGATCGTCCCGACATCCTGCTCAAAGAGATCGACGCGGCGATCAATGGTGCGCCAGCCAGCAGCTTCGTATCCAAGATCCCAGAGCGCGATCGCAAACCAATCTGGGCCAGTATGTGGGCCGCCATCGCCGATATCCACGCTCCGCAAGATCAGCTGGCCGAAGCCGACTGGGCCCGGCTGGAAGCGTGGTTCTCGCAGCTCGAAGTCGCACTGGGCCATGCCGAGCCTACAGCCAGCGCCGCGCCCGCGGTCTAGGGCGGGGACTCCATCATGAAGCCATCGCTGCTTGCCCTGATCGCTGGAAGTCTGCTGGCCACTCCGGTGGCTGCCGAGATGCCGCCCCTGGAAGCGTATCGGCAGCTGCTGATGCCGTGCCTGCAGCGGGCCAAAGCGTGCAAGCTGTCTTCGCTGACTCAGTCGGACCGTGATTATCTGGCCTATGAGCTGAAGGGCACCAAGCTCTCCGCCCGCGACGTCGACCTGGTCGCAACCTCAAGGATGAGCCAGTTTCGCTATGGGCCGGTTCCCCTTGCTGGAGCAGCAACAGGGGATCTGCCGGCCCGGCTGCGCAAGGCGACCGTCATGGTTCTGGCCAGGAACGCCAGGGGCGTCGCCGAGGGCTCTGGCTTTTGGATCGGCCGCAACCTGGTGGTCACCAACAGGCACGTCGTCGAGAGTGCTACCGGCGGCATCATGATCCTGAGCACCGAATCCAACCTGCCCCTCGTCGGCAGCATCGCAGCAATCACACCGGGATCCACGCCAGGAGATCCAGACCTCGCTGCGATCTGGGTCAGCGATACAGCGGGCGTCGAGGTGCTCAAGTTCGCCCCGCCGGCGGCGTCCGGCGCCATGGTCGCCTCCGGGTTTCCAGGTAATGCGATCGGGCCAGAAGGCTTCTGGCGCCGGGCCCAGGTCGGAGACTTCACCATCCCCTCCCTTACCCTGACGTCGGGCCAGGGCGCCTCGATCGAGCTGTCGCAATCGGGGACAGAGCTGATCCGGCATGCGGCCGCGGTGTTCAAGGGCAACTCGGGCGGTCCGCTGGTCGACGCCTGCGGCGGTGTTGTTGGCGTGAACACCTTCCTGCGGGGGCAGCAGTCCTATGCACTGTCGTCGCGCGCCATCATCGCGTTTCTCGACAAGGCAGGCCTTCCCTATAGCGTAGAGAAGGAAGCCTGCGAGACCAAGCCGGCCGTCGTCAGGGCCACCACGCCAGGCGGTCTGCTAGAGTAACGCCGGCCGGTCGCCAGCCGCACAGCCCGATTAATGATCACACCCACCCTTGCTCTGACGCCGCGGCGATATAGCCTGCCCGGATCGCGCCCTGGCGTGCAGGACGCGGCATCAGGGAGGGGCAGATGAGGACTTCGTTGGCCTGGACAGCGCGCGGCGCGATCACAGCAGTCGCCATCCTGTTGAGCTATGCAGCCGGCGGAGTGGCCATGGCCCAGTCCGGAAAGATCACGGTCGTCGATGCCCAGTGCCGAGCCCAAAAGGTTTCTCAATGCATGGCTGCCCTGGATAAGGAAAAATGTTGGTTTGGCGGCGGCGTAACGAGGGGGGCCACGGAATTCGGTATCACACCGGAAACTTGTACAGGCTCGCCCCCGAACACCCCTTGGCGATCAAAGGAAGAAATCTGCACGATCCGGGTCGATGCGCAGCCGGCCGCCGAGTGCATGCGCATGATGGATTTCGACAAGCTCATCGCCACCCAGGCGGAGACCAACACGATCCTGCGCTCGGACATGAGGCTGCTTTTGAACGGCTTCTGCAAAACCTACTCGCCGAAACCGGAAGCCTGCGACACGGCGTTGCCGCTTCCTAAATGACAATGCCCTGCGCACCCGACAGGCGGCGCAGGGCAAGTTGCTGACGGCAGGTGAGTTCAATCTTCGGGATAGTGCCTCAGGACCGCTTTGCCGCGGCGATCAAGCGTCTTCCACTTCTGCTTGAAGCTGATCGACTCGATCCCGCCGAACATGGTCGCATTGGCGTGAACCTCGGCGAGCGCCGTCAGCAGCAGAGCCACCGCCTGCGGCCGCTGGGCGAAGGCGGCAACGCCGTCGTCCTTGAGGAGGTGGGCATCCATGTCCATGCCGATCAGGTCGGCGACGCGCGGATCCCCGCCCAGGCTGAGCCAAGTGTCCTTGGAGACCTGGGCGTGGTTGGGGAAGTGACGCTTCCCGTCCTCGCCGATGACGAGACAGAACGGCTTCCCGCAGTCGTGGTAGACCTGATAGGTCGCCATCAGCTCATCGCAGAGCAGGCGCTGCTTCAGGCGCGGATCGGTGATCCACTCAGGAAGCCTCCAGCTGAACTGGAGGGGGTTTCCCTCACGGATGTGGCCGATCAGGTCCTTGTAGTAGTCGCGGACCATGATGCCGTGGTCGAGGACCGACAGGCCGGGCATCTGCTCGCAGGACTTCATCTTCTCCACGAGGGAGACACTGGTGATGGTGGTCATGGTGGTGCTCTCCTCAGGCGACCTGGAAACGCTTGGTGATGTGCCGGGCTTCTGCGCGCGTGCTGGGGCCGATGCCGATCGCCGTGACGATGGGCTGGCCTGTGAAGTGCGGGGGCAGAATGTGATCTCGATCGATGATCAAGGCGTGCGGAATACCGGCCTCTTCGCACTCGCGCTGAGCACGGAGGATGGCGGCTTCGTTCTTGGCCTTGAGGGTGACCTTGGATCCACCGACACCGTCGCGCCTGTAGCGAAGGGCGAGGTCGGGATCTTGGTCAAAGGCGTTCCACAGAGCGTCTGTGTACGCGTGGCCGGCCTGGGATGACATTTTCCCGGCGGGCATATCGAGATCGGCGCGGATCAGCGCGTAGAGATAGAGCTTGTCATCCGCCTGTTCGGCGGTGCGGTCGACCCGCGGTAGGTCAATGCGAGATGTTCATGGTCGTCGTCCTCTGTGGCCCCGGGATTGGGGTTTTGGCGAGTGGTAGGGGGATCGAACCCCTGGCCGCCGAGTTCATTAGGCTCGTCGCTCTAACCGCTGAGCTAACCACTCATGCTTCAAGCTAGGCGGCGAATCGGATGGATTCAATCCCTGATCCATCCAATCCACCGCTTTGGTTAAGCTGGACCTGGCTGATTACAGCAAGGCTGAGACAACGCCGTCGAACTCCGACACCGTCATCATGCCGGCACGCCGGCGGCCGTTGATGAAGAAGGTCGGGGTCGCATTGACCTTGAACTCGGTCGACGCCTGCTCGCGCATCTTGTTGATCGAGCTGTAGAGGACCTCGTCCTTCAGGACGGCATCGAACGCCTCCTGGGACATGCCGGCCTGCCGGGCGATGACGGGCAGCGTTTCGAGCGGCCGGCCGTTGAACGCCCAGACCGACTGCTGGTCGAAGAGCAGATCCACGAAAGCGTCGCGCCGCTCGGGGCCGGCGGCCCTGGCCAGCATGAATGCCGCGGTCGCGAGCGGATCGAGGGGGAATTCGCGCAGGACGAAGCGGATCGAGCTCCCGCCGGCGATGAGCTGCTTGATGTGCGGCATCGTCTCCTTGTGGAACCGGGCGCAATGCGTGCAGGTCATCGAGGCGTATTCGACGATCGTGACCTTGGCATCGGGCGAGCCGATCCAGAGGTCAGGCAGGCCGCCGGCTGAAAGCAGCCGCTCCAGAGGGATGTCGTTCGCGTCCTGGGCGATCGATGATATCGGGGCCAGCGCGGCCGCAGCAGAGGTGGCGATGCCGGCGACGATCTGGCGCCGGCTGAAACGTGTCGAGATCATGCGAGGTCCTGGGCAGTTGCGTTATCGGTTGGTCCGATTCCAAAGGATTATGCTGCGAGATCAGACGAACTGCGAATTCAATCATTCGCGAGCGGCCGGCAATCCCCGACTCACGTCACGGTACAAGGGCCGACAGCGTCTCCTCGGTGTCGGCGTACAGGTCGATCTCGGGAGCGGCCGCATTGATCGAGGTCTCGATCATCTCCATCACGGCGTTCGCATGGCGATCCATCACCGGGAAATGGGCGGTGCGCTCCTGCCGCCGCATTGTGCCCAGCAGCTCGCTCAGCTGTCGCGGCGTGCCGTATCGGCCTTGCAGGCAGCCATCGCGGATCTGGGTCAGCTGGACCAGGTCGGTGAGCCGCTCGCTGGAGAGCCAAGCAGAGCGGGTGTTGTTCGGGAGGATGCCGATCCCATCGGAAACCATCGTGATCATGGTCAGGGCGCCTTCGAGGGCATTCCCGCGGGCTTCCGGGTACAATGGCGACTTCGCGTCGAAGCGCTCGATTTCCAGCTGCATGTTCCGGACTGCGATGCGCCGGCTCGGTCGCAGCTTGTCGAACAGGGATGCTGTGTGCTCCGCAACGACCGCGGCGATGTCATGTCGCGTGACGTCGAAGCAGGCACCCCGATCAAACGGGAGCAGGCATCCATCGAGCAGGCTGGCCGTGATGGATCCATCGTCCTTGGTCGGGTCGGTGAAGGCGGAGCCCATGCGCTGAAGGCTGACAGCAGGCGCATGGCACTCTTCGTGAAGAATGTCGTCGACGAAGACGAGCTTGCTCATGATGCTGACGACCTGGGCAGCCACCTCGTCTCGGTTGTCCCGCACGATCGTGTCGGAGACCACCGGTAGCGGCATCGCTTCCTTCTTGGGCTTGTCCCAGAGGGTGTCGTAGGTCAGGCGGGACAAAAGCGTGTGCGTGTTGGCGCTGTAATTCATTCTGCGCCCGACGCAGCCTGATGTCATGCCATCTTGCCAGCGGATGCCGAGCTGATGCTCGATGGCACTGTGATCGGCCGCACCCCAGAAACCCATGCTCGGGCTGGTCATCCGGTAGAGCTTGTCGTCGAACAGGCGACGTTCCGCCGTTTTGTTGGCGACAGGGTCAACAGCCCGGATCGCGATCGGCGCCTCGTCTGAGGACAGCCGCAGGCACTCGACATCGACATGGTCGAGCACCTGGATGTTCTGAATGGTGCGGCCTCGAGGCTTCTGGACGCCGATCTCATAGACGAACGGGACAGAGAACTTGACGCGATCCATGACAGCCCAGCCACCGGTGACGATGCATGATCGTCAGCCGCGGCAGTGAAAGTCGCAACGACTGCACCATTGGTATCCACCATCAGAAGCGCGGCGCAGAGCTTTCCAGTTCGAGCTCCGGAGTGAGGCGGGCGTCGCGGTGCGCCCGGTACCGGCTCAGGGTCGCGTGCACATTGTCGCCCTTCAGGCCAGAGCTGCTCGGGATCAACATGATGAGGGTCGTGCCGAGAAACTGGATCACGTTTTCCATGTGACGGCGCTCTGCAGTCTCCTCCTGGAAGAGATCGAGAGAATCCAGCGCATTTCCCAACGCACCGCACACATGCTCCCGGCTCATTCCGCTCGGAAGCGAATTGACGAGATCGAGCATCGTCGGCTCGCTGGACCTCGCGATGGGGCGAAACATCGTGTGAGCCCAGGACAGGCACAGGATGCCGGACATGATCTGCGCCTCGTCGGGGAAACCATCGTCCCTGACCGCGTTGATCCCGCAGTTCAGGTAGAAATCGAGCATTCTGACGCGGCTTTCGAACAGCTCGCGATACCGATCCGGGATCAGTTCGCGGACGGCTTGCACCGATGGCATGATCTCGTCCCAGTAAATGGCTGGGATCTGGTCGTCGAGCTCACGGGCATACGGTCGCGGGATGGTGGGGCGTTTCGCCTCCATGGCGCGGCATGCCGCCATTGCGGCTTCCGGAGTGGGCGGGCCTCTACGAGGAACGGACGAGGCAAGCCTGGATCCCGACATGTGAAGCTCCTTCTGCACCAGAATAGCATTTCGGCCTGCAGGCAAGAACTTCGTCGCAGTCAGAAACTGCTCAGGCTTCCCTTCCCTGCGGGCGGCGTCTGCCGGGGGGGGCAGGCACGGGCTTGGAGATGGAAATCGGGCTCTGTTATTGAGTGCGAAACGGTCCGAGCCAAGAGAGAGGTGGTATGTTTTCATCCGTCTTCAAAAACAAGCGGCTGAATAGGGAGCCGTTGAAAAAGACGGCGGGCAGTCGCTGGGCCGATCTGTCATACATCGCGCAGGTGCTGACACTGCCGGTAGCCCTGATTTCGGCCGCCACATCCGGCTATTTTTCCTACAGAGCTATCGAGATTGCTAGTGCGGCATTGGCAATGGAGTCCAAATATAAGGCAGCTTCAATGCGCCCCCGGCTATTCGGGAAAACCGAATTTAGCGAAGGGAAGATCTCGATCATGAACACGGGATCGGGACCGGCTGAGATCGTGAGTGTTGCCATCGAATTTCGTGGCAAGTGCACGATCTCGTCGGACCGGCTCAATTGGGCAGGCGAGTTCGATGCTATCATGCGCAGCGTGTCGGATAGCTATGCAGCCCAGTTGAGGTCACTAAGCTTGGTCGAGCAAAGCTATCGACCGCTCGCGAATGTGAATTCTGACGGCTCACAAAAGGACCTCGTCCCAAGCGGCGAGTGGGTTTTGATGAAGATGAGCCCCGTTGAGGCGAAGGCAGACGATCAATACAAGGCCGCAACAGAAGCCTGGGCCCAGATTGTCGGGGACTTGAATTTCTCGCTTATCTACAAGCCCCTCGTCGAGGGCGAGAATATCGAATTTGCGTCATCGGATCAGCCGCTCAGCAAGCTCTGGAGTTGCCTCTCAGCGCGTCGCCGGTGACGCGGCAGTCATCTGGAGTGCACGACAGCTTAGAACTGCAACGGAGCCACCCCAGCCGGTATGGACGTTTGCTGCGTTGCTCGTCCTTATGGGCGGCGTCTGCCAGGCGTCAGGTAGATCACGGAGCCGTCGGTCGGAGCTTTTGCGGCTGCATCCAATGCTCTGGCAGCCTGCTCGTCGACGACGATGACGTCCGGCGGCGCTTTGTCGGCCCTGCCCGAGGGCATCATCAGCGGTGGATCCTTGGCGACGAGGCGCTCCAGATCGAGCAGTTTCACTCTCATCCAGCGCAAATCGCGCGAGATCAGGCCGAGCCGGTGGAAGGCAATCACGTTGAGCGCGAGCATGCACAGCGTCAGGATAACCACGACGGGCAGGACGATCTGATTGGCAATGTCGTGCATTCCGTCCCCCGGTAACGCGAAAAACCTCGCAGCCGGATGCCTTGCTGGCAAGAGGGACCAGCTCCACCCAACAATGCCGATCCGGGCTGTTGCGCTCGCGCTACGTCGCCGACGGCTTCAGCCGCTTCTCTGTATCCCGTTCGGAACGATCTCTCCATGCATCCAGTGCGAATCCGTCTGGACGTGACCGGCCCGCACCCACTTCGCGACATGATTGCGGAAGTCCCGGTACCTGAAGCCTGCGGCGGTGCGCACGACATAGCCCTCGCGGGCCTGGACCGGCTGGCCGGTCAAAGCCGCTTGTGCCCGATCCGCCGCCAGGAGCTTCTCCCAGGCTTCATGGATCGCATCGAGGTCGAAGATGCCGTCATAGAAGACCGGAACGGGCGTGATGGAGAGGCCCGACGAGCTGCCGATCAGGTCGAAGTATTCCAGCGTCTCGTCCCATGACAGCGCCTCGTTGCGCTCATTCCAAACCGAGAAGCCTTCAAACCAAGTCGGCAACGCCTCGTAACGGATCGAGTGGACCGCATAGGTGTTCTCACCGCAAACCCGGAAGTCGTGTGGGATGTCGGATCTGATCGCGTTCCAGAACCCCTTGATCCAGTCTCGGCTTGGATGATGCCGGCTATCGAGCGAGCGCGCATGGATGTGGTCGGGGTACATCGTCGTGCACTCGCCATCGCGCTTCTCGGTGCCGATGACCCGCTGGCCGATGAAAGCCGACAGATCGCGAAGGACGCGATCGCCGCGGCCGACACCGGGCGAGCTCTCCATGTGCCAGGTCTTGGGGTACTTCACATATGGGCGGAACAGGTCGAGGACGCCGCCCGCAGCAAGCGCCTTCTGCACGGGCTCGTCGAAGAACATCTCGCCCTTGAGACGCGTGCCGTTGCCCAGGATCGGGTTGCCCCATTTGTCGATGCGCTCGTCATCTTCGAACTGGGGCGGCAGGATCACCTGCTTGATGCCGGTCCAGCCGCGCAACTCGTCAGGCGAAAGCGTCGTGCGCTCGGCCTCAAGGTGGTGCCGGGAGCAAAGCGGGGCGCCGTTGTCGAGATAATACCCGCCATCGGGGAACAGGCTCCGATCAATCAGGTGATGTGCATCGGCCGCCGGCTCGCTGCATCCGGGCACGCAGCATCGTCCACCAAGGCGCGCGAGCGTCTCGGTGCTGAAGGCGGATCTGGAAAGGAGCTTTGGCTGGGCCATTACATTCACGCTATTGATTCGGATGTTTGCATACCATCAATTCATTAACAGGCCATGCTCGGCGTGGATTGATGCGATCGATCTTAGTGCGCCATCCTTAACCTACCGGCCAAACCATCGTTGCGCCTCATCGAACCGTCCGATAAGCAAAGCCTGAAGACGTGTATCATTGATTTGCGCCATGGCCTGATCCGCCAGCGCAGAAGTGAGTGAGATCATATGCCCGGCACCATCCAGGTCACGCTGACGACTCCGTTCGAGCCTCATTCCGCACGCCAAAAGATGGCGGAGGACCTGGCGAATCGACTCGAAACGAATGTGATCCTGCCCTCCGGGCCTCTCGGCAACATCGTCAGCGACGAGGACATCGAAGCCATTCAGTCGGTCCTCCAGTCGAGCAGCGACGAGGCCATATCCCATTTCGGCTTCTCGATGCGTGGGCTGGCGACGGGATGCTCGACTGTCATTCTGGACCAGTCAAATTCCCTGCCGGCCTGGGGCATGATCATCCGCCGGCGCATCAACATCTTCTTCGACGAAGCCTCGTACCCGTCGGTCTTCTCAGTCGACCATGAGATCGTCGATGGATTCGGGGATTACAGCATCGAGACGGACATTCTGATTGCAGAGACGGTCCTGATCGAGATGATTGCGGACTGCTACACCCAATGGTGCATTGGCGCCCAAGGGGTGTTCGGGCGGATCAAGATCGCGCCGATCCAGCATCACGTGCTCGGAAACTCGTTCAGCGGTGGCAAGCCCTTGATGATGATGGCACAGGCCGTCGGCGCCGCCTTGGCCAATCACGAGACGGGCATCCGTCAGATCGGACCGTTCCTGTGTGCCGCCGGCTTCAAGAGCTGGCAGAGGCCGGCGAGTGGCGCCAGCGATGCGGCATCGCTGCGGCTCCGCGCGTTGGGGGCCTCGACCACATTGCCCATGGAATGGAACAGCCGGTCGACCAAGTTCGGCGCCACGACCCCCGAAGTCACCACCGCGAACGACGACTTCGAGTGCAGGAGTCTCGTTGGGCCGGATGAGTTCGCTGAGATCGCGATCAAAACGGAATGGAATTTCGGCCACCCGGCAAGCCGCATCCCTCCGGCTTCAGATAACCGGTTCAATATCAACGTCAGCGGCGATAACGCGGAGTATGTCGAGGCGATCTACTCCGTCCGGCATGCCATCTCGTTCGACACCACCGGGCCGCTCGATCTCGTCAAGCTGACCATCGCGGTCGATCACGAATGGGGCGATGTCAATGACGGCGATGTTGCCCGGTACATGGCCGAGGAGCTGGGCTTGTTCGTCCTGGAGACGTGCAGGAACGTCATCAACAGGCCGGGATCGGTGCGCAAGCGCCTTGAGATCGACGTCTCTTTCGGTTCGTTTCTCGGCAAGTTCGGTATCCCTGTGATCACCGATATCGTCAACCAACTTCGGTCATATTCGAAGGCCGTGGCACCTGAGTGGTTCGAGATCCGGGAGGCCTGCCACATCATCGTTCCAGGCGCGAATGGCGCCCCCATCTTCGAGCCTGCGGTGATCTTCAATCCGCTCTCTAACCCGGTCCCGATCAAATCCGACTTCGCCGAATCCCTGTTGGATCACTTGGGCCCTGACTTCGAGCAAGTTTACATCGTCGACTTGGTCAAGCCTGGATCGGCAGACGAGCGCACCGTGCTGATCGACCCCGATGACCTAGAGGGATCCATGACGCGGTGGCCGTTCCTGCTTGCGATGGGAACCACCGGTGAGGGTGACGTCGAGCCTCTGTTGGTCTCTTCAGTGACGGGAGAGCTCATGTCGATTCTGCCCGATGCCAGGCGGATTGGTCCGCTGCCTCACATGGGCGACATTGGCGGTGCGCTGTTGCATGCCATGCTGATCGCTGGCGCCGGCATCGTTTTCAAAGGGCGGCGTCCTCGGCCTCGGCCGAACGGCAGGGACGCCTTCAAACGTATCATTTGCGAGAGCTTCCGCGTGAAAGACGCGGCTGTCGTTCCGTACTCAATGCTGTTTGCCGAGATCCCCGGCGCACCACCATTGGTCAAGTTGTTGATCGGAAGCGAGCTGACCGGGGACGAATGGATGAACGCGGTCGAAATCGTCGACCCTGAAGCTGAACACTTCCGCGACGATGGTTACCCCGTCATCGTCGTTCCGGACAATCTCGACTGTGGTTTCGGTGAGGGCGACGTCCTGACCACACTGACCACCTTCTTGAGCCGGATGGCTGTGACACATGTCGGTGAGGATGATCCCAAAGATGTCATCCCTGTGGTGCGCTTCGTCGCGCAGAGGCTTGCTCTCAAACTGGGAGCCAAATTCCCAGGCGGATCTACACCAGGGCCGGCGCTTTATGATTCCGACATCTACTTCGCCGGTATGAAGGAACCCCTTGAAGCGTTCGCGGATGGTGAGATCGGCATGCGGATGCCGGTCGGTCGCAAAATGCGCCTCTATGAAGCGGCTGCGATGATTGCGGCGATTGCCGATGACATCAACGAGGACCTTTCTCGTCAGCCACACGAATGATCTCGACATCGAGTCCCAGCGGCTTCGCGACACTCAGAATCCAATCGGCCTGATTGCCGTGGAGCCGGTCGCGATGCTTGACCTCGATAAACCGCAGCCCTTCGCCCCGGATCGTGATGTCCGGGTGACCCGACATCGATCTGGTGCCGTTGGTGTAACCATGATCCAGGACGCGCAGGATGTGCTCGGGTCCTGCCACATCGATGAAGCGCTCGACCTCGCTGATCGGCGCCTTCATCAGGTGGTCGAAATAGCTCTGCAGCTTGAAGTAGACGCTTCGGGGATCGTCAAGAACGCTTCGGGCTGCGGCCAGGACCTTCTGCGTGTAGGCTGCAGACGCGGTGTAGGGGCGCCGATTGGTCTCCTCGAAGCCAATCCAGTGCCCATGCATCTTCTCGAAGACCTTGGCAGTGAGGAGGTGAAAGGCGTTGAGGGACTTGCCCTCGTTCCAGGTGCCTCGTTCACCGGGCTGCAACAGGGCCTCCAGCGCAAACTCCTCGATATCGACGGCAAGGCCGGCGGCAGAGCGCCACTTGCCCCTCTCACCGCGCACTCGCTCGCCAGGGATCGTTCTGATTTCGACGCCAAGCAATTGAGCCTGATCGGTCAGAGACAGATCGCTGAAGAAGCCGCCAGAGATGCGCGCGATGTCGGCCATCACGTCGGGCGGCGTATGCTTGAACCAGGCTCGATCTTTCCAGAACCACTCGGATGGATCGAGAAAGACGCCTTCCGTCTTCGGGTTCGGAAACAGATGCTCGATAGTCTCCTCAGAGCAGCCCAGGTTGCGCAGATCGGCGCGCGTCGGCGCCAGGGGCTCCCGCGTGTAACTCGGCTCGACAGAGCGCAGTTCAAGAGCAGACCAGGCAGGAACCGTGGGGATGATCGGCTTCATAGGCAGAATCGACTCGAACGACGCAGCATGATTTCGGGGATTGCTACCAGCTTGCGCCATGCCGGCCTACATCAGGCAGGGGTTGTCCTCTATAGGGTAGATCAATCCTTTAGCGGGCAGTCATGACAAACTCACGCAGGACAGCGATTTTCGAATTCCAGCTGGGTGACCTGCCGATGATGGCGCACGCCATGATGATCGGTCGCAACACCGAAATGCTCTCCGGTCGCAAGATTGCCGCGGCTCGTGCTGACGCGATCGCAAAGCAGATCGACGCCTGCGTGCCCGACATCGCCCGCATCTTCGACGAGGGTGTTTTCTGCGAGCTCTGCGCCGCGCTGGCCGAGGCGCCCGAGTGGGCCGTCTCGATCAAGAAGGCACGCTTCCGGACCTGGGAGCACTCGCCAGGGCAAATCGCCGTTGAGATCGGGGCGAAGACCTTCTTGTCCGATGAGGCGACCTACACGGATGCCAGCCCGCAGGTCGAACTGCTGCGGGCCTTTCTCGATGAGGTCTCGCCCGTGGCCGATAGGGCACTGAACATGGGCGCCATGCCCGGATCGACGCCATGAGCAGTTCCCGCAACCAGCGCTATCTCGCGCTCGACTTCGAGCTGACCTGCTGGGATGGCGACATCCCGCCTGGCATGCGTCCTGAGATCATCGAGATCGGGCTGGTCGAAGCCAATTCACTTTCCCATGCCATCGAGCGGGAAGTGCGTTTCCTCGTGCGCCCAACCCGGTCCGAGATCTCGCCCTTCTGTGAAAGCCTCACCGGCATCACGCCTGCAGAGATGAAAACCCACGGCCGGCCGCTCGCCGAGGTCATGCGCTCGATCAAGGCGTTTGGCCCGACAAACAAGAAACTGGTCACCTGGGGAGACGACTGGGGCGCTCTGGCCAGAGACTGCGCTGACGCCGGCGTCGAGAACCCCTTCCCCCGAAGCAACCTGATCGACATCGGCACGCTCTACGGCCTCGTGCGCGTTTCCAGCGCGCGGCCCAGCCTCGAGGATGCTCTGGCAAGCTTCGGGCGGGCATTCGAAGGGCAGAAGCATCGAGCGGTGATCGACGCCAGGAACACGGTCAGGCTGTTTGCCGCCATGCTCGAAAGCATGAGGGACAGACTGCAGGTGACCCATGCCCTCTAAGCGCTCGATCGAGGTGCTTCGCTCTCTGCGAGCAGCCGAGCGCGCGCAGAACTGGGAGGACGCCGAGATCGTCTGTGACGGTCTCGACTGCTGGATGGGCGCCGAGCGGATCTCCCGGCAGACCGTCACGCGCCTGATCCGCGTCGTTGCGCTATCGTTCGACGATGGTGGTGGCGCCGAGCACTACACCCTGAACGGCACCGGTCGAGCCCTGGCTGAGAACCCGGCTCTGGTCCGGGATATCGAGGCCGCTATCGCCAGAGGCGGCGCGTTCTCGGTCATCGATGGCAAGATCGTCGATCTGGAAGCGGCCGAGCAGACGCATTCGGTCCGCTGAGTTGCTCAAGGCGTGCGACTGGAGCGCTTTCAAAGCACCAGCGGGCAGGCCGTATCGCGCCTCGGAGATGGCTGTGGAACGCGACCCAGTGCCGGCAATGGCAGCCGGGATCGCAAGGCTTCGACCTCGCTTTCGAACAAGCACTGTCCGAACGGGTCTGACAGGATGAGGTCTCCTCCCCGCAGCATGAAGTTGCCCTCGCGGGTGTCGAAGTGCGAGCGGCCGGACACGGAGCGCAGCTCGCGGGCAAACTCCATGAAATCGGGTTGCTGATCGGCCAGCAAGGCGATCTGGTCCGGGCTCGCGCGTCCTTGTAGCGCGAACTCTGCAGCCTCGATCAGGCTCTGCCAGATCGGTTCGTCCGGGATCTCCTCAAGGCGCTCAGCGAGAACTACCATGCCACCGCAATCAGTGATCTGCAGATCGTGCACGACTGGAACATGGATGCCGGTGAAGCGACGCAGCGCAACCCGGCCGTGAACGATGTAGGTCGCCATTCCGTCGACGCCGTTGCCGGCGCGGACGACCAGGCTGGGGTGACCGGGGACGTCGTACACGGTGGCATGATGGCCTTCACCGATCGAACGGTGCCCGATATCGGCCATCGCATCGAGCAGCGGCTCCAGCGAGGTCGCCGTCAAACCAATCCGACGCAGCGTCGGCCTGTCCTGTCCGTTCAGATCCATGATCCAAACGTTAGACGCAATCCTTGAAAGGCAGGCAGCGGATGGCGTCGGACGTCGCAAAAGATGGATAGAGTGATGTCTATTCCTCAAAAATGAGAGCGATGGCCAATGGTTCTAAATGTCCGTACTTCCATGTTCGAAGGATAGTTTTCGATTGTTTACTCGATGTTAAGTGGCGTGCGATAGTGATAGGTGCCCGTTGCAGTCAGCTTAGAGACGCCCGCGTGATCATCACTGCCGAAGATTTGCTCTCCAGTTGGCGCAGGCCGCACGTGTTCACCACGGCGGAGGTCGACCAGGTCTATCGTGCCCTGCGCGATAGCGCTGTGACCCGGAATCCCGCGCTCGCCGACTCGCTCCTGGCTGTCGGCGTCACCGCCGATATCGCCTATGCCATCGCATGCGAGCCTGCGTCATACGGCGTCTGCGAGGAAGAGGACATCGACGAGGTCAGATGCTGGATGTGGCTGGCGGCCCAGAAGGGCCGCGTTGAAGCCATCGAGCAGATGGTTGCGATCACCCAGGCCTGCGCCCTGAGCTCGGCATTCGAGGACGAGAGGGACGATCTGGAGGAGCTGTCGGCGTCATGGCTGACGGTTCTGGAGCATGCGAGCCCCGGCAGCCTGAAGCGTGTCGACGCCATCGTCGCCGATCATCGCGATCCCCGGTCTCCCGCTTCCCGGAATCGCGGGCGGACATTGCGCGAGCTCGCGGAGGCTCCCCATCGTCCCGCAACGCCACAGCCTGCCCCGGCGATGCCGCCCGATGCCGAATTCGGCGCAGTCGTCGTTCCCTACATCGGTGATCCACAGTCTCGCGAAGGCGTCGATCTCGGGAAGCGCTATGGCACGATGGTTGGGCGGAAGCTGCCCTTCAAAGGCGTGCTTCCAGCGCCGGGCGCCATTGGCAACGCTATTCGGCAGCGCTGGCCCTGGGCTGACCTCGCGGCTCACCGGATCGAAACCAGCTTCGCTGTCCTGAGGGCGGCCGAAGTCGACCGCCCGATCGTTCTCCCGCCGATGCTCTTTGTCGGCCCGCCCGGATCGGGCAAGTCGACGCTGGCGCGCTTCGTATGCGAACTCGCCGGGCTTGCAACGACCGTGCTGCCTCTCGGCGGCGTCTCCGATGGCGCCGGCGTCTCTGCTGTCACCCGAAGCTGGGCGACGTCGCGCCCGAGCGCGATCGCACTGGGAATGTGCCAGCACGACACGGCCAACCCGGCCTATGTGCTCGAAGAGATCGACAAGACCAGCAAGGGCAACAGCTCGAACGGCAGCGCCTCGGATGCCCTGCTGCAACTGGTCGGCTCGCAGAGCTACCAGGATCTGTGCCTCATGGCGCCGGTCAACGTTGCCCATGTCACATTCATCGCGACGGCCAACAACCTGCAGGGCGTCCCTCATGCGCTGCGGGATCGGTTCAAGGTCATCGTGGTCCCGCCGCCTCGCGATGAGGATTTCGAGACGCTGCTGGCAACCGTCACCGAGGACTTCATCCACGACCGCGGGATCCGTCGCGATCGCATGCCGCGGCTCACGGCTCAGGACATCATGATCCTGCGTCGCTGGTTCGAGCAGAACCGGTCGGCCAGGGCGTTCGCTGACGCATTCGAGTCCATCGTCTCGTCAGCCATCGCCGAGTTCGAGGCGCTTGATCGCACCGCCGACATGCCCATGCAGTAGGCCCGTCTCTGGGCCGGAATTCGGGAAGGGGCGCTTCGGCGCCCCTTTTTTGTTGCCGGAATCAATCCTTCGAAATTGGTAGATTCAAGTTGACACCCTGAGTGGATGATACGTTAATCCTTGTCAGTCCTTCCGGAATCGGAGATTGCTCCTTTGTTCCGTATGGACCGCGGCTCCTCGCGGACGCCGGCCTGTCACTCACCAGGAGATCCTTGCAGATGATCGAGATCGCTGCTCGTACCACCCCAATCGTCCGCGCAGCCGCTCGTGTTCGCCGCGGACTGACGCTCATCGAGGCCGCTGCGGTTCTCGGACTTCTCGCAATCGTCGTCGCCGGCGCGCTGCTTCTCTTCCAGTCGGCCAGCACCAACAGCCGCGTCGCCGATGCGGCCAGCCAGCTCGCCAACGTCCAGCAGACCGTTCGCTCGACCTATGCCGGCCAGGCCGGTTTCTCCGGGCTCACCAACACGACCATTGCCTCCTCGCTCCCCTCGAAGATGAACGTCGCCGGCGGCGGGCTGCGTCACGCCTTCAACGGCTCGATCACGGTCGCTCCGACCAACACCGGTGGCGGCGCCGACTCCGGCTTCTACATCACCTTCGCCGGTGTGCCCGCGGAAGCCTGCATCAAGCTCGCGACCATGGACATGGGCCGTGCCATCGTCGGTCTGAACTTCGGCACTTCGCCGTCGACGGACACCCCGCCGCCGATCGCGCCGTCGACCGCCCAGGCCAGCTGCGGCAGCTCGGGCACCACCACGCTGACCTGGACCGTGGCCGGCTGATCGATCGCCGAAATCGGGTTCACGAACGGAGGGCTCGCGCCCTCCGTTTTCATTTCGGGAGGTCGACATGACCAACATTGACGAGTTTCTCATCGTCCAGGCCGACGCGTTCTTCGGAAAATTGCAGTCGCAGCGCGGTTATTCCCTGCCAGCGATCCTGTCGGTCACAACCGCCTTCTTCGCGCTCTGCATCGCATTGTCGACCCTGCGGGTCGTGGGAGACTTCGGCCTCAGTGGCTCGCTGCCGGTGGCGTTCATCGCGGCCGGCTTTCTGACCTGGAGCTGCTTTGTGTTCGTCCTGATGTGGCGTGTCAGGCTGAAGCCACTCATTCGTGACGCCCGATCGGCCTGGACGCCCAAACTTGCTCGGTATTACGCCGTCCTTGCCGAACTGTCGCGCCAGGATCGCATGAGGCGCACCTGCCGGTTGATGTTTCTGGCGTTCGTCGTTGTGGATGCCGTGTCGATGGTTCTTCGGCTTGATCCGAATCCGACCTCACTGGCGACCTCGATCGGCTTGACGATGAGCCTCTATGCCGACTGCACCTGGCCACGGGATCCGGGAACTGCCGAGCCCAAGGCCGAGTTCTCTCCTGCGACCTGATCGTCGTTGATGAATGCGCCGGTCCATAGGATGGTCAGTGCGATCCTTTCTCGGAGACCATGATGACCGCAGCGCCAGCCGCGCCCAGCGCCCACGAATCGACCCTGCCTGCCGGGCTTGAGACGGCATACGAGCCCCTGGCCGGCAGCATGCGCCTTTCGAGCGAGGGGCGGCGAATCGTCGTGCGCTATGTGGCCATCGATCCATGGCCACCGACGCACTTCTTCCCGGACAATGGACAGCGCGGCAAGCTGGACAGCGCGCCGATGGAAGGCGCCTTGCCGCTCGTGCGCGACGGAGATCGACTGCGGCAGGCCGCCGACGGTGAACCTGCCGAACGTTGGTGGCTTCCTCCGTCCCATCTCGACATCCATGAAGCTCGGGCCATGCTCGATCCGATCATGGAAGCCTATGCTGCCTGGAAGGCCGGCGAACTCTGCGGCTGCGTCACGGAAACCTTCGTCAAGACGGGTCGTAGCTGGGGCTACAGCGAGACCTCCGTCGAATGGGGGCATTTCTCGCCGGCACAGGCTCAAATGGAGCTCGACGCGATCGAGGCAGCGCCAGAGCCAAGCCCGGCGCCCGCCCTGTAGCGTCGGCTCAGTGCAGAATGGGCCGAAATTCGCCCTGCAGCTCGACGAGGGCATCGCAGAAGTCGGTCAGAATCGTGTCCATCTCGTCAATCCCGCGGGCGGGCCCCTGCAGGATCTCGCCCGCACCATCCATGATCATGATGTGGATGGCGCCGTCGGTGCCGCAGGTCAGGAACACGGGCAGGCTGCTGTCCTCCTCATCTTCTTCGAGATCCTCATCCAGGCGAAACGCGATCACCAGATCGTCGTCATCGGCAGCCTGGTCGCTGGATGCGCTGCGCGAGAACTCCATCTCGATGAAGGCCTCGAAACGCTCGTCGATGCCGGCCAGGGCGAGAGAGGCCTCGGTGTGAGCGGCGACGGTCTCGGCCAGATCGAGCAACTGGCGGCGTGACAGAAGCCGCGCCGGCTGGGCCTGGGTGCGACGTCCCGATCGGTTGGAACGGACGTGATGCATCGCGACCTCCTTCTGGCTTGCCCTGAAATCAGTGGATAGCAGCGCGACGAAACCGACAAAGGCCTGTGCTTCGAGCCGCCAATCCTTTTCATGTTTCATGGATCGATGGTTCCATCGACCATGAGATGGTCGCTCGATTCGAGCTTCGACTTCAAGGATTGCCAGTGCCGATGTCCCCCGAGGATCTTGTCCGATTTTTCCACCAGCGGCGGTTCCCGCTGACGGACGAGAAGTACCTCCAGACCCGGATCGAAGAGGTGTTCACCGCCGAGGGTATCGCCTTCGAGCGCGAGGTGCGCCTGTCGTCGAAGGACATCATCGACTTCATCGTCGATGGCGACATCGGGATCGAGGTCAAGATCAAGGGCGGCAAGCGCAACATCTATGACCAGGTCTCGCGCTACTGCGCGCATGACCGCATCAAATCGGTCGTGCTGCTGACGGCCGTGTCGATGGGTTTCCCGCCCGAGATCGACGGCAAGAGCTGTTACGTGGCCTCGCTCGGGAGAGGCTGGCTGTGAAGCGGACCTTCGGGAAAATCGCGTTCGATCGTGACACTCGCTCCTGGATCATGGAGAGGGTCGAGCCACAGGTTGTCGCGAAGTTGAAGCGGGTCTTTGCTCGCGTGCCCGAGGCTCAGGGCGATCGCTTCCGCTTTCAGGACGAGGCCGGCGTCTGCGCAGATATCGACTGGTTCCTCTCCCGTTATCCATTGGCGATCTCACCAGCTGACGCCAAACTGCTCAAAACGCGCCGGCTGGATTACGAAACGTACCAGGCTGATCTTGATCGGGTCCTGATGCCGAATTGGTCGCCGCCCGGCGTGATCGGGCTGCAGCCCGGCGTCGTCATCCGGCGTTATCAGCAGCAGGCGATTGCGTTGCTGCAGAAGGCCAAGGGGCTGTTGCTGGGCGACGGCGTCGGACTGGGGAAGACCTACACCTCGATCGGCTTCCTGGCCTCGACCCCGGATGCGCTTCCGGCCGCTGTGGTGATGGACGCGAACCTGACCCGTCAGTGGAAGTCGCGCATCGAGTCGATCTCGAACCTCCGCGTCCATGAGATCAAAGGCACCGTCCCCTACAGTCTTCCGCCAGCCGATGTATACCTGTTCCGGTACAGCAACGTGCGCGGCTGGGCTTCCGTCTTCGTGACAGGATTCTTCAAGGCCGTGATCTATGACGAGATCCAGGCCCTGCGTAACGGCTTCGAGACGTCGAAGGGCGTGGCCTGCAAAGCGCTGTCCGAAAATGTCCGGTACCGGATGGGGTTGAGTGCAACGCCGGTGGCCAACTATGGCATCGAGGCTTATCGAATCCTGGCATTCCTGTTCATAGGCGAACACCCGTTGGGCACACGCGATGAATTCGTGCGCGAGTGGTGCGCCGGCGACGAGAAGCGCGTTCGAAATCCCGATGCTCTCGGCGCCTTCCTCCGCGAGCGCCATCTCATGCTTCGCCGCTCCAAGGCGGATGTCGCCAGCGAGATCGTTCGGTCTGCCGACGACCTGGTCAACCGCGTGGTCAAGGAGATCGCTTACGACGTCTCAGCCGAGCGCGAGGTCGAGGATATGGCCAGAACGCTCGCCATTCGATCTGTGTCCGGAAGCTTCGTCGAGCGCGGGCAGGCTGCGCGTGATCTCGATATCCTGCTCCGTCAGGCGACCGGCGTGGCCAAGGCCAAGGGGGTCGCGGACTTCGTCCGGATCCTGCTGGATTCCGGTCTGAAGGTCGTTCTCGCCGGGTACCACAGGCAAGTCTACGAAATCTGGAAGAAAGAATTCGCTGACATCAAGTATGTCATGTACACCGGCTCGGAATCGGTGTCGCAGAAGAACAAATCCGAGGACGCCTTCGTCAACGGTGACGCCCAGCTATTCATGATCTCACTGAGGTCTGGAGCCGGCCTCGACTCCTTGCAGGCCGTTTGCCATACACTTGTCATTGGGGAGCTAGACTGGTCTCCGATTTGGCACCGCCAGCTTGAAGGGCGACTGGATCGCGAAGGCCAAACGGCAGAATACGTCGATTCCTACTACCTGACGGCGGACGGTGGGTCAGATCCTGCCATCACCGAAATCCTGGGCCTGAAATCGGCACAGGCGCGCGGCATCGAGAGCCCCTACTCCGCGATCGAGACGGTGCAGTCCGACGAAAGCCGCCTTCACGCCATGGCCAAGGATTGGCTCGCTCGCCGCGGCATCGATGTCGCCAAGGCCGCTCAGGAAGTCCGCAAGTCGGCCCGCCAGCAGGAGCTCGAACTGGCATGATGAAAGCTTGGCACCTTGGCTCGATGAACGATGGGCTCTTCATCATCGACCGCCCGCCCTCGCCGTCCGGCACCGATGTCGCTCCGCACGATCGCTATGGCCCGAGCTTGAGCCTGAGCGTGGCTGGCCTGTCGCAGACCCGGGCCCAGGCCGTCGTCGACCAGCACAACACCGAAATCGCTGCCGCGGCCGTCAGCACCGAGACAATGCGCCAAGCATGCATCGAAGCTGCGCTTGCCGAGCTGCTCACCGATGCTACAGGGATCTCTGACGACGAGGCCTATAATCGCGCGATCGCAGACGTCGTGGCAGCCATTCGGGCCATCGACGCCAGTCAGCTGGCGACCGCGGTCGGGCCAGCCGTCGACGTCGCGTAGCGGCATTGGAGCGCGGCCATGGCAGTCCCGGATCGAGCGCTTCTTCAGCTCGTGGAGAAACTCATCGACTTCCCATTCCCGCAGATCTGCCGACACCTGGTCGCGCACGATCTGCTGCAGGCGATGCGCGAGGCTGGCGCCGACATCCCGGACGAGCTGATCGATGCCGTTACCCAGGCTCAGGACGCGAGCGCGAGAGACCAGCTGGCGCAGCTGATAGAGGCTGATGCCGCGGCAGATCCGATAACGGCTCAACGATAGGTAGACAATCCCCGCTTGTGCGGGGGGAGCCGCCAGAGGCAAATCGTCGGCGCTCTTGTAAGCAGGTCCATCCCCGCGCGTACGAGGGAGTCCATCGGCTGGCGACCCATTCGAGGTCGGTGCAGGGTCCATCCCCGCGCGTACGGGGGAGCCTACGCACTCTGCTGATGCCGTAGCCGAATGACGGGTCCATCCCCGCGCGTGCGGGGGAGCCCGGGAGTTGGCAAAACCACCGTGCAGCGGGCGAGGTCCATCCCCGCGCGTGCGGGGGAGCCATCTGACCTTCGGTCAGAACCGTCGCTGGCCGGGGTCCATCCCCGCGCGTGCGGGGGAGCCGTCCGCGATCTCGCCAAGGATCTTTGGCATGCGGGTCCATCCCCGCGCGTGCGGGGGAGCCACGGACGGGTGCTGAGCTGAGACACGGCCCAGGGGTCCATCCCCGCGCGTGCGGGGGAGCCACGTCGGCGCCGAGCTGCTTGATGTTCATCAGCGGTCCATCCCCGCGCGTGCGGGGGAGCCCGTCGCAGAACGCCAAATCTGTGGCGTCATACCGGTCCATCCCCGCGCGTGCGGGGGAGCCGTCATGATGACACCGCGGACACCCGTGCGAGGCGGTCCATCCCCGCGCGTGCGGGGGAGCCTTCCGGCCCGGGGCGAGCATCTCCAGGCCAGTGGGTCCATCCCCGCGCGTGCGGGGGAGCCGCTATCGCGCTGGCCCGTCCGGTGGCGCCTGAGGGTCCATCCCCGCGCGTGCGGGGGAGCCAGAAGGGCAAGGACCTGGGCGATCTGTGTAGGAGGTCCATCCCCGCGCGTGCGGGGGAGCCGAGTGGCAGAGCCACCAGGAGGGGGTCCAGGAAGGTCCATCCCCGCGCGTGCGGGGGAGCCCCGAAGAGGCGATCCAGGCCTATGTCCGTAGCAGGTCCATCCCCGCGCGTGCGGGGGAGCCTCTTAGGTAGAAGTCGATGAAAAGATTACGATTTCAAAAAGCGGGTAGCAAGAAATGGTTTTATGGAGCTGCTGCATTCGGTCTTCGGCGCTTGCCGACCAGCACTCCGTCAAGATCGACGACATCACGCACCGGCGTCCCTAGCGACAGGATTCTGAGCCTGCCAGGAGAGCTGTCGTCTTTGGAAATCATCAGGATCGAGCCGCCGGGAACTTGTGACCACCAGTCCGATAGCACATTCCAGACACGGTCTCGGACACCTTTAGGCAAGGCTGGCGACGTGAACACCCCAGGCGACACCTCAGGCATGATGGATGCGAGAAACCCGCGGAACCGGTCGGTAACATCTCGGGTAATGAAAACCGTCATGGTCATGACGGCGCAGCCTCCTCGTCAGGCGCAAAGAGCGCCTTGATGCGGTCGATCATACACGCGATGACCGATTGTTTGCGAAGTGCTTCGCCTACCATGCGGCGAGCCGTTCTCTCGATGGACAATGTCGGGTTAGCTTGGACGGCTTTGACGGCGCGGAACGCCGAGTTCACGGTTATCTGATCGCGAAACAGATCGGCTACATCCAGCACGAAGCTCTGACCAGAGTCCTCGTGGATGAACCCGAGCTGAGGAATAGTGGCAGTCGCAGTGACCGCGATAGCTGCCGCACCCTCAAGAGCACTGGAGGCGTGGTTGAGAGCCTGGTTAGGTAGATCGGCAGCCATCGGATTGGTGCGATCATAGAATCGGCCATTCCATTTGATACCGATCCGCTGCGCTGAAAGCCGGTAGGTCTCTTTGACTCGGGATCCTTCGATCCCCCTCAGGACGGTGATGTCTCGATGGGGCAGAAGCTCGCCAAGCCGCATCGCGTACATTCGACGTGCGACATGCATCCTGCCCTGCTTGGCGTCCGCCCACAGGCTCACTTGGCGCCGAGCCAAGTGAGAGAAATCGGAGAGCAGCGGGGGAGCCGTATAAAGGCGAACACCGTCTTCACCGACGGCGACGAGGCCGGCGCCGTGGCGGGCCAGGGTCCTGAGTGCGTCTTGCGTAACGCTACCGCCGGGCCCCAAGAGGACGAGAGAGATCGATTGGTGAGGGATCACGTAATCACCAGCGGATCCACCGCCGGGCCCGCCGCCAACGCCCGAGAAAGATAGCGCCCCGTCTTCAACCGACAGCCTACCGCGATCCAGGTAGACCAGCCCGTGGCGATCTGCATGAGGCAGTCGGGCTGTTTCTAAACCGAGGCGACCGCTGAGCATGCTACCTCAGCGGCTCCAATAGCATCATCCCAAAGCCGAAGGACCGATGGCGCCCGACTCCCCGCGCGAGCACGGAGGGAAATGCGGCGGGATCCACGACCTTGATAACGCCGGCGATGCCGACGTCGGGACCGCCACCAGACTGTCCGTGGACCCGCAGTGTTCTGCTCTGATCACGGCGCACGATGGCGCTCCTACGCCGCGACGTGAGCTTGAGCGCTTCGGGTTCGTGATCGGCGCCGAGGTCAGAGAGCCTGTCACGTAGCCACTGCCCGTAGACCGTCTCCGGCGGAATGTCTGACCCTGTGCCCTGTTCACGGGCAACGAGCATGGCGTGCTGGAGGACGTCGATCTCGATGCGCTGGCCTCGATCGCCGCGCTTGACCATCTGGCCTTCGCCATCCAGCACGATGCTGCTGCGAACCGTAGGGCGAACGCGAATCTGGAAGCCGAAGCGCTGACCAGCCCGGTACTCCACCGGCATGCGCTTCACGGCGAGTTCGTCCAGCCCGAGCGCTGCCGATACGAGCGGATCTGCGAACTGGCTCGCGTCGACAAGCTCGGCTTTGTCGGCGGCCGTGTACCCCACGAGGTAAGGGGCACGCCCATCTGGCTCGACGAGGCGCCAGGGCTTCGGTGCAGCTGCGCCGAAGGCAGCCGCCAGAAGCGAGTGCCAGAGATAGCCCTGGTCGTCAGCGGTTCGGAGCAGGTTGTTCGCGGCGCCCCAGACAGCGGCCTGCCTGACGTCCGGATTCAGGCGGATCATGTGCAGCATCACGGAGACACCTTGGCTGGGATCGAAACGATGGCGCGCCGCTGCTGCCCGGAATGGATGCCGGCGACCCAATCGCGATGACCGGTGAGGCGCACGACTTCGACTCGGTCGAGACCTTCAGCCTCATGCTCGGGGAGCACAAAACGAAATGAGGACGCCGCTTGCGCCAGGGGTGCCTGGTCGAAGGAAGCCAGAAGCGTCGGCGCCTCGACGACGCCGATCAGCAGTGGCGCAGACGGGACGCACGGCTTGCGGCCGATGAAGATTGGACGCGCGGGCTGGCGCAGCGCGTCTGCCACTTCGTCGACAGTTGGAGCCTCATCGGCGTCCGACAGCGCAATCGACACCACCAGGGATGCATCCGCGAGGTAGTGACGATAGCGGATGTGCGGGCTCTCATATGTCCCGCCGCCGCCGCGACGGCCTTCCGGCACCCCGTGCGTCGTCCAGCCGGTATCTGCCTTGGCGAGCTGCGCGGTCTGGAAGTCCCGCAGCTCCGATCCAGGACGATCAAGCCGAACCGCGAAGGTCATCCTGTCCTGCAGGCGCTGATGCCGCTCGGCTTCGGTCCGGTCATAGCCCAAGGCATTGGCCAGCAATCCCGTCAGCATCGAAGCGTCAGGATGAGCCCGGGTGGGCCCATTCTGATCGATCGCTTCCCGACCGAAAGCCATCAACGGCGATTCAAGTCTGATGAGCAAAGCCAGCATGTTCAGGCGGACGCCATGGCGCTGGCGAACTTGCCGAGCCCATCGAGACCGATGCGACTGGAGTTCGGTACCTCGATTGGCTGCAGGCTGAGATGGTGGCGCTTCTCATGAGCACCGTATGCCTCGTCGACCGACGACAGGTGAGCAGCGAGCGCCGCGGCGGCTGCCTCGCTGCGGGCTGCGGTGGGCTGGCGGAACGCATTCGCCAGCGTGCGGGGCTGGCGGCTGCCGGCTTCAACGACCAGAGCTTCCGCGAATGCGTAGGGTGCTGTGCCGCCCTTCTTGGCGCCGGGAGAGACCGTTGCGATCAGGTGGACGAGATGCTCGCAGACTTTGCCTGCGAGAGCACCGTCGCCGCCGAGGTTGCTCTTCAGGAGAGCCAGGTCGACCACGACGTAGCCGTAGAAGAGGCCAGCTGTGAGCTCGGTGTCGAAGATGCCACCTGCGCCGGATTCGCCGGCGTCACGGGCCAGGTCATCGACGACTGTGAAGTAGTCTGACTCGCCCTGCTCGGCGTGAACAGTCAGTGCGTGCGCGACATGGATGGCCGCATCCGTATTCGCAGCCCGGTCCGACGTGACCATGCGGCCGAAAAGCGCCGATTCCAGACCGGCTTCGAGGACGCCGTTCTTGCGCATTGATGACAGGTTCGCCTTCTCCTCCTTGAAGGCAGTCTTCACAGCCTCGCCGGCTGACTTCGCGTCGGCAGCTGCAGCCGCGATCTCGCTGACCTTCGAAATCAGGTAGCGGATCTCGGGCTCGCCCAGCAGGAGCGCCTGGCGCTTCGAGACGTCCTCGGCCTTGTCGCCGTACAGCGCCTGCGCCAAGGCCAGAACGACTGCCTTGCGGATCTCGTCAGTCGCGACTCCCTCAGCTTCGAGCGCCGGCAGGACGCGGTATTCGGGAACCTCGCGGGAGCGCACGGCCATCTCGGGGCCGATCTGATTCAGCGCCCAGTCGTCCTCGACTGTCCGCCAATGCCTCTTCAGGCACTGCGATGAGATGCGCGTGCGAACCGCATCGCCGAAAGGCAGGCGCTTGGCCAGGCCCGAGTCATCGCGATTGATGAGCGTGCCAGGGTACGAGGCGAGCCAGTGGATCTGCAGAAAACGGGGAGCGGTCATGATCAATCCTTGAGGTCGAATGAGGGTCAGTGGGCGGATGAGCGCTGGAAATCCCGCGCCACCCTGATGCGGGTCGCCTCGGCCTCCCGCTCGTGGTCCGGTCTGCTGTCGAGCAGAAGAAGGCGTCCGAAATCCCGATACGGGAGCGGAGATCCAGCGGTGACGACGCGCTTGGCTGTTCTGCGAGCCAGGGCAGCGAATGTAGCGCCTCGGGCGCTGAGCAGCATGGCGAGCCGCTGCTCAGACAGTCCGACCTCGCCCAGGATCGAGCCCATGCCTTTCGGGCTCAGCGCGTCAGGGCGATCAGCCATGATCTGAACGACGGTCGCGAACCGCCGCACCATGTCCATCTCACCTCCGGGTTCGTCCGCAGCTGCACCGCGGGTTCGGAAGAGATGATCGGGCACATGCTTTGCGATGAGCGCATGGAAAGCCGGATCGACGGGTGCGGAAACGTCAAGTCGGCGAAGGTTCGCGATCTGACCCGTAGCCTTCTGACGGACGAGCGTGCCGAGATGACCGGCAATAGCGTCCAGAACCTCGGTGAGAGATCCAGAGCGTGAGTCCGGCCTAGTCGTATCTGTCGTCGTCATGCTGCGTCCTTGAGTTCTTCGAAATGCTTCCTCAGGCTCGCCTCGAGGACCGACTGAGCCGCACCCGAGCTGAAGTATTTCCGCACTCCAAGTCGCGGCGTAGTGGCCAGAGCTGCAGCCAGCTGAGCCTTGGCGAAGGCTGAAAGCTCTTTGATCCAGCGCGTCCGGATATCGCGGACAGTCTCGGCATCGCCGTCGGCACCGATGTGCTCGAACGTCCATTCGAAGAAGACCGCGTCGACGGCGCTGTCGAAGCCATCGAGGAAAGGCTGTGATCTGGCTTCCGTTGCCGAGTGTCTGAAGTCGAGGCTTTCAGGCGCGTTCTGGAAAAGACACAGCAGGGCCGGATACAGCGCCTTACGCCGCACGGCGGCCGCGTCTTCGACGCCCTGCCGGGCTGCAACCGCGAATGCATCAGTGCGCCTGGCAAGCCGAAGGGCGATCCCTGGTGGCACCGGGATCCGGCGCTCGTGGAAGCCGTCAGTCCCGCCTTGACCGCGCACAGTCGCGCAGAAGTGCAGGCTCAGCCCCGACTGGCCGTCGGAAGCCACCCATCGTTGCATCGGTGATGGCCGATACATGGAGGCATCCAGCAGCATGGTGACCCGCTTGTAGTCAAAGCCCGAAGCGTCGACCGTCAGGACCTTCGCAGGTGCCTTCCGCTGATCAATCGGTGCCCAGGGATCGCCCGAAATGCCGCCAAGCAGCTTATCAGTGCGAACCCGTGCAGCGGATGAGGATCCGCGGCGGGCGATGATGCCGCGCGGCGTCTCGACCAAGCGGACACGGCGGCAAACCTCGATGAAATACGGATGCAAATCGACGAGTTGCAGCTGCGATTTCCCATCCCATGGAATGGTCCAAAGAAGCGCGCTGGACGACTCTGGCTTGAAACCAAATTCGGCAGACACATCGCCGGCAATGTCGATCATTCGCTCGACGTCACGCTTGAAGCGTGCGCCAATTCCGCCGTCGGGCACGACACCGACCAGCGGTCTCGATGCGAAGCCGCCGTTCATGCGGGCAACGCCGTAGTTGCCAGCACCCAAGAAGCCTTCGAGCGTCTGAAGGGTGATCAGAGACCACGCCCAGTGCTCCATCCGACAGATCGAGAGGCGCGATGCTTTGATGTCATGATTTTTCGACGTGACAAGCATATCGAGCACGTCGGGAGTGGTTTCCGTCTCCTTCAGTGCGGCGATGGAGTTCTCGGGAATCGCCGGCTGCATGAAGGCGGGTTTCGTGAGATCGGCCACCACCATTTCCCACGCGGTCTCGCCGCCATCGCCAGTCAATGCGAGCAGCAAGTGCCGCCAGACATCCTCGGAGACAGGAAGATCACCCTCGGCCTTCTGACCAGCGATCGCTCCGAGCTGGCAGAGAAAGGAATGCGAGGCCTGCCTCTGGTGCGGTCTCACAGACGGAAGATCGACAACATCGTCCTTGACGAGAGCGGTCAGCAAGCCAGGCAGAGTCAGCTCGCAATCGCCACCCGTCAGCGAGACCCGAAAGATCGGATCCGTCAGGAGCGAATGAGGCATGCAATACTCCAAGGCTTATGCAGATGCTTATATGGATCAGCCTTTCATTCCTAAACGATGTCGTCAACAATCCTTCTTGTGGAATTCGACTTATTTTTCCGGACGGACACCCATGGCATCGTAGACGAATCGTGACGATCCAAATTGGAAAGAGAACCCGTCGGTAGAGCGCCGGATTTCTGTCGGAACAGGCTCATCCAGACCGTTCAAGCCTCGCATCCAGAAATGAGGGATAGCGATTGAGCTCACAGGCGAGCCGAATGGCCCGGGAAGCCTTTCGGGGAACTGAACGAGGAGATCCTTTTCACCCAGCCGGGTTGATAAGGGGTCATCACTCATGACAACCGCCTGATCATCGAAGGCCGAATCGAATGGCAGATGCGCGTACCCAGCCTGCAACTTGTAAGCAGCGCCGCGGCCGGTGACTATCGCGTCTGATTCCTCCCAGCCGCCGGATGGATCGAGCCGGTCAAGAAGACTGGCTCTTGCCTCGGGATGGGTGGCCAGTTCGACAAGAAGCCGATTCATTATCGGGATTTCCCAGGACGGGTAATCCACGATCGCCTGTCGCGTCGCTTCGACCGCCAGAACGTCAGAATACGGATAGGGCGTCGATTGCCCGTTGCTCTGGAATAACCCGATGCCATGCTCGCCACGATGATACAGGCCTGCGAGGTCATTCGGCGCCATGACAACAGCGCGAGGGGCCTCGAAGCCAGCGGGTCGACGGCCTCGATCGTGCCGATGAAGTCGGCCTAGCCGCTGGAGAAGCACGTCGGCAGGGCAGATGTCCGAAATCAGCAGGTCCGCATCGATATCGAGGCTCTGCTCCAGCGTTTGCGTCCCTATCACAATCGTTCCGCCCGCTGGCCGCTTTAGCCCGATTGCTCCTTCGACAGCACGATCAAGTGCTCGACGGTCCTCCCTGGCAAATCGCCCGTGATGAAGGGTCGCAACGCCTCCGCATTTGAACAGCAGGTCTTGGGCGCCCGCGAGTTTGCACTCTTCGAGCACCTTGATCGCATCGCGACGCAGGTTGCGGATGACAAGAACCTTGGCGCCGAGGCCGGCGGCCTTGATTGCGATCCCGGCAACTGCAGCCGGATCCCCGATCCGTGTGTCGAGTTGAATCGCGATTGTTCGGTCTCTGCCGTTGCCAGGCTGCGCCAAAGGATCGGGACAAGCGTTGCTCGACAGAGCTGGGTAGGGAGCAGCAACAGCTTGTTCGAAAGGCACCGATCTGCGTGGTGTGCCCAATAGGCTGTCGCGTGCATTGGAGCCCAGAGTGGCCGACAGCAGGAGCGCGTGACCTCCGGCGCGCCGATGAAATGCAAGGAGATTGCCCAAAAGCGACGCCATATAGGCATCTGAAGCGTGAACTTCGTCGACGACCAGAAGGAGGCGAGCCAGAGCTGACAACCGCAGGTGTGCGTGTTTGGCGTTGAGAGACGCCAGCAGGACCTGGTCGATGGTACCGACGGCGATGGTGCCGGCTAGATAACGCTTCGGTCCCTCGGATGCCCACATGCTCGCCGAACGCATATCGGCGGGAGATTCCGTCAGGTCAGGCGATCCGCACAGCTCCGTACCGGTCTGCTGATCATTTGTGGGCGCCACCATACCCGGAACTGCCATCGTCACCGCGGGCCGGTATGCCGGATCTGGGAACAGGGTCTCGACTGCCTTTGAGACGCGCTCATGCAGACTGGTCGCAGCGACACGCGTGGGCAGCGCAAAGTATAACCCGTCGACCTCTCCGGCTTCAAACAGTCGGGCAAAACGCCAAAGCGCGGCCTCTGTTTTTCCCGAACCGGTCTCGGATTCCAATACGACGACATTGCCTTCGAATGACCCGGTTGCCGTCTGAACGTCCCGAGGGGGATGCTCCGACACTGCGGAGAAGGCTAATGGGCGCGACGCCAGGCTAACTCTGGAGGACGAGGGGTCAAAACCGATCGCCTGCAGCGCCTTTCTGGCCATGATCCTCGATGAAGCAATACGGTCGGGTTCCCGACCGTTTGCGAAGGGGAAGAATCGCGTGTCTGACCCAAGCCAATCAGCGAGCGTGATGTAGCCAAGCAGCCCGTGCCAAAATGCTGGTGCTGTCGGTAAAGGTTCACCGTCCACTTGGAAGGCTTTCGGGTACCATGATCGAACGGCATCACCGAGGGGTCTCAGCTGCTGGACAGGGTCGAAGCCTCCGATGCAGCGCCAGTGAGCCAATCGAGACTGATCGAAATCTACAGGAGCGAGCGGTCGACCATGGTGGGCAAGGACGACGAGCTGAACAGGATCCAGGTGGCCCCATTGCTCCATCTCCGCCCATGGCAGAACGGACGCAAGCCTAGCGCGGATGTCTTCATCCTGAACAGCGACCCAGGCTTCGCGGCAATGCCCGATCAGAGGTGCACCAACCCTGCTTCTGGCCTGAAAACCCGAGTTCGCCTTGCCGAAATCATGCAAGGCGACGTGTGCACACAGCCGATCAATCCAGCATTCTGGGAGCTCGTCACGCCCAGCCAGTTTCGCGATGCGCCGAGACGGGATCGGTAGCGCCAGGATTGCTTCGAAGCATGCAGCTACATCCGCTGAGTGATCGACGAGGCTATGCCAGGCTTCGATCTCGCCGTCGGGACCATGAGAGAGCTTCGCCCAAGGACCGTCGGCGCTTGTCCATGAGGCTATCATCTCTATCCCGAATCGAAAACACGATCCTTTATGATCGCCAATTACGGGCGCGCGTCATCCTTATTCCGTATCGATGTGAGTCATAATCCCCGCCCGTGCGGGGGAGCTCGACCCGTCAGCGGGACGGCGGTCATGGAGATGGGTCCATCCCCGCGGGTGCGGGGGAGACAAGAG
The DNA here is from genome assembly GCF_001713455.1 of Bosea sp. RAC05. Classification (NCBI taxonomy): domain Bacteria; kingdom Pseudomonadati; phylum Pseudomonadota; class Alphaproteobacteria; order Hyphomicrobiales; family Alloboseaceae; genus Allobosea; species Allobosea sp. RAC05. The sequence continues at coordinate 95,607 of NZ_CP016463.1, forward strand.
CGCCTGATCGTCAGTGATGCGACCCTTCGGCCCATCCCCGCGCGTGCGGGGGTAGCCGATAGCCTCGCGCATCATGTTGGAGGTCACAGCGGTCCATCCCCGCGCGTGCGGGGGAGCCCGCTCTTCGACCGAAGGATCGGTGATGATGTACGGTCCATCCCCGCGCGTGCGGGGGAGACGAGCGGCGCGAGGCGACGTCTTCCGGTCGCGAAGGTCCATCCCCGCGCGTGCGGGGGAGACGACCTCTTGGGGCGGTCGCGACGGCGGGGCTGCGGTCCATCCCCGCGCGTGCGGGGGAGACTGAAGACCTCGATACGAGCTTCGTCCTCCAGCGGGTCCATCCCCGCGCGTGCGGGGGAGACCGGATTGTCGAGGAGCACCGCCGGGCCGGTCAGGGTCCATCCCCGCGCGTGCGGGGGAGACACTCATGCTTCTCGGCGCCGCCTTGTACGCCCGGGTCCATCCCCGCGCGTGCGGGGGAGACTTTCGATCGAGCTCGTCCTCCCGCTCCGTGGCCGGTCCATCCCCGCGCGTGCGGGGGAGACGTCCGAAAATCGAGTGGGATCATTTGAGATCGAGGTCCATCCCCGCGCGTGCGGGGGAGACAGGACGGAGCCTGCCGCGCCAGGGTGGCTCGCAGGTCCATCCCCGCGCGTGCGGGGGAGACCGCCCACGTCTGAAGACGGTCGTATGCTATGACGGTCCATCCCCGCGCGTGCGGGGGAGACGAGGCAGCACGGTCTGGCGACCGTCACTCAGGAGGTCCATCCCCGCGCGTGCGGGGGAGACTGAAGGACGTCCTGTACTACGTCCTCGATGCGGGTCCATCCCCGCGCGTGCGGGGGAGACTCACCCTGAGCCGCCATGACGGCACAGATATCGGGTCCATCCCCGCGCGTGCGGGGGAGACGTTACCGGAACGGCAGGCACTGGTGATATCTGCGGTCCATCCCCGCGCGTGCGGGGGAGACTCTAGGTGCTAAACCTCGGTGAAGAATCGACTTTTCAAATAGCAGCCGAATCTAGCTCGTGATCAGCGGGCCTGCCAAGGCACATCTAGGCCTCTCAGCGCCCCATGCCTGGGGCCTTGGCCGCCAGCCGGTCATCGACGAGCTGGCCATAGAGTGCCTGGTGACGGGGGTGGACCTCCAGATTGCGGCTGAGCCAGAATTTCTGGCCTTCCGTGTCGGTCTCCGACCAGGCGTCGAGCATCGATTCCGCCTGGGCCACGACTTCGGGCTTCAGCGCTCCTGAGGGATCCAGCGCCTCGGCCGACTTCATGAACCAGCCGATGTATTCGTTGAGGCCCAGCCCGATGGCATAGTCGGAGGCCGCGTACTCGCGCTTCAAGGCGATGAAGGCATCCCGCGTCCAGGCGCCCTGCGCGAACTCGGCTGTATGCTGGAATCGGGTCCACGCGACCTCGTTGAGCTGCTCCGCGTTTCCGGTGATGAGAGCCTCGAAGAACACGTCGTCGGCTTTCGCCAGCGCATCGATCATCCCATAGGGATAGGAGAATGACGCCGTCTCAGCCGGCCCAGCAGCATCGACCGGAACGAAGACCGCATGCAAGGGCAGCCGAACCACGCTCGTCAGCGTCTTCGCCAGCTCGACGAAAGCCTCCGACGTGGCGTCGAGATGCTGAACCACCTGCCCGGCGCGTGAGATCGAAAGGTCGGCGACGTAGGGCACCCACTCGTCGCACTCCTCGTCATAGACGTTGGTCGTGCGCTTGCCGAACTTCAGGCTCATCCGGCCAGCGATCACCAAATCGTGGGGGGCGAGGCCTTCGGCTTCGATCATGTCCCTGAGCTGCTGCATCGATCCCTCCATCTGACGCCAGTGTGATGGAGGTGCTTGAAAGTCAGTAGGTGTCCGCTGTGGCGATCCGGGATACCATAGCTAACGCACCGTTTATTTGATCCGGATGCTTGCCTCACCATCCTTAAAGGATACTCGATCGGATCCATTTATCCAGGCAGGACACAGTTCTGTCAGGAAGTCAGAATGACCGCAACCGGCCTTCGCTCATTGGTTCTTGCACTCGCGTCTGTCGCATCCTCAGGTGCGATGGCGCAGACGCAGTGGAGATTTTCCGCCCAGCTCATGAACGAGGTCGATCGCCCGGCTTATGTGAAGGTGCAGGAACGCGCGGCGGCTATCCTGGCCGATAAGCAGGCTGATGTCGGGCAGGCGGCGACGGACGAGATCGTCGCCCAGATACGCGCGGTTGTCGCCAAGATCCCTGTCATCGACGGTCCTCAGCCGTCTCCGAACAGCATCTGCGTCGACCTCATCGGCAAGTGGCATTTCGAATTCTCCACCAAGTATTTCACCGATAACGATCGGCGCTACCAACCGCCGCGCTCCATCTTTCAGAACAACCTCTCGGTCGGCTGTATGCTGGCCGCACAGGCTCGCATCGAACAGAACCGGCCTGAGACCGCGAGGCTGGTCGTCAAGTGGATTGCGGCTCGCCTCGACGGCAATGGTGTGCTGCAGCCGAGCAATGGTCCAGGTGGGCTGGCAAAGACGCCCGAGACAGTCTGCCAGCATTACGAAGTGAGGAAAGCGTGGTTCCCCGCTCTCGGGCTGCACTTCCATCAAGCCTCGGATCACAAGGGCATCGCCCAGGCGTGCGAGGTCGAGCTTAAGCCTGTCTACGCAAGCCTGGAGGCAAAGCGGCAGGAGGCGGCGCGCCTCGCTGCCGAACAGAAGGCGGCGGCCGATCGTAAGATCGCGATGGAGCGGGCCGAAGCCGCGAAGAAGGAAGCCGAGCAGGCCGCTGTCGCCTTGGAGCAGACGCGGAAAGCTGAGGAGCAGGCGCGCGTCGCCGCGGCTCAGAAAGCGGCGGAGTTGGCCAAATTCGAGCCCCAAGTGCTGGCCAAGGTGGTGTCCAGCCTGAAGTCCGCGCCGAAAATGTACGGCGTGCTGCAGCCTGCCTGCACATCAGCCGTCTCATCGTCGGGGGCTCCATCCAGCCTGCAGCCAACTCTCTATGAGGGCTGCGTCAAAGCCAACGGCGCCGTTGCCTATCAGAACGAGGTCTATCGCCGCGTCGACGAGGCCGCGAACCGGGTGATCGAGATGAACCCCAAGCCCGAGGCGGTCGTGGCCGGCAATCTCTTCCAGCCGCCCGATCTCGGCCTTGCGAACACGTCAGCCGGGAAGCTTGCCAACGAGCGCTTCGCCGCTGCAATCGAGCCCCTCGTCAAGAAGATCGCGGAGTCGGTCTACAGCGAGCTCGAAACCGAGTTCGAGGGCAAGGCGCTTTTGACCGAAAAAGCCCAGCTGATGCTCAAGAAATTCTGTGAGCGAAACTGGTCGACAGACCCTGCCATGAATGCCCGTATCACGCAGAAATGCGATCAGCTGACCAAGGAATCGAGCCGGCTGCAGTGCCGCAACGCCGTCAACGCGGTCGAGAAGATCGGTATCGAGTACTCGAACGTCATCCTCGTCGAAAGCGACGGGAAAATGCGACCCATCAATTTCGGGCTGCTCGCCTGTTCGGCTGGCAGGGACGGCTTCGCTGTCGCGTTGAATTCAAGCTGGGGCCTGTTCAGCAACAGCTACTCGATCACGATCAGCAACGCGGTTGGGGTTCGCAACGAGGTCATCATCAAAATCGAGAAGGCGACCAAGAATGGCAAGCCGTACTGGCATGCGACTGAGTTGCTGAAAGAGCGCCCGCCCATCGACGACATCTACATGGTGCTCTCCTGCTTCCAGAATACGTACGAGGACGCAGGTTTCGAGGTTCTGGTGAAGGGTGGTATATCGATGGCCGCCTCTCAGTTCGGCATCGACGCCGAGTCCTTCGGCCTTGGCCTGTTCGACTCCATGATCGAACAGGCCAAATGCGGGACATACAAGAACACCTGGAAGGCCAATATCCGAATGTTGACCGACACAGAAAACGTCGTCGACTTGGTCCACGGCCTGTTTTCCAACATCCGCGACCTGGGGAAGTGACCCGCATGGTGGATCTCGTGCCATGCATGATCGCGTGGCACGATTGCCACCATGAGCGACACCGAATCCATTGACGAAGCCGACGGCGCGCGGCCGTATAGCCCCTCGGGGATGTATTTCGCCGACGGCAGTCCGCACAAAGGCGAGGTCTTCGAGAACGAGGCCGGCAAGGCCTTTGGTGAGACCTATGAGGGGTGCTCGCGCTGCGGCGGGTCGGGCCGCTGGTCGAAGAATCGGCGCAAGGCCTGCATCGCCTGTGACGGCGAGGGTGAGAAGTTCATCCAGGCGCGGCTCTACACGCCGGCCGAACTCGATGCCGCTGATCGCAGACGCAAGAAGGCGGCCGACACGCGCGTCGCTCGACAGGCCGAGCGCGAGGCGAACATCGCCGCCAAGCATCAGGCATTCGTCGAAGCCAATCCCGAGCTCTGGGCGCGCGCGCTCGCCAGCGAGGACAAGTTCGTCCAGCGTTTGGTCATTGCAAGCCAGACCTGGGGCGGGTTGACGGACGCTCAGCTGAAGGCCCTTCCCGAGGCACTGGACCGGCTCGCCAACGAGCGCGCCTTCTATGCCAACTCGGTCCCGGTCGGGACGCCCGGCGAACGCATGGACATCGTGGTGACCTGCCGGGCGAAGTCGTCGTTCCTGTCGAAGAAGTTCAAGGGTCGCGGCATGCAGGAGGTTCACCTGACCTCTATGGCCGACGACGAGGGGCGTGCATTCGTTTCGATCACGTCGGCCTTCACGCTGGATGTCGGCGACAAGGTCCTGCTGCGCGGCACCGTGAAAGGGCATGACGAGCGCCCCGGCTGGCCGCGGACGATCCTGAACCGTGTGGCGGTTCTCGAAGTCATCTCGACCCTTGCCTCGAGGCAGGAAGCCGAAGCCGCCGAGCAGGTGCGCGAGGAAGAATGGGAGCACGCATCCGCTCCCTCGATGTAGGATGCTGACTGCGCTGTGCAGCGAAGGAATCGTCACGCCATGGAAATCCGGACCCGGAGCTCGTTCCTCATGGATGTGCTGCGCGACGTCGCGGCCGGCAAGCTCGTGCCTGCATCGTTCCAGCGCCCCTATGTCTGGAGAGGGCCGGATGTCGAAGCATTCTGGACCAGCATCACCAAGGAATGGCCGATCGGATCGATCCTGATCTGGGAGCCAGATGCGTCTGTCGACGTTTCCAGGGTCGGCCGCACCAGGTTGGGGCCGATCGAGCCCGCAGGTGAGCCGAAGGGCATCATTCTCGATGGTCAGAACCGGCTCGCGACCTTTGCCTGGTCGCTCCGGATGCCCGGCGACCCGATGCCAGATCTGTCCCTGCTGTCAGAGGCGGAACGCGAGGTCTGGGGCTCAAAGCAGCTGTTCGTTTTCGACACCCATGAGAGGCGCGCTCGGTTCGCGCACGAGGACGAGGTGATGGGCGAGCACCTGATTGTGCCGGCCGGAATCGTACACGACTCGACCAAGCTCTGGCCGTTTATCCGCAAGCGCGAGAAGCAGATCGACATCTCGGACGAGGCCATCACCTGGCTCGATCATTTCGGCAAGGCCGTTCGCTCGGCTCAGTGCACCACGACGATCCTCGATCGCGCCTCGCCGGCCGACGCACTCGATGCGTTCCGGCATATCGCCAGGGTCGGCGTACCGATGTCGGAACAGGACTTCGCCGACGCCATGGCCTGGGCGCTCGAAGACGCCCCTGCAGCGCCGTCGCTCTAGGCGGCGATGGCCGAGTCTGGCCTGGCGATCAGACCAGCCGAGATGGCCGCCTCACGGAACACCGCTTCCATAACCGGCGCGCAGACGCCGTTGCCGATGACCTTCGTCTGCGACCGGACTGTCCCGCTGCCCAGCTTGAAGCTCGACGGCAGACCCATGGCCCGCTTGAGCTCCTCGACCTGCAGCATGCGGATCGTGTGGCCTTGGGGACCGGGCTCGACCAGCGCGAACCGTCCGAGCGTCGTCACGGTGCGTAGAGGCCGATCAAGGCTCTGCCAGCCGGCGCCGTCGCTGCCGTAGTAGACCGTGATGAAGGCCTCGTTGGGCCCCAGGGCCTCGATGCCGCGGCCGGCACGTTTGCGGGTCGAGGCAGCCTTGTCGGCGAGAAGCTTGGTCGGCCACCGGCCTTTGGGATCCAGGATCGAGCGCACGGTCGGCCGATCATGCCGCAGGGCTGGGATGGATGCTGGCGCCGTCCCGTTCAGGATGCAGACGAGGAACAGCCGCTCGCGCGACTGGGGGACGCCATAATCGCTCGCGTCGAGGACATGCTGCGTCACGCTGTAGCCGTGACGAGCCAAGCCACCCAGCAGCTCGGGATAGCGTGACCAGGAACGCATCTTCTCGACGTTCTCGATGATGATCATCTTCGGACGCAGCACGCCGGCGAACTTCAGGACGCCCAGCGCCGTCTCCAGGGTGACGGTGTCCTTGGGCTTGTTGCCGAGCGCGATCGAGTGGTGCGTGCAGACGGGTGACGCGACGATCGCGTCGATTGCACCGCATTCGGCTTCGATCAGGGAAGGATCCAGATCCTCGACCCGGCAATCGTACAGTCGCGCGCCAGGATTGTTGGCTGCGAACACCGAGCGGGCATAGGCGTCGATATCGACACCTGCGACGGTGATGCCGCCGGCATCGTGGACACCCTGGGATGAAAGGCCGCCGCCGCAGAAGAGATCGAGGACTCGCATATCATTCCTTTGCCATGAAGGAATGAAAGTGTCCTGGGATCGCCGATTCGTCCATGCCAATGGATTGGCTTAGGGCGCCAATCCACGATCACGATCTTGGCTCTCTCGATTTAATCCCCTTGCGCGTCGGCCGACATTGGATTCATTGTGGATAACGCAAGCGGCTTAAAGGATCGGGTAGGCATAACCATCGAATCGCCGCGGCAATCCGGCCCAGGAACCGGCTGTTTCAGCTCGCGTTTAGGAATGTCCGATAACAAGCCCTCGCCTCAGGAGATGGCAGGCGCCAACGAAGGGTCACCGAGTGAAAGTCATCGAGACATCCGCCAGCGTGAGATCAGCCATCACGGCCGACCACATCGGCGCCGGGCTCAAAGGCGCGCTGTCGATGGATATCTATGGCGGCAGGAGCCAGCAGCGGGTCCTGGTTGCGCGGCTGTTGGCCTGTCCTGCGGGGCAGATCGAGATTTCCACACCTGCCGGATTTTCCGCTGAGGTGTCAGGCTTTGATCGAGCGGCCTTGATCGTGAACGGGATGCTGGCCGGCCGGCGGCTGCGTCACCGCGCCGTGAAAACCTCTCGGCCCTGTTCCACCTGAGCCTTCCGCTCAGCGGTCCGGATCGCGGCGGCGAGCTTCTCCAAGGCAAGCTCTCCAGAAACGCGCCAGCGATATGACTGGCTGCCGTGCATGTCGAACGTGTCGAAATCACCTTGATCTCTGACTTGCGCATCGTGACGCCCTCCTGGCTCTACTAGGCCAGGATCGGCTTCGGATGTGATGGGTAATCTTCCTCGGCTTCGAACGCCAAGGCCGCCTCGATGTCGATCACAGGCATGCCGGCCACATCGATGACTCCTGCATAGATCAGGCTGTCCTTGCGTTCTGCCTGGGGATCCTGCGCCAGCCGGTCGGCGTCGACCCTGCTGTCGTCGATGACGAGGATGCAGATCTCCTTGAGGTGCTCGGCCGGAACGCTTCCGGGCTCGCCGAACTGGATGTAATGCTCGATCATCACGGCGACGCAGACCGCTGGGTGGGTGCTGAGATAGGCCCCTTCGGCACAACCTGGCCAGTTCTGTCCATGACCTCGCGCGCCAAGCCCATATCGAGTGATGCTGGGGAGATGACGTCGCAGTGTGGCGTGAAAGAACGGCATCCTGAGCTTCTACCATATCGAGTTCGAGTTTTGGACGGGAGCGGGCGTCACGGAGCGCGATCGCCCGGGGGAAATTCGGCAACACGGCAGTCGCGTCCTTGACCGTCCATTTTCTATGAACCAGCGTTGGCGCTGTTTTCAGGGCGACAGGGGCACGATCACATGCACGTTCGGGATCGCGTCCTCTGGTTTCTCGATCAGGAGAAGTACACCATCCTCGTCACCCTGATCGCCTGCATCCCATCGGCGGTGGTCTTCTGGATCGCAGCTCGTGATCTCGGATTGAGCCCCTTCGACCACGGGCTGTTCCATCTGCCGATCGGCAGCCTTCGCGATGTCTCTTACACGCGTGAGCAGATGTTTCTTGGCTTTGGATGGGCGATGACCTCTTTTCCGGTTGCCATCCCCTTCATAACGGCGTTGCGAAGCCTACTGGAAAGCAGGGGTGCCATGAGCTCCGGCAGGCGGATCTTGGTCATGGCGGCCGTCGCAGTCATGTTCGCAACACCAGTGCTCGACTTCGCGCGCTCGATGATTGCGGCCAACATCGATGAGCGGGCCCGCCTTGAGGTGTTGGCGGACATGCAGTCAATGGCCGCGCAGTCCGGGCAGATCGACTTCATGCAAGCGGTGAGCGAGCAGTTGGCGACGCTTATCATGCGCACCAGCAGCTCCCGCCCGGTCACTGGTATCCAGAAAGGGCGCATCGCCATTCGCGCTGAGTGACGACTATCGAGCCAGCCGGGCCTGGATCATCGTGAGCAGGGCGGCCGGCGCGAGGATGAAGAAGTGGAGCGGCACGTCGTCGGACTTCCCCACCAGGAAGTCACGATAGAGGACCGGCTCTTGGCGCGAGAAGATCGCGTTGAATCCGGTGCGCTTGAGGTCAGCGTGAAACTCATCGCCGATGTCCGCGATGGAGTAGTAGGAAACTTCGCGCACGGTCGTGATGTGCTCGGCCATTGCGCTGGCGTAGATCCTCGCCTTGAGCAGCGCCTTGCTGTTCTCGAAAATGTCGCGCATCGCCGCGCGCGCCTCGATGATGAGAAGCCTGTTAGGTTGCCCGTGAGCATCTCGGGCGAAGAACACCGAGAGGCTGGTACCGGGGTCGAGCAACTCGAAACGAGAGGCGAGATCCATGGCGATGTCAGCCATCGCCGCTTCACCGTCCGCGCTGGTGTAGCTCAGGAAGGCATCGTCGAGCAGCCAAAGGCTCTTGCTGCCCGCGGTACCGCTCACGCTCCTCTTCCCCAGAATGGTGTCGATAACGGCTTTCTCCGCATCCCGGCGCGGCATCGTCGAAAGAACCGAGGCAGCCTGGGATCGGCTGGCCTCAAAGCGGACCAAGTCGCTGGCGGAGACCTCCAGAGCCTCGTCAAAAGCGTTCGGGTTTCCTGCTTCGATCATGGCACTCACCTCAGCAGTTTGGTGTCCGGAGGCCATTATGCGCGCCCTTCCGTCGTCACCAGATCGGCGGTCGTCGGTTGGTCAGCAGCGGTCAATGCGATCCATTCATCTTCCGTCAGAACGGTCACGCCCAAGGCTTGCGCCTTGTCGAGCTTCTCGCCGGCGCCGGGGCCGGCGACGACATAGTCGGTCTTCTTCGAGACTGTGCCGGACACCTTGGCCCCCAGCAACTCGGCGCCGGACTTGGCAGCGTCGCGTGTCATGCGCTGCAGGGTGCCCGTGAAGACGACGATCTTTCCAGACACAGGGCTGTCCTGCCGTGCTGTCGCCAGCGGAATGGCCGAGACCATCGATCCCAAATCCCACGCGATGATCGCGCTGGTCTCGTCCGAGAAGAACCTGTCCAGCGAGGAAATCGCTGCTTGTCCGACGCCTTCGATGCTGTTGAGAGCGGCACGCCCTGTCGGAGACGAAGCGTTTTCGAGGAAGGCGTCGAAAGACCCGTAGTGGCGGGCCAGGCGAAGCGAGTTCGTTCGGCCGACATGCCGGATCCCGAGGCTGTAGATCAGGCGATCGAGCGCGACCGTGCGGCGTTCGTCGATGGCCTTGAACAGCTTCTCGACCGAGACGGCGCCGAAGCCTTCGCAATGCGCCAACCGATCGGGACGCTTGGCATCCTCTGCCTTCAGCCGGAAGATATCGGCCGGCTGGCGAATGCGCCCGCTGTCATACAGGAACTGGATCTGCTTCTCGCCGAGCCCGTCGATGTCGAGTGCCTCGCGCGACGCGAAATGCTTGAGACGCTCGACCACCTGGGCGTCGCAACGAAGCCCCCCGGTGCAGCGCCTGACGGCAAGCTCGCCGCTGTCGTCCGTTTCCTTGACCGCCTCACTTTGGCAGACCGGGCAGCGCGTCGGGAAGGCATAAGGCCTGGCTTCGGCTGGGCGCCGGTCGAGAACCGGCCCCAGGATCTGCGGGATGACGTCCCCTGCCCTCTGCACGGTGACGGTGTCACCGATCCGGATGTCCTTGCGCGCGATATCGTCTTCATTGTGAAGCGTGCAGTTCGATACCACCACGCCGCCGACCGTGACGGGTTCGAGCCGCGCCACAGGCGTCAGCGAGCCGGTGCGACCGACCTGGATCTCGATGTCTCGCAAGATGGTCGTCGCCTTCTCGGCCGAGAACTTGTGCGCGATGGCCCATCTCGGGGAGCGCGACACGAAGCCGAGCGTCTCGCGCTGCGCGAGGTCGTCGACCTTGTAGACGACGCCATCGATGTCGTAATCGAGCGTGGCTCGCCTGGCGCCGATGTCGCGGTAGAACGCGATCAGGTCGCCTGCCGAGGCGCAAGCCGTCGTGAGCGGGTTCACCGGCAGGCCCATCCACGACAGCGCTTCGAGCATGCCGAGATGCCCGCCAAGCGGTGGCCGGCTGGTCTCTCCCCACGCATAGGCGAAAAAGCGCAGCGGCCTCGACGCCGTGATTTTGGGATCGCTTTGGCGCAGGCTCCCGGCCGCGGCGTTGCGCGGATTGGCAAAGAGCTTTCCACCGGCTGCAGCCTGGCGTTGGTTCAGGGCGGCAAAGTCAGCCCTCGACATGTAGATCTCGCCGCGAACTTCGAGAACAGCGGGCGCCTTGTCGGCGTGGCGCAGGATCTGAGGGACGTCGGCGATGGTCCGGACATTGGCGGTGACGTCTTCACCCTCCTCGCCATCGCCACGGGTGGCTGCGCGCACCAGATGCCCGTTCTCGTACCGGATCGAGCAGCTCAGGCCGTCGATCTTGGGCTCGGCTGCGAAGCGGATCGCGCTGCCAGGGGGATGGCCAAGGAAGCGCTGAATGCGGGCGATGAACTCGGGCACCTCGCTTTCGACGAAGAGATTGCCGAGCGACAGCATCGGGATCGCGTGCTTCACCTTCGAGAAGCGAGCCGACGGCGCAGCCCCGACACCATGGGCTGCAGCTGCGATGCTGCTGAGTTCCGGGAAAGCCAGCTCAAGCTCGGTCAGGCGCCGGCGCAGGGCGTCGTAATCACCGTCGGAAATCTCGGGGGCGTCATCACCATGGTAGAGCTTGTCGTGCCGGGCGATGTCTCGCGCCAGCGTTTCGAGCTCCAGTTTTGCAGCGGCGATCTCGGTGGTGGTTGCCATCACGCGTGCTCGGCCACCTTCTTGAACACGTCCGGGAATCGGTCGGCCATCATGTGCTCGATCGTGGCCAGCTCATCGAGGGCATTGGGCTGATAATCGCCGCGGGGAACCTGCACGACTTCGCTGCGCACGGGAAACACGATCGGACGAGTTGCCGTCGCATCTGCGATCGCGTTTTGCGTCGGGATCGCGATGGCCGGCTCAACAGCCTTCGAGGCAGATCCGGCGACGGCGGTCGGCAGCTCGATTGAAGGCCCGGCTGGCGCAATGTCGACCGGTAGCAGCTCCGGAGCGGTCGCTGCCGTCGCCGGGCCCTGCTCTGCCTGATTGATCAGAGCCGGGACAGTGGACAGGTGGGCAGCTGTGGACGCCACCGGAAGGCGGCTCTGCATGTCGAAAAGGGACGCTCGCAGCGTCGCCAGGATCATGGCGAAGGCGATGCATCCGCGCGTACCGGGCACAGTGGACGTGTGACTGGCAAAGAAGGGCTTGCCGCGGGAGGCAGGGTTGTTGATCCGGCACAGCGGCGCCGCGTCGTTGCTCTCCAGCATGTAATTCCAGCCCGGGAGAACGGCGTGAAAAAACTCGACTGCGCCCATGAGGTCACCGCGCAACGAGCGGAAGAACTGGTGCCGAAGATCAGGGTTGCAGCCTGGCAGTGCGCTCCGCAGGAGCTTCAGGAGCATGATTTGGGTGTCGAAGTCCCGCTCCAACAGCCGGTGACGGGCTTCGACCCATGCGATCAGGCTCATCATGGCCTGCTCTGAGGAACTGCTGGTCACTGTCATCTCTGCACCTCGAACTGGGATGCCCAACCTTTCCATACGTCAGGATCGGCTCCGTTCAGTCCAAGCTATTCCGGCTAGTTCTCAAGGAACAATGAAATGCTCCTGCTGCACTTAAATTGACGTGGATAGAGGATCGAACGCCCCAAAACGCGGTCTCGACACGCTCTTTTGTCGATTGCCAGGCCCTCGGGTAGCCTTTCAGGGTCGAATTCGGAGCAAATCCATGCCCATGCGCTACACCGTCACGCTGTCGTCCGTCGGCAACCCAACTTATGCGCAGGATCCGGATCGCCCCCTCCCAGGGGTAGCGAACATGCGCAAGCCTGTCGTTAATTTCATCGAGGCATCCCGCGTCTGCCGGAAGTATATCGATGACAACGATCTCAGCTCCAGAAATTGGTCGGGTGGTGACGTCCATGACCGGAGCGGGGCACTCGTTGCCAAGGTCTCCTACAACGGCAAGGTCTGGACGCCGGAAGGCGCCAACACCCTGAACGCCAAACCCCTGTACGACCCGTATGCGACGCAGGACAGGCCGGCTGATCCGTTCGCGTTTGACAGTCATGTCGTCGATGTCCCCGAGTTCGGCCAGATCTCGGTGACGGGCTGCTATGGCATCGGGACCATTGCCAGTGTGCCGGGAGCCTTCAGCTTCGGCGGCAGGACAGTCGAGTTCATCCACGGCGTCACGCATCTGGCCGAGGGCGGTATCGAGATGCATCCCGATCTCATCCTTCATCCTGCCGGCAACATGAGCATCAGCATCACAGCTCCGAAGGAGATGCTGAACTCGCTCGCCCAAGCCCTGAAAGAATGGGCTGCCTCTCTGGAGGGCCGCGTACTGGTCATGTCGAACGAGAAGAAGGACAAGCTGCGAACCAGGGAATACCTCACCCGCAACGCCGCCCATCACGGCGCCGAGATGCAGAGGTTCATCTCGCTATCGACGGAAAACGATGTCGCCATCGAGGACCTCGACGACGCCATCGAGCAGCTGCAGGCCGAGCAGGCGCCCAAGCCCTGATCGGCCTGCAGCTGGTCCTCAGAAGCCCAGATCGGCGATGGATTCGTCGGTATCCTGACAGGCAACGAGGGTCTCCCCGACATGCCGCGGGAACAGTCCGGCTGCGACACTGGTCTCGATGACATTGGCCCAGCCGTAGCCGGACGCTCGAACGTCGAAGAAGTCGGTGCGATGGCGATTGTGGTAGTCATTGCGAACATCGCTGGCGACCACCTCCGCAAACGCCTGCAGCTTCGACGCGACACCTGTCCAGTCCGCCCCGTAGACCCAGGCTTCCTGTAAGGCTGCGTCGGCCTCCATCGTCCCGGTATGGCCACAACCGTTGATCCTGGCCTCTCGGCGGATCGCCCAGACAGCGTTGGTCATCGCCTGGATCGTGGCGGGAACGGCCTCCAGGGACAGGAACTGCGCGTCAGCCTTCTCGACCCTCATTTTCGACAGCTTGGGCTTCTTGGCCGTTCCGAGCGCTCGCGCGATGGCCTCGGCCTCATCACGCTGGTCGATCCGCACACGCAGGCCCGGGATCTCCTTGCTGGACAGGCCGCGGGCGTAGTCGAGAACAGCCCGCCCCCCGTCCAGTCCGATGACCCAGCTCGGTTCCGGGTCCTTGCGCCAGAGTACGCCCGCAAATTCACACAGGCTTTCGGCGACGCGGCCAACACGAGCGCGCTGAAGCGGCCGTCCGTCGACATCCAGCGCAGTGATGGCCATCATCACATCCGCCTCGGGAAGGAGCAGCTCGCCGTAACGGCTGTAGGGCTTCGGCACCGGCCAAAATTTGGCGCGTCTGCTCGCCTCGAGGTTGGCCAGTCCGGCGGCCGTGAGCGGGCGACCCTCGCCATCTTGCAAGGGCCTCCACAGTGAACCGTCGTGACCAGGTGTCGCCCGCCTGACCGTTTCCTTCTGGCGCGGCGCGCGATCGGTGGTGAACCGCTCATAGGACGTGACGAGAGCTTCGGGCTCGGACAACGCCTCGGCTTCGCGGATCGAGATTGGCGTCGACAGGCGCATCCAGACCCATTTGTGGGAACGCTGGCCGCGGCCCTTCCCTCTTATGCCGGCTGCATGCTCGACCCAGGCGACTTTTTGCGACATCGAACCACCCGTTGAAATCGTCAGTCGAAGCTACTGTCGGGTGGCGAAAGTCAGCAGCTGCAGTTTCGCCGGTGCTTGCCCTCGAAGGATGTCTTCAGGGCGACATGCTCCCGCTGTCCGAGAACGAGGTTGCTGCCCCATAGTCGCCGGATGTGACCGACCCACTGTCTTGGTTCGCTGGCGAGATGGGCCGGGACGTGCCTGTCCACGCGCCGCTGTCAGCGGGTGTGCGCACCACGATGGTATGGGCGCGTCACGAACGGCAGGAGGCGTTGCGACTTTCGCAGGACAAGGAAATGGTGATGTCGAACTTGCGCGGGAGGGTACCCATGAAGCGGACATTCAGGAGTGACGTCGGATCGCTCCAGATCCAGACGCCCAAGGGCGTTGTCGATGTCCTCCCGAACTCGGCCCGCTCAGCCTACGTCAAGGTCGAGGGCACGGTGACGATCCGCGGTATCGCGCTCAACGCCTCCTGTGGCTTCGAGGTCAAGAATGGTGAGATCCTTTCTCACTACGAATCCGGGCCCAACTCAGCCTTCAGATTCAAGGCCAATCGACATGGCCAGTTCATGGTCGAGGCCCCTGATGGCGCGACCCGCGAACTCATGGAGATCATGCGCGGAGCGGTCAAAACCGCTATCGAGACAGAGCCAGGCCGCTTCGCCGAAGCCGGACTCATCTACGCATCGAACAATGTCTTCCGCCTCGACGAGGAAATCGCCAAGGCCGAGAAGGCCCTTCGGGACCTGATCCAGAAACGCGCCGTCGCACTCGCGGAAGAGCAGGAAATGGAGCGTCTGATGGAGCTCCACGCGAGCAAGCCAGCTCCGACGCTCTAGGCATGAGCGGCCGGGCCGCTGCTTTGTGCCTTTCATGCACTACGGCGACAGTTCTCCGAGATGTACCGGAGGATCCCATGGACCGCATGTTCGTCATCAAGAGCTTCGCCCGTCAGGACGATCCCCGCTTGAAGTCAGCCATCGCACGCGAGCGCATCCTGGTGCTCGACGACGGCGTCATCGACGGCACCTACCCGGTCGGTCCTTCCTATGGCACCAAGGGATACACGGGTGCTGAAGCAGCCAGTGCGGCCGCGGAAGCTGCCATCGAAGCCCTTCGGCGCCTCCATGACGTCAATGGGGAACGGACGCGGGGTTTTCTCACCCCGGAGGGTATGATCCGTGCCTGGTCCCAGACGCCGCGAGAGGAACGCAACAAGATCCGCGCAGCCGAGGTTGTCGCATCGGGTGACGGCTATCTCTGGATCCGCGCCGCTACCGAGGCCGAGCGCGTCGCGCAGCGCTCGGAGCTGGGCCTGGCAAACGATGACCCTTGCGACTTCGTCGTGCTGCGCCGGGAGCAGGGTCGCTCGATCGAGGCGGTCGCCATGGTCTCCGAGAGCGAAATCATCTCGGTGAGGACAATCGCCGGCGATCCAAACCTGGCTGCGATCGAAGCGCTCGAAGCGAAGCTGCAGCCGCAGATGGCAATGTCCTGCTGACAGCCAGAGCAATCGAAAATCCAGACCGGCGGGCCCATGGCTTCGCCGGTTTTTTGTTGTCAGGGGCAACGTCCGTCAGCCGGTCGATGGTTCGTCTTATCCGCCCCGTCTGAGGGTGTCGTAACCTTCCTCGTGCTTGCACCAGCGACAGGTCAGCAGCACGAACCCTGCCCAGTCTTCTCGCTTCAGTGCTGACTTCCGGCTGCATGAAGGGCAGGTCGATCGGGCGACCACGTCCTTCATCGCTTTGCTGACAGCCGTGCGGTGCCGGCGCTGATGGTCTGCATCGAGGTGCTTTTTCGGCATCCGTCTCTCCATGTGTGCACATGGACGTCTGGGGCCGAAACAGTCCGGTCGCGGCGGGCACATGCGAACGACCAAGTCTCTTGCAGACAGATCCGGAGCCGGTCGACGAGACGCGCAGAGCGGAGCAAGTGAAGCGCCCTTCAGTTGCGCTTCCTTGACGACCGCATCTTGGGCGCTCGCCTGCTTTCTGGACGCAAACAGGTCGAGGTCGCAACTACCGAGCGGTCGCTGAGACACGCTCACTCGTGGCGGGGGGCGTGTCATTCGCGTGATGCCGTGATCGGCAAGCACCGGCACGGGCCAGGTGTCACCGAGAGGCTGGCGAATGAGGTGTGCGGCGCACATGGTACGCAGAGCGGGCGCACATGGTACCATGTGCGTACCATGTGCGCCGCACACGCTTGTAATGCGTGGAAACAGCGGTTTCTCGGGGCGTAGCCATAAACGACCCGAGAGTCATGCGGTCACGCTTTTGACGCTCTGCGAGTCGTTTCCAGAGGCTCAATTTTTGGAAGATCAGAGCACCTGGGGGAAAGACTGCTCGGCACGCCTGCATTTCGATGCCGATCGCCCATGTCTCGCCATGGACGCGCATGGAGTGACATGGGGATTTTACTGGGTTTTCGGGGGTGCCCGGTGGCGCCATCGGGAGCGGAGTCCGATGAAATTGGCCGCCATGAGCTGCCATGGCGGTCCATGGCGGCTCATGGCGAGAGACGCAAAGCGGCCAAAGAAAAAGGCGACCGGAGCGACCGGTCGCCTTGTCTGATCTCAGCCCTCCGCGCTCAGGGCTGGAGGTGGAATGTCTTCAGATCTTCGGGGCGCTTGATGTCGCCGCCACCCGGAAGAGGAATGACCACGGAGTTGTTCGTCAGGGCCCAGGAGCCGGCCTCCGGCACCGATGCGACGCCGTCGCGATCGCGCAGACGATCGATGATGGCGGGTTCGAGACGCACGATTCGGAGTTCCTTCTGGCCCCGCGCCTTGGCGGCCGCAGCGGCTTCCTCGGCCGTGGCCACGACGCCGGCTTCGGAAAGCTTCTGAGCCAGATCATGCGGGAGCTGGCGCACAACATCAGGCGTCAGCTTTTCGTTGGCGCTGAGCTGCGCCAGGGCTGCCTGGAGCTGTTCGAGCTCGCCCTGTGCCTTGTCGGCGCCTGTCGTCGCAACGGATTTGCGAGCGGCATCGATAGCAGCCTGCGTCTCGGGCTTGAGTCCATCCTTCAAGGCGTCCTTCAGGGCAGCAGGTGCTGCCAGTTCGGGCTCGGGAGCCTTGGGCGGCGCCGGTGGTGTCGCCGTCACCGCTGCGGCCACGCCTGGAAGCGCAGGGATGGCCGGAGGAGGCGTTGTCACGCGACCGACGACCGGAGGCGGGGAAGCGGGCTGTTCGCTCACCTGCGGGGCTACAGGAGCCTCCTTGACGGGTTCGCGATAGACCAGCTTGTTCACGCCCTTCGCCGCGTCATAGAGAACGACACCGGCGAGCACGCCGAGCACCAGGGTGCCAGACAGAGCGGCGGGGCCGACGAAGCGATAAGTGCGGGGAATCGATGCGGCCGCCGGCGACGGATCCGCCGGTTGCTGGGGAGCTGCATCGGACGCGGGCTTCAGGCTCTGCACCATCCCTTCCAGGACCGAACGCGCATCTTCCTCGCGCTGGTTCTCCAGCAGCACGATCGACTGACCGGACTTCTTGCGGAGGATGCTCCAACCGGATTCCATCCGCACGACTTCCGTCGTTGCCGGCAGGCCGTCTTCCTCGATCACGATGAAGCGCATTCCAGGATCGTGCTTCATCACCTTGCGGGCGATCGTCATCGGCTACTCCAGGCCTTGGCGGCGACTCGTGGGACGGCTGGATCAGCCGTCCGATTCATAAGCAGTGCGGTGGATTGAAGGATCAAGTGTCGGACGGCATCTGGCTCAGGTCATCCACCATCTTCTCAACCTTGAGATAGTGCAGAATGCCGGCAACTGCATTCTCGACACGGGGCTCGGAAAGGCCGCGCTTGGCGCCCTTCTCGAAGAAATAGTGCGACATCGCACCTGCGCCCTCGACATGGTACTTCCGGCGCCCGACGTTGTTGAGGACGTAGAACAGCGGCCGATCGATCGATTTCAGCCAGAGGAATTCCGCCGACGGCAGCACGCCTGCGGCCTTTCGAGATGTTTCGAGGAACTCGATGAGGATCGTCGCGGTCCAGGCGTGTTTCTTGGTCACCTCGACGATCAGTTTGGTGATGTCAGGGCTGGCCAGGAACGGAGCGATCAGGCTGGCAACGATCGCATCTCGTTTGGCCGGATCCTTGTGGATCGTATAGGCGACGGTGATATCGCCGCGGAGCTTATCGGACGCCTTCTTCTTCGACCCAGACGACGGGCTGACGGCGTGCGCGCCGATGATCATCAGCATGACCTGGATGTGCAGAGCGACGTTGTCGATACCCTGCCACAGCACCCCGAGCTGCTCAGCCATGACGCTCTCGGCCTTGGCCTTGTTGAGATCGCCGCCTTGGTAGCTGATCTCGTTGTCTCGCAGCCACTCTCCTGGGGCACGCTGCGGGGCCATCTGCGGCCACAGTTTGTCGGGATCGAATGCGACCGAAAACGTGCTCGTGCGCCAATGCTCCGCGTTGTAGGACATCAGGCCATTCAGCGAGAGTTCGCGCTTGTAGGCGTCGGTCTTGAAGCTGCGCTTGACCAGGATCGCGACGAAGATGCTGGTCAACCCCAGCATGAGCCACTGGACACGCTCTCCCACGATCGTCCGGATCGCCCAGAAATCGGCAATGCCGATCGTCCATGCGTCCTGATCGCCCTTGATCGTTGCCTCGACGAACTGGAGCACCTCCGTTCCGGTCCTACCGATGCCGGAGGTGAGCTGGATGAATTTGATCTGGAGCCACTGGATCGGGAACAGCCCGCGGATGATGTAGCCGCTGAAGAAGTGCCACAGAAGGTACGCCACGCCCGCCAGGACGAGACACAGGACGATGAAGGTGGCCTCCGGGTGCTGGTTGCCCTGCTGGTCGTTCTTGGCTGCCATATCGCTCTCTCAGGTCACTCAGGCTTCGGGCGCTTCACGGGAAGCGCGGTTCGACGACATCAGGCCCATCAGGCCCGACAGCATGTCAGGCACTCCACCCCCATCGCCGGCTGCCTCGATGTCCATGATGGCGGCCTCGGTGAACGACGGCATAGACGCCGGCTCCGCTAGGGGCGCAGCTTCAGCCGCTTTCGCCTGGGCCTTCGCCGACCGTCGTGCTGCCGGCGCAGCAACGGGTGCAGGTGCGTCGAGAGGGTGCCCAGGCTCGTTCGACTCCGGTGGGGAGACCGGAACCGGGGTGTAGATGACCGGCATCTGGAAGACCGGCATGGGACGGTCCGGAGACGGGATCCGGACGGACAGACGCCGCTTGAGGTCGAGCCGATCGATCAGAGCCGGCGGCATGTCGCCGCTCTCCACGAGCTCGCGCATCCCGCGCAGCATGGCCAAGCGCAGGATATCCGAGGAGCGCCCAGCCGTCTTGAGCGTGTTGATGACGTCGATGACGACTTTATCGACCTCGACGTTCGGCCAGAAATATACGCTGACGCGCTGCGCCCTGCGATTGACGTTCCTTCTTGCCACCTCAATGCTCCTGTCAGGCCGCCTTGCGGCCCTTGCGCTCCTGAAGCATCGCGTACTTCCAGAGGCCGCGGGCGTTGGCGAACTCAGGATCTTCGACCGTGCAGCCGTTGCGCAGGGTGGAGGAGACGTCCTTGAACAGGGCAGCGCCACCGCCGACGAAGACGACTGCGCTCATCATGGCGGCCGAGCCGAGCTTGCGCTCGACCTCGCGCAGGATCTGGTTCTCGATCTCGCGGATCGCCGTCCGCGTCAGGTCGCTGACGTCCTCGTCGTTGTTCCAGAGGCGGATCGTGCCGGACCGAACCGTCGCGTCGAGATCCTTCATCGGGATGGAGTCCCGGATCCCGAACTTCTTCTGGATCGAGCCTTCGAGCAGCTTGTAGACGTCGAGAACGCCCAGGTTGCGCGTTCCAGAGGAGGCGTTGTCGATCTGATTTCCGCCGACCACAACGGCGATGTCGGTCGTGCGGCCGCCGATGTCGACGATGGCGACCTTGCCGCGGATATCGACGCCCTCGCGCGGGTTGAGGTTGTCGTCCAGGGCGTAGTCGAACAGCGCTGCGACGGCCTGGCAGCCCACGTCAGCGGTTTTGATGACCGCAAGCGGACCCGAAGAGGAGACAGGCTCAACACCCTTCAGGAGGTTGCTGGTCTTCGCCTTGATCATCTCCTGGTTCAGACCGCCGTCGATGGCGAAGTAGTCCGCAACCGGAAGGCCGGTCACGAGATCGACGTCGAGCCCGCGGTAGCCGGCCAGTGCCAGACCGTGATGGGCCAGGACGCGGTTCATCGTCGACACATGGAAGCTGTCGAACTGGGTGTTCTCGGAGGCGACATCCTCGGAGACCGTGAACTCGTCACCCTCCTCGGTGCGATAGCAGTCGACGACGCCCTCACCCCCGATCGAGGCCAGCCGCAGGCGCCCCGGACGCAGCGACGTGCGATAGACAGTCCGAAGCCGCTCGCCCGGATTGGTCGGTGAGACGCCGAAGATCTTCGTCTGGGCGTAGCCGTCGTCGATGGCCACGAGAATGCTGTTGGTCATGATGCTGCTCCTTGGGCCTCAGTCGGGCCGTCTCTGAAAGTCGATTTTCGCGCGAACCTTGAAGCGCCCGAGTGCTGGCCGGTGATCGCCGATGATCCAGGCGCGCAGCGCACGGAAGGCCGCGACGAGCGACATTCCGCGCATCTCCAGGAACCAGAACAGGACCATGATCATCAGGGTCATTGCGACGGTCCACACGCGGAAGTGGACCAGCGTGAAGATCACGAAGATCCCGGCGCGCGCGTCCACCTTGAAGAACCGGGCAGGTTTGGATGTCTCTCGCCAATGGGCCATCGTCGCCTCCTCAGGTGGATTCGCGTTCGGCCGAGACAATGCGCATCCAGTCCTCGCGGCTCAGCGCGCCTGCGCGATAGGCCTGGTAGGCGCTCTCCGACATGGTCCGGGACATGATCCTGCCGCTGACCATCAGCTTGCGGGCGAATGCCGGCCAGTCGTCGGGGTTCTTGGTCAGGAACTGATTGCGGGTCGCGGCGTCGAAGATCGCGAACTCGCGGCACGCGACCTTGCCTCCGCCGACCCGCGGGAAGAGCAGCTGGGTTACGATCACCCGCATCGACTGCATGATGTCGTAGCCCATGGCGCGCTTCTCATCGCCGCCAAACGGCTGGATCAGGCGCCGCAGCGTCTCCGCGACGCCGATGACGTGCGTGGTCGAATAGACCAGGTGACCGGTCAGGGCCGCCTCGACGCAGCCTGCGATGGTGGCTTTGTCGCGCGCCTCGCCGATGCTGATGATGGTCGGCTTGCGCCGCAACGCGTTGCGGATCGCGTAGCCCCAGAGGCTTTCCTGCGAGTCCGCGCCGCCGCCGTCATGCGGGCGAAGATGCTTGGGGACTTCGGTCTGGGCGACCGAGCAGGACGGGTCGACGATGCCGTCATAGACGTATTCGATGGGCGAGGCGTATTCGAGCACCTTCTCGTTGGCGTTGGGTGTCGAGACGATATCCCCCAGGATCGAGGACATCAGGGTCGACTTGCCCGAGCCCGTCGGGCCGGTCACGAGGAAAAGGCCCTGGTTGGGGCGCTTGTTGGCGAGAATGCCCTCCTCGACGTTGAGATGCGCGAGCGGGATCGGGCGCTGGGGAAGCGTTCGAACGGTGATCTGGATGCCGGTCGACTGTGGCACGCGAATGCCGGTGACGTTGACGCGGTAGCGGAAGAGCTGCCCGCCGATCCGGACCTCATGGGACGGATCGAGGTCATAGCCAGCCAGAACCATGCCGGGACCATGCGCGGCGTAGACGTGCCGGGCGAGGTCCTCCATCTCGTTTTTCGACAGGGCTCGTCGGGTGATCGGCACGATCTGCGCGCCGATTTCCGACTTCACAGGCTCGTTGGTCTGGAAGGTGATGTCGGACGCCTTGCGCTCGCCAGCCCATTTGAGCAGATCGTCGAAATTGTCGTGGGTGAAGCCGCCGGCGAACTCATAGAACGAGCCGTCGTGGCGCGCGGCGAAGTTCGCGCGCGCCACCGGGGCCGGTTCGTCGATGATCCGCTCGATCAGCTGCGTGTCCATAGCGGTCAAAACGTCTCCGCAGCTGCAGGACGGGCAGGAGCGGCAGGGGCCGCCACGGGAGCTGCAGGCTTGTTCGCGCCATCCCAGGCGCGACGCGTCGAGGGCGCGCTGCGCGGCTTTGGTGCCGGGCGCGTTTCCTTGCTCTCGACCTTCGCCGGAGCAGAACCCGGAGCATGACCGGTGGTGGTGCCCTCCGGGCCCGGCGTCGTCGGTGCCGACTTCCAGCCCTGCGGATTGCCGACCTGGAGGGACGGGTCACGCGTGATGCGGATGGCGCGATCGTTGACGCGCATGTCCTGGCCAGTGCCAGTCGTGCCGAAGCGAGCGTCTGCGACGACGGGCGCAGAGACCTTGCCCTGTTCGAGAAGGGCCTTGTAGCGGACCATGCCGTTGAAATCGCGTTCGAGGCGCTCCAGGTCGGCCTGGAAGATCTCGCGAGCCTGCTTCTGGCCCATGGCCCAGCCTTCGCTCACCCAGTCGCGCCACTGCGCACGCTCGGTGGAATCCTTCGGCAGCAGGCTGTCAGGCGGCGCCTCAGGCGTCTTGTAGTCGCGAACGAGATAGGCCTGCCACAACGGCGGCACGGCCGAGAACCTGGCCTGCTCGACGATCTCATAGACCGTGTCAGCGACACGCAGGGTCTTCCCGGCTTCGCTGGTCTCCCAGGCCTGGCGGGCCTCCGAGATGACCGGCGGCAGGATCGTGACGTTCTCCGGGCCCTTGATCATCGTGCGCTGGAAATCATAGGTGCGGGCGATCTCAGCCGAACGCTCCTGCAGCATCCGGTTGATGATGCGGCTTTCCCAGGCCAGGCCGGCGCGGGCGCCGTAAGAGAGCGCGGCATCCTTCATGGCGCCGCCACGAAGCCTGTCTTCGCCAGTCTTGGCGACCTTGTCGTGCGACGGTGCCTTGTTCACCACCTCCTCGAGGCTGGGCACGTTCGAGACCGGGATCTCCAGGCGGCCGGCCTTGTAGTCGGGGTTGACCGCGGAAGGGTCGCGCGCTGCGGGAGGCTGCATCGTCGCGCAGCCCCCAGGGCGAACGCCGCGACCGAGCAAAGCAGGGCCTTGCGGACGAAGCTCATGGCTGAGGTTCCCTGGGAGTGAGCGGCTGTCACTTGGTCATCCGGTCGGACGTCGCGCGAACAGCCCGGCCGCCGGCGAGGTGCCTGAACTCGATGCGGCGCTGACTTGCGATGGCGGCGACCTGAGCGAAGGGCTGTGCCTGCAGGCCGATGTTCTCCATGATCTTCACCGCGGCGATGTCGCGCATCGAGACGCTGACCATCACCGGGGTCGCAGGCGCGTTGCCGATCACGCGGAAGTCCCAGCCCACGATTGCCGCCATACGACGGGCGGCCTCCTCGGCCGGACCGGACCATTCCATGGTGGCGGTGCGACGCAGGTCGTCGGGAACGCCTGCGAGGTTCTCCTCGACCGGCCGGGGAACGGGGGCGGTGCGTGCGGTCTGGATCCGGGCGAGCTCTTCCTGGGCGCGGGCGGCGCGATCGGCCGACTCCGCCAGGAGCTTCGAGGCATCCGGGCCTTCGACGACAGGGGCCTCGACGGCCACCTTGCTGGCGCAGCCTCCCATCACGGTCAGCGACGTCGCGAACGCGGCGCAAACCAGCGCCCTACGGGTCAGTGTCATACGATCTCTCCTTGGCGTGGCTCGCGACCGATTCGGCATTCCTTTGCCGGTCCTTAATCGCAATCCTTTCACCGTCTGCAAATCCATCGTCCTTCGATCTCTGCGATTTGGCAATCCTTTCTTGAACTCTGAGGTGGACAGCGGGCGCACAGCGTACGCTGTGCGTACCGTGTCGGGCTGACATGGTACCGTGTGCACCCGTGGATTAGTGATGCATTCGCCGGGTTTTCTGTTGCGAAACCACAGCCTCGTGTGTCTTCCGACTCAGGCTGCGTTACCTCTTCCCGAATGCGCGATTCATTCGCTTGGCCGTGCGTTGCAAATGCCTTGGGTTGCGTTGCAAAAGGCCCAAACGATCTGCGCCGTCGTCCGGAATTCGGGCTTTGTCACGGAATTGATGTCGCCCAAGCCGCCATTGGGCAGGCTCTTCCCGGCATGCCTGATCCGCCATCGCAAGCCATGGTGAAACATGGCGCGACATGGGGATTTTACTGGGGTTTCGGGCTCTCGAATGCCGCTCGGAAATTGGCTGTCAGATGCCTGGATCAGCCATGGGGAGGCCATGGTGCCCGATGGCGGTGGCTGATTGGGCGCCGGCAGCCACCTCGACGACTGAGAACGGATCGTGAATCGAGGCCACTCCTCGAAGACGGGCATTGCCGCCCATGAAATCCCCATGATCCGCCATCGTTCACCTGGAGTGTTCATGGCGGATCATGGTCATGAGTCGCGGAGTCCGATGAAGCTGTGGGGGTCTCATCAAAGCCGCGCCGGACAAGCCATCGTAACCGGGAATCTGCAACGCACATTCGGCCAAAAGTAACAAAAATCCGAGACCGCCGAGGACGCAGGTTCGAGCTCTACGGATCGCCAGATCGGTCCTTGCCGCAATTCTTGGTTTGGCGTTGCAGAGTCCTTGATTAGTGTTACATTTGTACTGAGTAACGGGGGCGTTCGGGGGGTATGCTTTCGCATCGCTTTTCGAAGTCGTGCAGCTGGCATCCTCGAAATCGAAGCCAGGAGCCCCAGGAAACAAGGCAAGCGAGCGTCGATGACCGACACAAGTCAGATCAGCAGCAGTCACGCAGAAGCCGCTGAAGAGGGCTCCCGGCAAGCCGTGAACCCCAGGCTGCCAGGTGGCCGCCCGATGCCGCAGTTCGGCGGCGTGGCCCTGCTGCGCTCGGCCCGCGCCTCGAACGACCCGCCCCACAGGTGGGCCGCGATGATGCCGGCCGCCCCCAGGGCGATCGCCTCCGATGTTGACACGAGCGCGGACCGGGCAGTCCGGCAGAGCCCGGCTGTCTCCGATGTTGACACGAAGGCGAAAGCGATTACGAGGCCGCCCCGTCCCGTGCCCCCGAAGAAAGGGGAGCGTGTCGATGTTGACACCGGCGCGAAATCAAAAGTTGGAAGCAAGGAGCTCTCTGAGCTGCCTGAGGATCTCAGTCAGGTTGAGGCGATGCCCTCCCCTGGCCGGACACCGATGCGCAGCATGCGGCTGGGAAAGAACATCGCGGTCGCGCCGACGCCGTCGGTCATCGAGGAGATCCGTCAGGCGGTCAAAGCCGGCATGGAGGCGAAGGTCTTCGCCAATCGGATCGATCACATCGACGGCACACCCAATAAGCCGACCAGGACGGCAGCCACTGCCGCGGCCTACCTGAAGCGCGGTCAGGATCTCATCAAGCGTTTCCGTCGTGAGCGCGGGATCGAGTTCGACGTCGAGAGCTTCGACCCGGTCGACTTCGCGACGTGGTGCATCGGGCTGCGCTACACCCTAAAGCCGTCGACATGGCGCCAGTACCGGCAATCGATCCTGGCGGCCTTGCATCCGCTTGCGACCGAGAAGGCCGAGCAGGCCATCGATATGATCGAGTACTCCGACCCCAACGAAGCCGAGATGATGGCGACGGCGAAGCGCTCGAAGAAGGCGCAGGTCGTGACCACGGACCGGGCCAAGAAGACGTCGTCCCAGAAGCGCAAGGAATTCCCCCACCCCGACTACCTGATCGTGGTCAACTATCTGCGCCTCCACCGCCGGTCAGAGACGTCCTACTTCTTGAGCGATTGGATTGATGCCGGTCTGATGACGGGACTGCGGCCGTCGGAGTGGAAGACGACCGAGTACAAGGAGTTCCCTCCGGCCCCTGGCGAGACGTTCAAGCGCGCCTACCTGTTTGTTATCAACGCCAAGGCGACGAACGGTCGAGGCAATGGGCTTGCGCGGACCCTCGACCTGACCGGACTGTCGGATGGCAAGCGGGCCATCATCGAACGCATGTCTCGTCGAGGCCGCGAGTGGCATGCCGCAGGACAGTTCGATCTCAATTTCAGCAAGTGCTCCCAGATGCTGTACGACATCGGTGAGAAGAAGCTCTGGTCGAAGCGGAAATATCATTTCGCGCTCTATTCGTGCCGGCACCAGTTCATCGCCAATCAGCACGCGCGCGGGCTGTCGCGCCCCGAAATCTCGGCGATGGTCGGTCACATCGTCGACGAGACGGTATCGACCTCCTATGCCAAGAAGCCGAGCGGCTGGTCTGTCGACCTCGTGGAGTCGGTGCGAGGTGTTCCCGAGGAGATCGCCAGCGTCAGGCGGATCCTGGTCAACGTCGAAGAGAGGATGAAGCAGCTCAAGATCTCGAAGAGAGACTTCAGCACGCCTGAGGGGGAGGACGTGCAGCTCGTCTCAGGCGAGGACCTCGTTGCCGAGGATCCAGGCCGCTGACGCCAGGGCCATGGCGGCATCGCTCCAGTCGATCGTCGTATCGAGATCGATCCCGTCATAGCCGAGCGCGACCATCTGACGGAAGGCAGCCTGAGCGTCCAACAGGCTGTCGTGCGTCGAGACGGACTTCAACGACCTCTCGCCGCGGACATAGATCGTCTTGCAGGCGGGATCGGGCAGCCAGCCCGGCGCCGGCGTCCGGATGCAGACGCAACCAGGTCCGCCCTTGCAGGTCCGCGACCACTTAATCGCGTAGATCAGGACCGTCATCTTGATCTCCCCGTCGGGGCGCGGGCTCAACAGGATCTCGGTGTCACCTGAGCGGCAGACATGCCAACCGTTCATGGTCAGCCCGAATTCGGCTGGGCCAACTGGGCAGCTGCGGACGATCTCCATGTCAGCTCCCAGGAGAATCAAGTTCACCCACAGAATCGGCCGGCCGAACGCGCGTCAAGGCAATCGCAATCCCCAGGTGGGGGCTGCGGCTGTTGCCATGGAGCGGTGACGTCGAGATTTCGCCAGAGCGCAGGCGGCGATGTCCCCCGAGAAAGCGCCTGGCCTTGCCTGCTCATCAACCCGGCAGCATGGCTGCGCCAGATCGGCGACTTGGCCATCGAAGCTTGACCGGCTGGAGAGTGCGTGCGGCTGGCAGTCGATCAGGAGAGGCGGTAGGCCGCTCGTCATCCAGGGCCGTCCCGCGATCGATGCGCAGCATGACGGCTGACCCAGGGCCTGCCGGCTGCGCTCGATATGGCGGATGGCATCAGCCTCGTCGGAAAGCTCTTGGACGGCTCTGTGGCCTCGCCTGGCCCATTGGGTGGTGAAAGCCGGGGCGAACGACTTCTGGTTCTACAGGCGCCTGCCTCCGATATCCCTTCATCGCCGGTTTCCGGTGTCGGATCGGTGCTCGCGTTGGCAAGCGGGATCGAGCCTGCGGTCGAAGGGATTGCGGCGCGATCAGCCGGTTCAGTGCCATGGGGCGAGCAAGCCTGAAGGTCTGAAGCTGTATCGTGTGCCGCTCCTGGTGGGATGCGGGCCGAGGCCGGATTTGCAGCTGCCGGGGTCGCCATTGAGGCAGCGTGTTTGTCCGCGTCGTCAAAAGCCAAAACGCAAATAGAGTCTGACTTTATGTCGACTGTGTGCGACGAAAATTTCGCACCCTGGTCGCCAGAAGAGGTCAGCCTCGAGGTCTTGTTTTTCGAAGAGTGCTTGGGGCGCCATGGCGGCGGTTCGCAACGCGCGGACAGGACGATGGTGGTTCGCCCGGTCTTCCGATTGACGCTGAGGTGATCGAAGTAGCCCTGCGCCTCCAGCTGGCGGTAATAGGTCTGGACCGTGCGGGTCGTTCTGCGCAGGTCTGTTGCGAGCCAATTGGTGCAGACCTCGATCGGGCGCCTGGTTCCGCGATTGATCAGCAGCTCAAGCAAACGAACGGCGCCGTCGCGCAGGTTCATGTCCAGAGCAGCATCAATGCTGTGGCGCTTGACCGCTCGCCCGAATGTCCCACGACCGCGTTCGCCTTCACGGCGTGATCTGGTGCGATAGGGCTTGCGGGGGCGGCTCAGGCGTCTTTTGAGTTTGCCGATCTCGGTCCGCAGCGAAGCGGGTGTGGGCAGAGATTTCTGAAGCTCATCGATATCCTCGACGGTCCACCTGTTCTCGACCACCCCGCGATATGCCGCCGCAAAGGGTTCGAAGCCCTCGGGGACACCGGCCATGGCAAGCAGGATCTGTGTGCGGATATCGGACAAGCGTCTTCCCTGCCCGGCTGACGCCAGGACGATTGCGAGCTGTGGAGAGCCCAGGCGTCATCGTTCGGACGCGGACATCCGGTGCTTGACGCTGAATCGGGAGGGGAATAGCCTTCAGGTGTCGGAAGAAGACTGATTTGCCTCTCGGGGCGATTTGGTTCGATCAACGCCTGCCGGGATGGCCGTCCCGGCAGGCGTTTTCTATGCGCGGTTCATGCAGCAGCCTCCGGAGCTGTGAAGCGTTTCCGAACGAGCGTGGGCTTAGCGGGCGCGATCGGTGACGAAGCGATATAGGCGCGCCTAAGGCTCGCTACGTCGCTATGATGAAGTACGAGGCCTTCGCTAACCTCGTCGATGCGTGCTTCGGGATATGCTTTCAGCGCGGCTTGGATCCCGTTCGAATAGATCTTCTTGAAGTGGGAGGGCGGCTGGGACTTTGGATCGCTCGATCCGCCGAACTGCTCGGCGAGCTGGCGCCAAGTGACGGTGACCTTCTCGCCGACAGGAATACGGGGCAGCCGGTAGCTCAGGTACATAAAGATATCGATCGCGGTGGCGGAATGCGCGATCATGCGCAGCCGTTCCATCGGGATAGGGACCATTTCGCGTCGAAACTGATTCCAGGTCGATTCGGGGATACTGATAGCTTGAGGCCAACGCACCTTGTCGAGCCGCCCATCCCGATAGTGATACATATCGTCGGTGGCGATGGCGCCTGACGCGATGAATTGATCGTTGCGAAACACCAGCATGTCCTCACAACTCTCAGCTGCCGTTCGGACGGTCACGCTCACGTTCGTATGGCTGAGCTTGATCAGCTGAGCCTTAGCAAGATTGATCTGGTCGCCAGTGATGCCGATGCCAATGCCATGCAGCCATTGCTTGATCGGCCCAATTTCCAGACAGCGATTGCTGTTTGAGGAAGACTGGCTCGCCTGGGACGCGATCCACAGGACGAGACAGCGCGCTTTGGCGCCGTAGGGCACACCGATCGGTATCGTGGTGTTGGTGTCTGGGATGTCGAGGTTGTTCGTCGTCATGCGCATGGTGAAGCGCTGGCCCTTACGGACGAATGTCGACGGCGTGCCATCCAGGTTGGGCTTCTGCTCACGGACTGGGAGGCCGGAAATGCAAAGCGAGCGGTGCATGAACGCGATGTCATAGACCACGGCAGGGTTGCCAGGGTCAGCGGGCTCCTTCAGCACCTTGTAGAGTTCCGTCATGGGAATGGTCGCTCACCTTCAACTGTGTCGCCATATCGCCATGCTGACGGCTGTCACGGAAGCCCTGAACCCGGGCGTGCGGCTTCCTAAGTCGCTTTGGCTGTCAGTAAACTGCACCTAAGCGATGCGGCCTGTCAGTAAACTGCACCTAAGAACTCATCCATAGGTCTCCTCGCTGTCAGTTTTCTGGACCTAAGCGGCTTCGGATGGGCTTGGAAATGCCGATTTTGCGAATCGGGCCCCGATTTTGCCGGGGTTGAGCGGCTTCTTAGGTCCACTTTCCGACACCCCTTAGGTCCACTTTCCGACACCCCCTCGATCCGGCTGTTCGAGCCCCCTGGCGCCCGGTATGGGGTCCTCCCACGCGTTGGTGGAGTGCCTCGCGAGGTGGGCCCCTGTCGTCGGGCCATGTCCGGCGACAAACCTTCTGGCATCGGGAGTACCAAACGGCCCAGGTGCTATCGGGACGCGCAGAGGCAGCGTACTGGTGCAGGCGCCCTTGCAAGAGATGCTCGGGTCAGACCCGAGCATGCTGCTGAGCCGGGATATCTGTCGATCCACCCCAGTTCCAAGCCCCTTAAAACCGGAGGTGGCTGACGCCGGACTGGCACGCAGGGAGAGATCTCGGCGATTCCTGAGGGACAACGCAGGCGGTGCGGCGTCGGGTGTCGGCGGCTTCTCGATAGGCTCTCCGTGCTGAATGGAGAGTTTCATCCAGATGGCTGTGACTGAAACGATAGTTTCATTAGAGCAGAGTGGCGGCAGGGTCGCTCACTGGTTCACTGTCCTCTGGGCAAGGGTGGGCTTCGGTTGAAAAAGAGCGATCGCCATTCCCCTCGCATTTCCTCCATCGTTCGCCATGAATGACCATGGCAGCGATGGGCGATGCCTCGGAATAGGCGCCGCGGTCTGGCTGAAGCGAGCGGTGCGCCGGCCGGCGGGGCAGATCAGAATGTCCGCCAAGTCCATGGCAGGCGTGCGCGGGCTCACCAGGGTTCCGCAGGGGTGACCACGCTCGGACAGCCGACGTATCGAAGACAGAGCTGAGTTCCGGAAAAACGACCGTCATAGAAGCTCGTACAGGGGCAATTACGCCTTCTGATGAGGTGTAGGAGGTTGTGAGGCATCAGGCATTCTGAGTGGCATTTCCGCGGGAGTTGGGTTTCCAGGTCGGTTCCGCGACATTCTGGTGCCAACTCAGGCATCGAGACATGGATGGGTCGAGCCGTCGGCAAGATCGAGCCTTCGGCAAGGCTCGGTTGGTCAGAGGTGGCACGATGCAGACCTCGCTGGGGCGAACAGACAGAAAGCGCAACCGAACAGCAATTCACTTGGAGGATAGCCGCCTCATTCGGGCTGTTGATCCTTGACTGAAAAATGGAATCCTTCGACCCTCCTTTTTGATCGGAAGGGTGACGATGGATAGGGATACGATTCTCCAGTTAATCGGCGCGGGCATGCGCGGCGAGACGGATCGTCTGCGTGATTACGCGATGCAGCTGGCGAACGGCAGCGGTGACAGCATTCTCCTTCGCGAGATCGAGGATCTGTTCCAGACCGACACCGAGCTGCCGATCGGGTTGTCCCCGCTCCGCCCGAAAAAGAATCTGAAGTCGCTGAAGCTGCCGCCCGAGGTCGAGCAGATCGTCGGTGATTTCATGACAGAGGTTCGTCATGCGAAGGCGCTGGAGAAGGCTGGCCTAGATCCCCGTCACAAAGCTCTGCTGATTGGGCCTCCGGGAAACGGTAAGACGGTTCTCGCCGGAGCGATCTCGATCGAACTCGGGATCCGGGCCTTTATGGTCCGCTATGACGACCTGATCTCGAAGGTGGCGGGTGAGACGTCGCGCAATCTGTTGCGTCTGTTCTCATTCGCCAAACGCGAGCCGACGCTTCTGTTCTTCGACGAGTTCGATGCGCTGGGCCGCGAGCGCGACAACGATCAGGAGTCGGGCGAGATGAAGCGGGTTGTGTCGACGCTGCTGGTCCAGCTCGACGACGTTCCGTCTCATGTCATCTGCATGGCGGCGACCAACCACGCCCAGATGCTCGATTCTGCGATCTGGCGCCGCTTCAACATCCGCATCGAGCTGCCTCGACCGGTGCTTGATCGGTTTCCAGGGTTCATGCTGGACGAATTCCGGCGCTTTGGTCACGACCCCGATCCAGAGAAGGCCGATCTGGTCGAAGTCGCCTGGCGGATCGCACCGGACCATTTCTCCGATGCCGAGCTGTTCACTCGCAACGTCATGCGCTCCTTCGTCCTGGCAACGGAGCTCGGAAACCCGAAAACCATCGAGGAAGCGATCCAGGCAGAGCTGGTGCTCTGGGCGGAGGGTCAGAAGAAGCTGAGCTGATCAGGGAAGCGGCGCCGGCGAGAGCTCATGGTCGAGCTTGCTCTGGATGTCGTCGATGGCCTCGAGGATGTCGTCGAAAGCGGGAGGGGTTCCGAAGATCATGGTCTTCATCGCCTCGTAGTCGATCCGCGCAGCCTTGAGAACGTCGCCCGTCGGCATGACATGAAATTCACCGGCGGCAGCGCGATCCAGCTCGAATGGTGTGCGGTTGAAGAACATCCGCGCGTGGCCGATGCAGTCCTGCAGGGTGTGACCGTCGGCGAGCACCTGGTCCGCGATCCCGGCCTTCGCCAAGCAGTACAGGTCATAATAGTGCCGCGACATGCGGTTGCCGCCCTTCAGGACCTCGCCGCGCACCGCTGCCCAGCGGTTCATCCCGTGTGCGATGACGACCTTGTCGCCAAAGGTGCGGCCGGCCTCGATGGCGACGATGTTGCCGACGCGCAGGTTTAGGCCTGGGACTTCCTCTGCCAGGTAGGGCGCGATCGTGACATTGGTGATGTGAGGGTCGACAGCCGATTTGGCGCCAGACTCGATCATCACCCGCGGCCGGACATAGTCTCCAGGCTGAGAGGCAATCGAAGGATACTCGACATAGAGCGTCTGGCCGTCCGGGTCGTCTGACTGGCGGATGATGCGGATCGCATCAGGCGCAAGGCCGGCCCTGGCGCAATCTTCCCTGGCGATGCGTTCGATCTCGTCGGCGACCGGGCCCGAGATGAAGGCGCCGCACTTCTGCCGGATCTCCTCAAGGACGCGCTTGCGTCCGTTCGAAGACATTGATACAAGATCAGAAGCATTAACAGGTATTCCGAGATCGGCTCTGAATACAGATAGGTCGCAATCCTCGCTAAAACGAGCAATGAGCCCATGTACGCGGCTCAGAGATGTGCCGCCCTTAAATAGAAAGCGGGTGTCACCAAGTTTTGATCTATTGTAGAGCGCGTCCAGAGTCCAGCAGACCATCAGGTCCTTCTCGACATTGGCCGGAGTGGTACCCAGACGGATTGCTGTCTCCTGGAACAGAGCGAGTCGATCGCGCTTTGGGGCCTTCAAGAGCTTGATGAAGTCCTTCATGGGCGCGGGCCTTCTTCAGGTGTCTCGTCGTGGTCAATGGGCAGCTCGTTCGTCCAGGCCGGCTGCGCGTCGGGATTCAGGAGCGGCCGCAGGAAGTCCTGCATCCAAAGCGGGAGACCGGCGAAGCCCTGCCGCAGATCGGTCGTCAGGCCGGCACCCTCCTCGGATCCTGCGACCTGCCTGAGGCGATCGAGGCCAGCCTGGCATTCCGCGGTATTCCAGCCCGAGCCGGTTCGGTAGGCACTCTCGTTGAAGGCGAGAGCGTTCACGACGATGCCTGCCCGCCTGCCCTGCCATTTCAGCAGCCAGCTCGGAGCCTGGCGGATCTCGATGCGCTGGTTTCCCAGTGACAGCGGCTCGCGCGCTCGATCGGCAAACCAGACCGACTGGGCTCCGACACCTGTTCCAAGGCCGAGCACATTGGCCGCGCTCATCCCGTCACCGACCAGGCGAAGGCCATCGCGCCGCGCGATCGCTTGAACGATAGCCTCCGCCCCGGGGCTGGTGAGGCGACCTGTCAGCGGGTTCTTGCGCGGCAGGAAGAACAGGCCGCGCCCGATTGCCTGAATGTCACGAGCTTCGACGAGACGCTGCATGATGCGCTCGATGGCATGGCGGGAACCCAGATCCGTGAAGTCGCTGAGAGACCAGACCTGGCCTGTTGCAGCGCCGCGTCGGATGCGGCGGACGATAGTCGAACGCGCCTGGGACTGAGGTCGCCCGACAGGCCGCTTGGGTTCGTTGTTTTCGATCTCGTTGTCAGACACTTGATGCCTCAGAGGGCGCGAGAATTTCGGGTATTTTCTGTTACAGATCGTACCTGAAATTAACGGGCCGGTCATCACGTCTGAGGCCTGCAAGATTCCGGGGCAGATCTGTTACAGAAGGCACCCGAAATTCGGGATGCCGACAGCCTCAGAATGCCTCGCGCCGATGAAAGGCACGAGCTCAGTCGACGTTGAGCGTCCGCTGTGGCTGACCGACCTTGGCCCAGGCGTCCCGGACGAGTTCGCGGATCTCGAACGGGCGGTCGAAAGAGCTCAGTTCGAAGGTTTCCGCTTTCAGGTCCCTGGATGCCTCGATGGTCACATTCCCGACCCCGGCCAGGCGCTGCAGCAGGGTCTGACTGGCGACGACATCTCGAACGCGGAACAGCTCGATCTCATCGCAGGTCCGCACAAAGAAGCCCTTGGTCAGGATGACGCGCTGGGTGGTGATGCGGACGGAGGGGGCGGCCATGACTCCGACATACCAGGCCCCGAGAACGAGGATCATCAGCGCGGGCACCCAGTTGCGCAGCGCGAACGTCAGGGCTGGATGGAGCGAGCCGAGGATGTCCCCCGATAATCCGAAGTCGGACGGGACGATGGAAGGTGCGATCCGCGGAAGGAGGTAGCCTGCCCCCACGACCAAGGCTTGCTTGATCACAAGGTCCAAGGCGAAGAGCCACAGGGGCTGGGAGGCGGTATCGATAAGGATGGATTCGCGATTCCGTGTCATCCCGACAGTATCAGCGAGTCGCCACTCTCACACAATTCGACCGATCCGATGCATTCGATTTTGCGCCTTTCACGATCCGATGCGAGATTCTGCTGATTGAGCCGGAGCGATCTCTGGCAAACGCAGAGATCCTTGATGACCAAGCTACGCGTCGCGTTTGCCTATCCGGTGACCGCCGTTCGCCAAAGGGCCCGGAAGGAGCAGGTCTTCTTCCGCCAGGACGCGGTCGAGTTCGAGATCCCGGACCTGTCTGCGTCGGAGTGCGAAGTCGCGGTCGATGCTGACATCGACTATCGGGATGTGCGCTCCTTCACGACGAGGGTGATCGGCTTCGGCGGAGAGTGCTACCGCTCAACCTTGTTGCGGAGCGGACGCGAGGTCGTGGCCGATATCGAGGCCGGCTTCTCGCTGCAGGAAGCCATGTCGTTTCTCGACATCAGGTCACCATGGGCGTTCGATGACGAAATCGTCGACGATCTTCCTCTGACAATCGACCGGATCGTTCATGACGGCCGCGATGACGTCGTGGCTCAATTGGCTGGCGTGTTTGGAGCGATGGTTCGCGTTGATGGGGCGCTTCACAAGCGAGCTGCAGTGCCGGCCATTGCCGTGTCGCCCTCGCGGGGAGGCAAGCATGACTGCTCCCTGACGGTCGAGGAGCGGCCGCTCGTCATGCATTGGAATTTCCCTCTCGATTGCATGGTCGAGGCCCGGCATTTCCTGCAGGAATGCTATCTCGCCAAAGTCCACGATCCGTTCGCCAATGCTTATGCCTCAGCGGTCCGGCTGAGGATCTGGAGACCCGAGCTGCTGCCTCCAACGCCCCTGAAGGCGATGATGTGCGATGTGGCGGCGTCCACTTTCCTTCGAGAAGCGGGAGAGTTCGTGGCCCGCATGCGCCCGGAAGGCCTGGAAGCCTTGGCGAACCTGTCCCGGCTGCGAAACGAGGCTCGTGAGCGTCACTCCGACATCTCCAGCGCGCTCTGCGCGGAGATCGATGCGTTTGGGGCGCAGGACTACTTCTTCAAGCCGAGCCACGACGAGCGCCGGCAGATGGATCGCCAGGTCCGCATGGCGAATGTTGGGCTGAGCATGATGCCCAGCGATCCGGCGCCGCCGACTGTCGAAGACGACGGTCTTGGCCAAATCACTCCCGGTCTCTGAGAAATCCCATGAACAAGCTCTCTTTCAAGGTTCCGATCGCTTACCCGGTCAAATGCGTCATTCGGCGCGGCCGCACTGAGCGGACGATTCACGTCAAGGCCGAGATCGATGTCGATATCCCGTCCGTGTCCAGATCAGACTTGGTGGAAGCGGTCCGCGTGAGGGCGACGACCGGCGCCCAGCCTGAGCGCGTCTTTTCGCGGCTCTCCCACGAAGGGCATCTCTATGCTCAGCATGAAGGGTTGGGAAACAGGCAGGGTCGAGGCTGGGTTCTGCACACCGATGTTGGGCAGTTGCTGCAGATTGCAACTGTCGAGGAGACCAGAAAGCTTCTGGATGGGCCGAACCATTTGAGGAACAGCCCTTGGGGTTATCCGGCCGATGGTATCCTCGATGCCCTGCCACTCAACGTCGACCGCGTCATCAGTTCAGGCCTCGAGGAGATCCAAGCCAAAGTGAGGGCCATGTGCTCGGAAATGCTTCTGGTCGATGGTCTGCTGCATGATCGCCGCGGCCCGCCCCATCTCCATGTCTATTATCCGGACGGCGGCGGGCATGGCTCGCTCACGGTCGACAATCACTGGTCGCCGAGCTCGACGATGTTTTCGGCCTTGAGATATGAAACCGGCTGCGAATTTGGAGCGGCTCTGGCGAAGCGGTTCCGTGGCGAGGTGATGTTCAGTTCCAGCCTCACCTCCTATGCCGTCGAAGCTTACGACGAGGACCTCGTGCCGTCTGTCTTCGAGAAGGAGCGCAACGCTGAAGCTGCTGCTTACCGGTTCTTGCGCCTTGTGGGCCATTGCCTTCCGGCCATTCCTCCGGAAGGCTTCGACGCTATGGCCAGGCTCTCCAGGGGGCTGGTTCTGGTTCGGGAGAACAACGTTGACGCTCCTGAGGCCATCGAGCGAGAGCTGGATCTCTTCGCGACATCCGGCCTGCTGGACAAAGTGAAGGATGCCAAGCGCGTCGAGATCGAGCGAGAGCTCGAAATTGGAATTGCCGGGATCCGGATCTCTCCAAAATCACCAGAGCTGGTCATCCCGCAAAACGACGACGGGCTCGGCGCGCTCACGTTCTGAGCTGCGGTAACCAAATTCCATAATGGAATGGTGGATTAAGGAGCTGTTTCAGTCGAGATCGCTTGTCCCATTCATGCAGCGGCGTTTCTATCCAGACCTGACGGAAGGAGCGCTTGGATGACTGATGCCACGCCCGGGAATAAATCCCCTGAAGAGATCGAAATGACGCCAATCGAGGTGCCGGCGATCCTGCTCGATATGACTTTTGCTGTCGAATACAATCCCAATTGCCCGTCGCCCTGGCTTGTGCGCATGCCGGGAGCAAAGGCTGTGATCGACCACAAGTCCTATGTCGCGAAGGCGCCCTTTCTGACCGAGGACGCTCTGGGTTTCGGCCGGACGCTGGCCCAGGCGGCGACGAACGCGATTGCCCGTCGCAACGAGCTGCGCTCCCAGAAAAGCGCCTGACGCCGGAATTCAGCTGAGCAGACCAGGAGCAGAAGCGCTTTCGGGCGAAAACAGGATCAGCCGGGGATCGTCGTCCCCAAGCACTTCAACCTGCTTCGATCCATCGTTGTAGAAGAAGAAAAGCTGCCCTGCGCGTGTCCTGAAGGGCAGGACATGGTCGATCTGACCATGCGCGACAGGCCTGGCCCCCTTGGCGGCAATGATCGCGAGATCCCATTCCGCCTGGCCCGCCGGCAGCCGACGGCCCGTGATCTCGATCAAGGGCTCATCGGCCCAGTTGGCGAGCATCTCTCCGTTGTAGACGGTCGTGATCGCCCTGAGCGCTGTGTCGTAAAGCGCGACCGGCACGAGGTCCGCCACGGGAAATCGAGCGACGGCTTTGGTGGGATAGTCCTGTTCGAGGCGCCCGGCAGCAACGCAGATGCGATCGTGAAAGGCCTTCATGTTTGGTGCGCCGAGGATGTTGCCCTCGAAATAGCAAAGGATGCCGCGCTCATTGTTCGTGCTGGGATCGGAGACGATCGCGCTACGGGGAGCAATGACACCGGCAGCCTTGGATCCGATTTTCGGGACGTGGACAGCCAGTTTCATGGTGATCTCCGAAGATCGATTTTGATTGTGCATTAACGCTTTCAGGCAGACACGGCAATGACCGGCAGTCTCCTGATGGAACTGGATCGAGTTCGACTTGATTTTCAGGGATCGAGGCGTAAATCCTTTTGCGTCACTGGATAGGGCGGTCATTTCAATGGCTCTGATCTTCAGCCTTCGGAACATATGCGGGCGCCATCGGGGCGCACCGGCATACCCGGAGAACGATCGTCATGAACCACAAGCGCAAGCGTCCCAAGAACGCGCGAGCCGGATGCCTCATGTGCAAGGGCTGGAAAGCCAACGGCTGCGTTCATCCTGACAAGAACATGTCTTTCGGCGACCGTCGCCGCTTCCAGGGTGTCCTCGACCAGATCCGCTGCGAGCGGGTCGACGATCGCGACGAGCGGTAACCAGATTGGCGTCTCGCTGGCTGCGGCGTACAAGGTCAGCGAGACACCGGTTCGGCCCGGCAGGGATGTTGAGATGGATTTGCGGGAGACCCTGCTTCTTGAGATTGCTCGCCGGCAGGCATCCCTGAGCGAAATCTGCACGGATCTCGGTATTCTCGATACGGCCGGCCGGAAGAGGGCCCTTTCTGCCGTCAATCGGCTGAAGCGCGAGAAGATCGTCGAGCTGGCTCGATACCCCAATGGCCGAGCCTATCCGAACGGCATTCGCCCCCACCTCAAGCTCGTCGACAAAACCGGCAGCGAAGCGAAGCCAGCAACCGCTGTTCGGAAGTCGCCGGAAAGTGCTGGTCGGACAGCCCCGTCGGCCCACTCGTATCGAAAGCCCATTCTGCCAGCGTTTGATGTCGAGGCGAAGGCAGTCGAGTTGGCTGCGATGTTGCGAGCTTGGACCCCGATCAGTGAGGTTGCGCTACCTGACGTGCCCAGGTCTTCGCTCCTCAAGGTCGTGCGCTTCGGCATGCGCTCCGGCGCCCTGGCTTGCATCGACCCGAACGGGAAACGCTGCGAGCCGAGATGGGATTCGAGGGTCAACGTCGCTGCAGTCGATTACGCCCCGGCCGACATCGACGACTTCCTCATACGGAATTTCTGCAACAGCCCCGACAGACTGTGGGCGCTTCTTCAGGCACTCGACGCGCTACCCACCGACAAGCCTGGCAAATTGATACCCTGGCAATGGTGGGAGATGCCGAAGGCACTCGCGGTCGAATTGATCGATCGTGGCCTCCGGTCGGCCCCTCCCCTGTTCCACGCTTTCCAGGATCAGCGGCCAGCTATCGTCTACAGCGACAATGTGAGGCTGTCGGTTCCGCGCCTCTCACGAGGATCAGATCGCCCTCTCGTCTGGATCTCAGACCTGGTGCAGCTGGTTCGAGCTGGAGGCGAATGGAAGCCGGTCGCGAGTTGGGCAGCCGAAACCGGGCTCAGTTCGGGGCGCGTATGCGCCGCCCTGGAACTTGGGCGGCGCAACGCCTCGATCGTCAAAGCAGTCGATTTGAGATCGGGCCATGAAGCCAAGGGGCCAGTCAGGGCGAGCAAGCACATCGCCTACAGCGTGTCGCTTCGCGATCATCCCGATCCAAAGCTCCCCGACCATGTGGACCCCAACGACGGCGACCATGGGGTGATCGCGACGAGCGACCTGCTCGAATTGATGGCCGAGCCGACTTCCATCGACGAGCTGGTCGAGATGGCCGGGCAACCACGGAACCGTGTCGTCGAAGCCATCATGGACATGGCGCGCGCCGGCGAAGTGGCCTGCATCAAACGCGACGGCAGTGAAGCGGCCGCACCGCGGTACGTCTGGAGCGGGGCAGTCGGCGATTGGGATGAGGAAATCGAGCGCACCACGATGCAGTCACTGGCTGGGGAGATGGCGCTTGAACACACTCCGATTCATCGCTCAAGACGGGAGCATGGGGCACGTCGAGAAGGGGTGGCGACTGCGAAGTTCGTTGCAGCACTGAATCGGATGACCCAGCCTGTAGCAATGCCGGCGCTGGCCAAAGCGCTCGGGCTGTCGAGGGAGCGCATCTACCAGATCCTGGCATCCGTACCTCCGTCGGCCATGGTGCTCGTGACCGGTCACGCCGGAACCCCAGTGCGATATCTGGGCGCGCAGCGCGCACTCAAGCTGGGGGTATCGCCTCAAGATCTGGCCGCGATGCGCAGGCGTGTTCTGGACGCTATCGCGTACCGTCCTATCGGCTTCAAAGGGCTCGTCGACGAGCTTGGGGGAAGCGAGCTTCTGATGGGGATAGCGCTCGGCCAAATGCAGGAGCTCGGCCAGATCGTGCTGGATTCCGGGTTGTATCGGCGTCCGGTGCTTGCTCGTGATGTCGTCCAGTTCTGCAGCCAGTGGCGCAGCGAGAAGGCGATCCGGAGCCGCTTCGCGATCCAGTCCAGAGAGGCGTTCGTTGCGATCACAGCCGACCGGCGGGTGCTGACAGAGGCCATTGCTGGAGGCTTCAGCTTCTGGGCGGCTGCCGGCCAGGCCCCTCAAATCGAACCGCCATCACCTGCCGTCGTCGCCAGCGTCATCCTTGATGGCGACACCCGGACGGCGACCCGATTTCGGGAGCTGATGGAGTTCTGCCGTGAGTGGCGGAACGCGAAGGAGATCGAGAGGCAGTTCGGGCGCACGATCAAGCTTCAGGCGCCCCAGTTCGTCAAAAGAGGGCTTCTCATCGTCAGGACGACCGGTCGCCGCTATGGAGGCAAGGAGTACCTGGCGAGCAGCGCGGATCCCGGTCCGAAGCCGGGATGACCGAGACACGCATCGTCCTCAGGGCCTGGGAGCTGCCGCCGGCTTCAGCCCGGCAATGAACTCGTCCTGCCACGTGGCGATGTCGGGTGAGCCCGGCACGGTCGCTTGTACGATCTCGATGATGGCCTCGTCGTCGAGCGTCTTCTTCATCTTGGCCGTCAGAATGGCCCTCAGGATTTCATCCTGCCGGGACTGGATCGGCGGATCCATGCGCATACCCACGCTGGATTTGTTGATCTTGAGCTCGATGCGTTCGCCGGTCGGGAATGCCAGCTTGAACTCCGTTCCGCCTCTCAGCGAACGCATGGCAACGGTTGCGGTGCTCGGGGCCGCCACTGCGTTTCGGGGCTTGGGTCGCTCACCGGTGACCTGCAGAGCCGCTCGCGACAGTTCGAGGAAATGGTCGAGCGAGAGCGCTGCCCTGGCAGCTTCTGCGAATGCTTTCGCTTGTTTGCCGGGATTGGTGTGCACATAGGACGGCTCGGCCATTCGGTCCCATGCCTGCGACGCGATCAAAGCGAGTTGTTCACTGCGGGTCGGGTCGAGCGGGCGGACGCTCACCGAAACGCCGCCGTAGTTCCATGTGATGTTGGCTTTCGTGCCGTCGGTGAAGGTCGTGCGGACGGCCATCCAGTCGTGCTGATTGATTTCTGAGACCTTCGCCATTGTCGTGAGCCTCAGACTGTCGGAGCCGGGGAAAGGAGGAGGTTCGCGATCTCGACCGTTTTCTCGTGGTATCCGCACTCCTCGGCATCGTCGATGACGTCCTGGAGTGACGCTTCGCCGTCGATCCACCTCTGCACGGTCGCCGGGACATTGATCGTCTCGTCGACGATCTGGGTGTAGAAGCCGATCCCGTCGCCATCCTCGACGAGCGCATCGACCAGCTTCTGCTGGTCATCGGTCAGCGCGATTGCATCTGGGCGGTAGTCTGTCTCGGTTGTTGCTTCGATCTTGGTCGATTGCTCCTCGATCGTGGTCTCCATGTCCGGGTCGTCATCGAGGCGACCGCTGGCATCGCCTTCGTTGATATCGCCGAGGACGCCGGCGAGCTCTTCCAGAGCAGCCTTCTTCGCGATCGCGAATGGCACGCCGCCGGTCTCGGCCGCGGTGATGTCGGTCGAGGCCTCGTCGAATGAGACGTTGTACCCGGGCATTGCGAGAGATCTCCTGATGATGGCTCACGCTATCGCGGTCTCTCGCAAGTCAGCAGGGATGCGAGGATTCAAGGGTCAGTTCTTGGTGGATTGCGACGATCGCCATTTGCTGTGTCGCGCGAGCCTCCGTAGCCTGCGAGACATTCATCGAGAGATCACAGTCAATGGCCCCCAGTTCTTCCAATGTCATCGATTTCGACGCCAGGCGTGTCGAGCCCTTCGTAATGAAGGCCATCGAGGGCTTCCTCAACGATCCGCCGGACAGCGACTATCAGCGTGGCTA
Source organism: Bosea sp. RAC05 (assembly GCF_001713455.1). Taxonomy (NCBI): domain Bacteria; kingdom Pseudomonadati; phylum Pseudomonadota; class Alphaproteobacteria; order Hyphomicrobiales; family Alloboseaceae; genus Allobosea; species Allobosea sp. RAC05. The sequence goes on from NZ_CP016463.1 coordinate 137,625, forward strand.
CCTCGCCGGACTGGTCAACGTCTATCGCGAAGGCCTGGGTCGTGGCGTCAGCGACGCGCGCCTCGAGGCGGCCGACCGGCTGCTCGGTGCCCTATGAGCGACCTTCCTGACTTCGACAGTGCCGTGCTCAAAACCTGGGAGGGTGGAGATCATTCTCCGGAGACCGATGAGGCTGTGATCTGGCCGATCTACCGCGGGCCTTCAAATCCGGCCTTCGGTGAGCGCATCCGCTGTGCGCGAGCAAGCCGGCTGAACTGGACGCATGATGGCAGCGATGACGACATCGTCGGATATCGTGTGGCTCTCCTCGATACACCTGACGAAACCAGGTCGAGTTCTCTGCATTGATGACGGAGCGAACTGTCCGGGTCAGGCCGCTTGGAGTGATCTGAATGCGCGTGCTGGCATCGTTTGTCGTGCTCTTGGTGGCAGCCTCTGCTGTGGCAGCACAGGGGATCTACTGCCTCCCCAAAAACGGGAAAGACCGTATCGTGCGGGTCGGGACCTGCCCGACGGGCTACTTCGCGTCCGGCGAATGCTGCGAGGCCTTTCGATCTGAGTCCAGGCGCGCTTTCCCGAAGCAAGGCAGTACCTGCCCCTCAGGCTCATTTGCCAGCGCAAGCTACTGCGTCGAATTTCGCTGATCCGGCGCTTGTTGGAGTCATGGGTGTGCCTGACCATGGATTGGCGAATCCGATGTGAGCAGGCCGGTCCTCGGCTGAAGGATTCGTCCGAAGGTCGTCGATGTCCTCCACTGAAGGCTTGAGCCTGGCCCTTTCACAGCAGGTTCGCACTGCCCCCTATCTGACCGCCGAGGTCGAAGCCGACCTGCTGAGGCGATGGCATGAGACGCGCGATCGCGCCGCTCTCGACGTCATCCTCCGGTCCCATGGGCGTCTGGTCATGAAACACGTGATCAGGCTGAGGCACTACGGGGTTCCTTTCGACGACCTGTTTCAGGAAGCGCAGATCGGGCTCATGACCGCGGCCGAAAAATTCTGCCCCGATCACAAGGTTCGTTTCTCGACATATGCCACCTGGTGGATCAAAGCCGGGCTGAGCGAATACGTGGTCAAGCATGCGTCACTGGTGAGGTCGGCCAGATCGCAGCTGCGCAAGAGCCTGTTCTTCAAGGCGCGCGCCGTCTGCTCCCAGATCTCCTCCCGCCACCCCGAGCTTTCCAACCGCGAGGTGCTGGAACGCGCCGCGGCCGAGTTGCGCGCGCCAATCGATGAGGTCGAGGTGATCGTGCTGGCAAGCTCCGGGGAGTTGTCGCTGAACGCGCCCGCGAGTGATGACGACACCGGGACAGAGCGGGGCGATCTCCTCATCGACGAGGCTCCGCTGCCAGACGAAGCCGCAGAACATGCCATCGACGGAGAACGCAACCGTATGATCGTCCGTCGGGCTGTCGAAGGACTCGACCCTCGGTCGCGCCACGTCATCGAGCGGCGGTATTTGGCGGACGCAGACGACAAGGCAACTCTGGAGGATATCGCGATCGAGTTCGGGGTCACGCGGGAACGGATCCGCCAGATCGAGGTCAAGGCGATGGGCGAGTTGCGCCGATCAATCCTTCGTCTGCGCAGCGCCAGCAATCGGGATTCTGTCGGGGTTCTTGCAAGCGCGGCTGAACGCGCTCCATCCAGCGCCCAACCTGGCGCCAGTGAAACTGCAGTCGTGGCAAACGAGGTTGAGCGACTTCACGCCAAGCGGATGTCGGCGTCCCGAATTGCAGGTCAGCTCGGCTGCGACCGCGAGCAGGTGGTGTCGATCATCGTCGCAGCCAGATCGAGGCGAAGTGCGATGCGCAAAGCGGCCTAAGAACAAAAATCCCCGGCATCGCTGCCGGGGATTTTTACTTGCTCGGGATGAGTGTGGGTGAAGCGGCGTTGGTTCGCATTGGCCTGACGATCCGCAGATAAAATCGACCGAACGATCACCGCACGCCACTGAGATCACAAACGAAAAGGGCCGGCTTGCGCCGGCCCTTGATGGAACTCCTGAGCGATCAGGACGAGGTCTGGCAGACCGACCCGTCCCATGATCCAGCCTTGAAGGTGTGGATCAGGTAGTTGGTGTGCGGTCCCATGGCCTGCGGGAGAAGCTGGTTGATATCGGGGTTGCCGGTCGCGCCGACCAGCTGGAGCGTACGTGTGCTCAAACCACTGGGGATGGTTACGGAGCTCGTAGTTCCGAGAGGGCTGCCGTTCAGCCTGAACGAGATCGCAAAGCTCATCTGTGCACCGTAGTTGTTGATGCCGACGATTACGCAGTTCGCCTTGTTGGCTGTTGACCAGTTGTACTGGAACAGAGCCCTCGGAAAACCACCGCTCTCGTATCCAGCGAACGAGCGCCCTCCGCTTGCATCGTTGGCGTCGTAAAGGCCATTGGCCCCCGCAGCCAACACCCACTGACCCTGGCCAGCGTCGATACCTGCAGCAGTGACCGAGGTCGGACGCGGAATGGCCGCGGCCGGAGGCGGCTGGACTGTCAGTGACACGGTGTTGACTGTCTGGCTCCGCCCAACGCTGTCGACAACCCTGACGACGAGGCTGGTGTAGTTCTGGGCCTCGGTCGGCGTGCCCGTGATCAGACCAGAGGTCGGGCCATTGAGCGTCGCCGGCAGACCAGTGATCAGGTACGTATACGGCCCGAGTCCGCCCGTTGCCGTCAGCTGGAAGCTGTACGGGGTACCGACCGTCGCCAGTTGCAGGGCAGTCGAGGTGAGGTTGACGGGCTCACGCACAGTCATCGAGAACTGCTGCGTATCCTGGACCTGGGCAGTTCCGGGCGTCGAATCGGTCGCGCGAACCTGGAAGGTGTAGGAGCCGACTGTTGTCGGAGCGCCGTTCATCTGGCCGTTGGTGTCGACCGAAATCCCCGGAGGCGGTGTGCCGATCAGCGTATAGCTGTAGGGCGCCGTGCCACCTGACGGGTTCATGGGGACAGGCGTGATCGCGACATTCCTGGTCTGCTCGACGACAGGCGCCTGAGCAGCCAACGCGAGCGGCGGCGGGTTGGAGACCACCATCGTGTATTCGGCGCTCGGGATGGTCTGGGCGCCGGCGAATGAATGGGAAGCGGTCAGAACGAAGGTGTACGTCCCAGGCGTGCTGGGCCTGCCAGACAGAACGCCACCCGTGTAGTTCAGACCGGGCGGGATCGTGCCCGTCGAGCCGAAGACGTAGGGCTGCTTTCCGCCGGTCGTCTGAACCGAGACCTGGGCGATGTTCTGGTTGGTCAGAGCCGAAGACTGCGGAGCGGCTGACAGGCTCGCCGAAAACGGGGCATGGACGATCGTCTCGAAGGATCTGGTCACCTCGGTGTGAGCGTTCACTGCCTTCAGCGAGTAGTTCTGGGTGCCGGGCGTGTTGAACGTGCCCGTGAGCGTCCCACCCGCGAGGCTGAACCCATTCGGGAGATCGATTCCGCTGTAGGTGTAGGGAGACGGCCCGCCGGTCGCCGACAGGGTTGTTGAAAAAGCCGTCCCGGCCATGACTTCGGTCGGCGGCGTCGGCGCCAAGGTCAGCGTGATGGGTTCAGCCGCGACGTTCATCGTAAACGTCGGCGTGGTGAACGCAGGCGTGTTGCCGAAGGACTGCGATGCGCTCAGACCGAAGCTGTAGAGGCCTGGGGTCGTGGGCGTTCCCGACAGTACGCCATTGGAGAACGCCACGCCGGACGGCAGAGATCCGGTCGTCCCGTAGGTATAGGGCTCCTTGCCTCCGATCGGCGTCAGCGTCACGCTGGTAATCGGCGTGCCGGCCACAACGTCGCTCTGAGGGACACCCGACAGCGAGGCCGAGAACGGCGCGTAGACGACGGTCGTGTACTGGCGGGTCGCATCGTTCTGACCGTTGTCCGCCTTCAGGCGGTAGGTGTAGGTGCCTGCCGTGGAGAACGTGCCACTGAACGAGCTGCCGCTGACGGACATCCCGGGAGGCAGATCCGAACCGGAATAGACGTACGGTCCGGGGGCGCCGCCGGCCGACAGCTGCGTCGAGAAGCCAGCTCCGACGAAGACCTCGCTCGGGGGAGCCTGCGAGACATCGAACGTGATCGCCGCCGCCGAGACGACCATCGTGTACTGGTCGCTGGCGATGATCGCGGCAGGCTGGAAAGCCTCAGCCGCGCGAAGACGGAAGGAATAGGTGCCGGGAGCGCTGGGCGCGCCGGAAAGCACGCCTGTCGTCGGATTGAAGCTCACGCCGGGAGGCAGCGCCCCGTCGACGCTGAAGGCATAGGGCTGCTTGCCGCCGCTGGCGACGATGTTCACCGGCGAGATCAGCTGCCCGACGACGGCTGTGCCCTGCGGGGTTGCGCTGGGAATAGCGTTGAGCGGAGCGTAAACCGTGATCGGGCGCGAGATCGACTGCGTCTTTGCGGGCGAGCTCGAATCCCGTGCCGTGAGTGTGACCGTGTAATCGCCGGCCTGGGTGGGGATGCCGCCGAAGACGGACGTCGCGCCCAGTCCGGATGGCGCGCCGGTCGCGGTCACCGAATAGGGGGCTTTGCCCCCCGAAAGCGTCCAGCTCACCTGCGGGATCGAGACACCGGTCATCGCCTCGGCCGGCATCTGGCTTGCGAGGCTGAATGCCAGGGGGCTGGAGTTCTCTGACGGCGGCGTTGCCGTGCCCGTCGGGCCGGACTTCAGCTGCCGGTAGTAGTAGCTCGATTCCTGGGATCCAGCAGGAATGACGGCTGTCAGGGACATGACGGCTGCAAGGGCGATGCGTCCGTGCTTCAGGTAGTTCATGGCGAGTCCGTCTCTGGCAATGGATTGTGGCTTACCCAGGAGATTGAATCAGGGCCTTATCCGACCTCTGAACTTCGCCTCAAGCATCCCACAATGGAATGATCAAAGATAGCGTGATCAGACACCAAGGATCAACACGTCACTTCGCCCGATACCGATATCCACCAATTTGATCGCTAAACTCGAATCCCCAGCCAGGTCTGGGCCCAGAGGCTCGCCAGCGGAGCCAATAGGCGGGCGGTCCTTGGCCCGAATCGAACTATCTTTGAATTGGTAAGGCGGCCTTAGGCACGGTCCTTGGTTGCACGCCCCATTCTATTGAATTGCGCCATCTTTCCTTTAATGCGGAAGCACATCACTCGGATCGCAGGAGGACGTCATGGAATTGCAGCTTTCAAGCCACGCACAGCACCGCCAGCGCAATCGCGCGATTCCCCTCGACGTCATCGACCACGTGACGACTTTCGGCCGGGAACGTCATCACGCTGGGGCGGTCGTGGTCGAGATGGATCGCAAAAGCCGTCAGTCACTGCGGCGCTATCTCGGCGACGAAGGCTACCAGGCCATCGAGGAGCACCTCGATGTCTACGTGGTCCTGGGATCCGCGGGCAAAATCGTGACGGTCGGGCATCGCCTCAAGAGCGGACGGGAGGGTGCGAGCCGCCGTTTCAGTCCGGTTGGTCGCACCAGCCGGACCGGCCTCACACGCCGGGCCGCATGATCGTATCAAAGCCCCGCGTTTCCGGACTTTCACCGGGGATGCGGGGCTTTCCTTTGTAGCGGTAGGCGACCCCTGTGATACGCGTCACGCAACGGCCGATTGGCAGGGTGCGCGAGAAGGTCCCAGCGTCATCGACCTGCTGCCATTGGGGGTCGATCTCAAGCTCGGGCAATTTGAAATCGCTGAAATCCAGCCGCCAGGATACGCGGCTGCGGATCGCGTGCATGCGGTTTCCGTGCTGGGCGTGCTGATTGTACTCGTCCGACGACCAGACGTTGATCGTCCGCAGGCGATTCTGAATGTCCTCGGACAGACCGCGGATGTTCGCTAGCCCGGGATGGAACATCATGTGGCAGGGGCCGCAGACCGCCAGGAGGCCCTTCAGCCTCTGCGTCTGCCACCCATCGCCCGCCGGCTGATCGTCGAAGTCCCAGACCTCGTGGCACTGCAGCGCCCCACTGCCCTCGCCGCAGCAAAGGCAAACGGTTCCTGAGGCGTGGTAGGACGAGCGCCTGATCTCGTTCCAGCTGGAATCGGTGAGCAGGTTCTTCAAGGACGCCCCAAACGAACTCTCGGGGATCATGTCGACGCACAGAGGCTTGAAGTGCTTGCGGGCGATCAGCGGCAGGTAAGGCTGCCATTTGGGGTCGACAGCCTGGCTGCGCGCGACGAAGAAGCGCTGGTATTCGTCATGGCCGGCGCCCAGCGCCAGCGCTGCAGCTCGTGATGATCGCGGCACGTTCAGCCCGATGTAACCCGGCCCAGGCCACTCGCCGCCGAAGCCTCGAGGCAGCAGGGTGCGGATCCGTGGTTCATGGATTCGGGCAACTGGACCTGTCGTCGGCCGACGGACACCTGGCATCACATCGAACAAGGCTGGCAAGCCTTTGGGGTCGGTCACGGGCGAACCCCGGCCGGCGGGCTGAGTCCAAGAGCGGGGAACGCTTCGCTTGCCCATTGAATCCAGCGGGCGTCAGCTGTGTCGATTGCTGCATCGATGGTCATCCAACGGCTGTCCTTTCCGGCGAATGGCCGGGCAAGTGCCGAAGCGCATCTGGCCGAGAGTTGGTCCAGGCGTGCGTCGAGTTCGGTTCCAGGGGGCAGATTGGTCAGGACAAGGCGCGCCGCGTAGTCGCTCAGCCTTGGGTCCTGGAATGCAATGCGAGAGCGCTCGTCCCAGCTTGCAGCGGCGATGAAGCGACTGACAGCCTGCTTGTCCTGGTTCCCATAGAAGCCGTCATAGAGCCGTTCCTCTGAAGTCGGGTCGGTTCGATCGGTGTAGCTGTGGCTCTGGTGAGCAGCTGTGATGCGTTCACGCGTCGCTGTTGCATCCCGCCAGGCCTGAGCGTTGGCCATGAGATCATCGGTCACGGACGCTCCAAAGCGCGCGATCTCATGACCGGGAATGATGACAGGGGCTGCGGCTGCCCTCATGACCTTGAGAGGCGTGCTTCGCCCGAAACTGAGCGGGCCGAGATCGTCGAGGCTGGACGGGATGGCGCTCGGAGCATGTCGAAGATCTGCGAGGATCCACCGGCGCCCTCCGTCTGCGCAGATTGGCAGGCACGGTGCCAAGTCCGCTTCGCCGAAATGCGAGAAGGCCCACACGATCGAGCCAGTTGATGCGGCCCGGAGTTGGCGTTCGACCAGATCGGCATTGCCGCAGGCGAGCACGACGTCCCAGGCCCAACGGCAGCGCGTGTGGATCAGGTGCGCGAGGTCGAGCGTTGCGCGGCTGTCTCCCATTGCATCATGAGCGACGATGTCGATCGCGTTTGCCGTGGCTACGGCGCCCAGGCGAAAGCTGAGCTTGCCGGTCGACAGATCGAGTGGAACTGCGATCGCACCAGGCTCGCCTGCATTCACGACCTGAAGCAGAGAGAGAACATCGACGCGGCGATTGCCCCGGCCAGATGTGACCCATGGGTCCAGCAGGTTGCGCGCCAGCATGGTCCTGATCATCTCATCGTCGAACCGGATCCCGTTGAAGGTCAGGAAGATTCGCGTCCCGCCATGGGGAACAGCCAGCGCTTTCCGGATCTGCTGGGCCGCCGTGAATTCAGTCGGCAGCGATGGGTCATCGAGGTCGTATGGGTCGAAACCCGTGACAGACAGTGCCTCTGGCGCCGGGACGATGTAGGGCAAGCGCCGGATCCTGATCTGCGTCTCGGCGCAGGGCCGGAAGTTGGCGTCGGCCGAGACCGCTCCGAACTGGAGGATCTGACCATGCCGGACATCCGCATCGGACGTCTCGGCATCGTAACAGACCAGGTCGGACACGGGTGCCGGCCGGGCGTCGTTTGCTGGCATCGAAGCGTCTGCTCTCTTCAAGGCGGCAAGGCCGCCGGTGGGAGCCGTTTCGAAGAGATCGCGATCAGCCATGGGGCCTCTGTCTGGGTGTGCAGGCAAGCGCCCAAGGATGATCCGAAACCACGTTGTGGATCACATCTCGATTCGTGCCATCAATTCTTGAAATCGTCGAGCGCCTCAGGCATGCTGATTGCAGGTATCGCCCACCCAACCTGCTGCCGGGTTAGACGGGTTTTGAACTTCGAGACCATGGTTTTGCGGCTACCCGACCAGTGGGGGCCTCGCGGAATCGGCAGCCGAGAGCCTCTGTGGAAAGGTGTCCGCCATGCAGATCATCGTCTCGGCTCAACTTCTTGCGCGCATGCGCACGCTCCTCGGTGCCAGCATCCCAGCAGCGAAATCGTCGCATCGTGCCGAAGCGATCGCGTTGGGACTCGGCTTCAACAGCAATGCCGCGCTGATAGCCTGGCAGAAGGCTGTGGCTCATTCTGAAGTCAGGTTGCGCGATCTTGATCCCAACGCATTTGCCGAGCGGCTGGAGGTTCTGTCTGGGATTACGAATATCGACGGTGGACTTGCCGGATCTGCAGCCGCCGGCTGCTTGGCTGCGGTCACTGGGCCATCGTTCGAAGAGGTGCTGTCTGTCGGACAGAAGGCCTTCTTTGCTGAGAAGCCCGCAGGGGACTGGCAAGCGCTGACGCCTCGGCAGAAATACACCCAGCTGGCCTTCCTGCTGCGCTGGCGCATGCTGATGACCGGGATGATTGCCAACCTGGTTGAGGATTACTCCGACGAGGTCGACGTCGCCGGCCGACTGGCGGCCGTTTTCGGGCGCCATGCCGATTACGATCCGTTGATCGCGGGATTTCTCTGCGATTGGCTGCTCGCCGCAGCGGCCAAGCATGACGTCGAGTGGGGAGATGCGATCTACGAGACCTTTCGTCCGCGGATCAAAGCCTTCATGGAAGCCATCTGCAGAACGTGGGACGAGGAAATCGATCCACTGACCCTTCGTCCGACTGGCAAGCGTTACGTCGCAGACAAGCGCGACCATCTCACCATTTCAACATCCCTCAAGTCCGTCGGACCTCTCTCGTTTTGGGACACCGGTCTCGAAGAATTCAGCGAGCAAGCGATACCTGGATTGGCGCTGATGGCGCACTGGATGTCAGGCGCCTCGCACGAGGAACTGGCGCGACTTGATCAGAGGATCAGGAAATCCGGGTATGGCGATCTGGCGCCAGGAGTTCAGCTCCTCGACGAGAATGGAGCCGACGTCGGTCAGATGGAGCTCGTGAGACACTCTGCTTCTCCCTATGCGCTCGACGAGATCCGGCCGGGAGGGTTCGAGTTCTGGAGCAAGGCATCGATCGTTTTGGCCGACGTCGATACAGCCTCCCGTGCTGCGAAGCTGATGGCCGAGGCCGGCTACAGGATCATGATCCTGGACGCAGCAAGCGAGGACTTCGAGCAGCGCTTCAAAAGCGGGATTCGGATGGATCCCGAGATGATCTGGATCGACAATGCAGGCAGTGTGCCCTTCGAATGGCTCGCCAGGCTTGATGCTGTCGGTGTTTTGGCCTTCGTCAGCGGGGTAAGTCCCGATGTCGGTGCGCAGGCTGCCGCACTGGCTGCGTCGCTCGACCTGAGGCCAACCGCTGGCCCGAAGCCCGCCTGATCGGGAAGCCCCTCAGGGCCGCGGATTCGCGGACCTGAGGGTTTCGATCTTCTGTCGCAGCTCGGATGCCCAGTCGATGAGATATCCCCGCAGCCGGACCGGATCGCGATCTTTGAGGTCCTCGATCGATTTGGTCCCGAGGTAGAGGTCGGTCTGCGATCCACCATTGCTCGACGGGTGCGGGAAGGCGCCCAGGAGGCGATCTTCAGCGATATGCCCGCGCTCGACGCACCAGCGCAGGGCGTCGAGCGGTGTCGGGCCAAGCGCGACGAAGAGGCATTCATCGGAAAGAGCAGGCAGGCTGGCGACGAAGTCGAGCTCGAAGCTCTCCCTCAGGAGAGGAGAGCGCATAACCTCCTCGAAGGAGCCGTTGAATGGCTTGCTGTTGGCATTGAAAGCCGCGTGAGGGACCACGGATGTCGAGTGGATCAGGTGCGATGCATCGCCCCAGAGCTGACTTGCATCGCTGATTTCGAGGAGATCCGACAGGCCCGTCCCATTGATCAGCCGCAGCAGATTGGGACGCATCGCGGGGCCACCGAACGCTGCGTATCGCTTCACGCGCTCGGGGATGTCCTGGCGAGGCTCGTCTCGCAATGCCAAATTGCGTACGGCAGCATAAGAATCGCTGATCTGATTGGGGCCAGGCGTGATGCCGACGAAGCAGATTTTCGCCGCCGAGTTGACATGCTCGAAGGGGACATAAATCAGCGAATGCGAGCGGCTGTTGCCGAGAACGACTTCTGGCAGAAGCGCAGCAGCCTCCCCTCGCCTCGCAATCAAGTCGTAATACTGGTCGAAAAACTGGCGAGGCAACGAACTCTCCGCGAATAGCCGGCTAGGTTCGTTTGTTCCCGGAAAGGTTGCATGCAGCAAGATGGCTTAGGAACTTATGGGGCCAATTTCATCCGGACGGCCGTTCTTGCTGACAAATCATGTCAGGATACACAGCCGTGCCCCAGTTTATTGGGGCTTAAGGGATGAATTGGAACACATCTGTTCAATTGGTCCGGATGAAAGAGCTTCGACGAGCTTCTCCAGGACGTCGGCCTCAGGGTACGTTTCCGTGAGATCTGCTTCATCCATCATCTCGCCCAAGGCCTCAGGAGACAGCTCGACGACCTTGATCTGCGCTCCTGCGTGGTAGCGACGGGCGCAGGCGATGCCCGTATCGGGCTCGACGATGACGACGTCGATCGAGAGGTCTGGATGAAGGAGGCTCGCATTCACAAATACGGGCCAGGGTGAGCCCGAGCAGAAGAAGTTCCACCTCAGCGCCGATCCGTCGAGATTGAGATCGTAAGGGCCATGAACGTCATCGGGACTGATCTCAGCGCAGCCCCAGTTTCTCTCGCGCCAAAAAGTAGCTTGGGGCTCGTCGAGATTGGGCGGGAAGGGTGCGAGGCTGGAGAGGGCGAAGGGGGTTGAGCCGGACCGGGCCGCTTCGGCGAAGCTGGCCACATCTTCCCTGGAACCCGAGGCGACGACGGCTGCCCAATGCACACTCGACATAGAGAGATGACCTTACCGATGTGCGCCTGTCGTTTCAGCGCCGAACCTGGTCGAAGAACTCGCTCAGCAGAGGCGCGGTATCGCGCAACGCCGACTCGCCTGTGAGGCCCGATGATGCCAGCGACGGCAGCAAGATGAAAACCGGCATGGGGACGATGAACAGGACATCGCGGCGACCGAGTGTCGTTTTCTCGGCTAGCGTCCTTCGCCCTCCAGTGCCCACGAAATCGATCTTTTCCCGCAAGATTTCACGGTTGAACCCTGCCGCCGGGGACCACTGGCTGGAATACTCGATGTGCTCGTCGCCCGGAGACGCATTGCGATTGGTCAGGCACCTCTGTTCGGGAATGCAATCCGGTACGCTTGCCGCGACGACACGCTGGATTCGGCGGCGTTGGACGTAGAAGACGGACTGGGCTTTGCCTTCCTGCACGAGGCGTCTGGCCAGGCGTTCGGCGTTGGAGGCGTCCAGAACGATATCGTGGCTGCCTTGCGGCGCGCGGATCCGAAACACTGCCTGATCAGGCCGAGCGTGGGCCAACGCCTGCGGCATCAGTTGCCCGATGATGGCGATGCTGGCGATCGTGTAGGCGGCCGGGCCTGCGACGAACCCAGGTGCATTGAGGCGAATTGCTGCCACTGCTGCGCCCAGCAGGACGGCCGGGTACCCGATGAAGAACAGCAGGATTACCGATGTTCGCGCACCCTCGGGTAGAGCCGCCTGAGTCGCGATGACGAAGGCGCCAAAGGCCAGGAAGCTTGCTGCGAAGTGACCAGCGCTGCGATGTGAAGCGATCTTTGGATTGATCGCCGCGGCAGTTGAGGCAAACCATGTCGTCAGACTGCCCATGGTCGACCTCTACTCCGGATGAGTTTGTGAATCAGGCTATCGGTTGCGTGAGCCGGACAGGCATTGGATAGCACGCAAGGTAACCTTGGCAAGGATCGCTCAGCAGATCCTTTATCGCGCTGTCAGAGGCTGGGGCTGGGACTACCGACCAGGTCGGGTCGCATCTCGCGCAGATAGGCGACGACATCGGATGTTGCGACCGAGCAGGCGTCATAGCGCTCAGGCGTCCCGGCGCAGATGTACCAGCGATCGCCGGTCGGCGCTCCCACGATCTGTCCGCACAGATCTGTCGACAGTTCGAAGGCCTCGTAGCCGGTCACGGCACCGCAGAACTGGATGACCTCGCGCGCTCCACCATCACGAGGCTCGATCTGGATGCTGATTTCGCGCGTGTATCGGCTTTCCACATGGCGCTCGCGCTCGACGCGCTTTCCGCTCTTGATCGCAGCCAGGCCACCGGGCGCCGTCTTCCAGCCGAGGCGCTCGAACTCGGCTGTGATCGGGCGCGACGTCGCCTTGATCAAAGCCATTTCCGCCTCGATCCGATCGGCGCGCTCGCGCTGTTCGGGGGTCATTGCCGCGCGCCATTCGGCATTCAGTTTCGCGAAGTCGACCATCAGAGCGTGTTCCCATTCGCTTCGAGACGCCCAAGCGAGCGCATCAGAACGTCCGCCTCGACGTCGTGCCCATCCAGGTTGATCCCAACGCCGGCATCTGCAGCAGACTTCAGGATCTCGACGCCGTCAGAACCGCAATTCTCCAGGATCAGGTCGAGGAGCGCTTCGTCGCCAATGGCGAGTGTCTCGACGACCTCTTCGTGGTCGAGATGAAGCATGTCCGAGCGCTGAGCGTCCTTGATGTCGATCCGCGCCAGCCCTTCCATGACCGGCGCGGCGATCTCGATAATCGGCCTATTCATTTCCCATCTCCTGTCACCCCTCGACGCTATCCTGTGGCATCGAAAGATTGAAGCCACGGCAATCTCGGAATGCACCGTTAATCAACCCGGGGATTGCTGCGATCTGAACTCGCTTATGGATTGCATATTCGATCCATAGGCGGTTAGGGTCCGGGACGAAATTGGGTCCATGGACTATGAGCGCGATCACAACATCCATTCCCATGCGAGGCGACGTTGCCTCTGCAGCGGCAGCCATCATCGAGGCCGGTCGACGTCCGACCGTTCGTGAGATTGCCGAGCGCCTCAAGCCTATCGGGAACACGACGGTCGCGACTGCCTTCCGTGGGTGGCTGCGGGAAACCCTCCTTGCCCTGGCTGGAACGGCCGTCGAGCTGACCGTTGTCGAGGACGTCGAGCGGCGTATCGCCCTGGCGTTCGACGGTGAGCGTGTCTTCCTGTTTGTCGGCGAGGTCATGATCAGCAGCGACGTCGCCACCCTGTCAGAGGCGCTGTCGCGTCAGCGCGTTATCTGCGCGGCGCCGTCTGAGGGCGGCGGCATCGTCGTCAGCCTGCACGATGGCGGAACATGTGTTCGCCTGTCGTCAGACGAGTACGCCTTCATCAGCGGGAAGATTGCGGCCTGTCGCGCGCTCCTCAACGGGGGCGCTCAATGATCAGCGCATCACAGGGCCTCGCGCAGCCACCGCGGCTCATCGTGACCGATGAGCAACTTGTTAACCTTAGGCATGACATAGTCTTTCTGCCCAAGCTTCCTGCCTTCGCCGACCAGGCTTGGTTTGAGTCCAATCTTCATCTTCCGAAAGACCGGGTAGACCGGATTGCGTCCCTATTCGCGAAAGAAACGCGGGCGACGACGAGTGATCTTGAATTAGCAAGCTGCAAGCGCCGGGCCGATTTCCTCCCAGCGCTGCTGCGAAAGCTCGATCAATGGGCGATCGCTTTCAATATCGGACTGGCTGCTGAGCCGGACATTATCAACGTGAAGGCTACGAAGACAGCGCTTGCGCCGCTGTTCGACCGAGCCGTTAAAATCCTCGGGCCGGAGTTCAAGCCCGGAACTGCGACCCTGGCAGAGTATCTCGATGAGATTCTCGTTGAGCTGCCCACGCTTGTCGATGATCCTGAGACCAACGATTTCGCGCAGGAGCTGATTTTTGGTCTTCTGATCATGACGGTCGGTTGCCCGCCCCTGTGCGACTGCGTCGTTGAGACGCTTTGGGAGTGCACGGGTGAGATCGGTGATTTTGCGCGGAGATTCGTCAGGGATTTCCATGAGACCGCAATTTCCGCCTACCTGAAAATGATCGCCCTATCTGACGATATGATCGCGAGGTCGCGATCGATCGATTACGGCATTGATCGCAAGATGATTGGGTCGTGCATCGCGCTTTCAGATCATCAGGTGGAAATGGTTTTTGCGCAGATCGGGCGCACGGGCACGAACGCCAACACGGATGATCTTGCAAACTACATTCTCGACATCATCGACGACGCATCAGCGCTTATGGAGCTGAAGAGGATTGTCGCAGATCTGTTTAAGGAAACGGGAGACAATGTCACTCTGTTTGGCAAAAAAGAAGAATATGGAGAGATCTCCCTAAAGAATGGCGATAAGATCGGCAAGATCACAGATATCGTTGTTGATGTCGCGCTTTTCCAGAATGACGGCATCGAGAGGTCGAGTGCGGAAGCATTATTGGTGCACATGCTGGTGGATCCGACATGTGTGCGCAGAGCGAAGTTATTCCAGATTTACTACGAGAAGCTCGGGTCATTGTACTGGCTGAATTACAAGCTATCGGGCCGCGAAATGAAAGTCCGGGGTCAGCTGGCCAGTCACGAAGAGTGGCTCCAACGAGCTGAGGTCTGCCTCGCTTCAGTGCAGTCTCTTCCCTTGGAGGATGGCACTCCGGCGGCGCCTCTTCTGCCCCTTCAGTCCCTCCCCACCCTTTCAATCGATCCCGAAACGACCGCGGCCCTGCCCGTCATTGAGGAAGCTGCCTTGATCACCATCGACACCGCCACTCGCCCGCTGCCGTCCTCCCTGACCGATCTCGGTTCGACCGTTTCGGAGGAAGTGAAGATCGTCAGCGCTGCGGAGGCTGCATGGCAGCAGACGCTGGCGGATCTGATCGGCGAAGCACAGGCACTGGCCGCCGGGTCGTTTCCTGCATCGCGCAATTCCCTTGATCAGGCGATGACGTCGATGGTGGTGCTGCAGACCAAGGTGTCGGAGCTCGATGCCATAGTCGTCGCGGCCATGGATGCCGGTGCGGCCGCCGACAGGGCAGCTGGTGCCGATCGGGTGCTGGAAGCTGCACAGGTGCAGATCGAGCGTTTGGCGCGCATCGAACGCTATCGCACCAAGGACGATCCCCGGACCGCTACCGCTCTGGCGACGATGCTCGACGAGGTGAGGTCCGCTGGCCGCATCCTGGATGAGTCCGACATGGAGGCGCCGGTCGCGGCCATCTCCGAGGCAGAGGCTGCGGGCGTCACGCTGGCTGGGCTGTACGAGAAGATGAAGGCCTCGGAGTTCAGCCCAGATATAGTGCATGACATCAGTGTCGCCACCGGACGGACCAGCACGGCCTACAGCGTGGCTTATGATGCCCTGTCGGCATGGCTCAAGGGTTCGGATCGGTCGGCCGAGAAGCCGGTTGTAAAGGCCGTCGCCGTGGACGAGCCGACGGCTGCGCCCGCCGTCGAATTGGCCGCGGTCGAGGTTGAGATCCTGCCGGCGGCTGCAAGGGATATCAGCCTCGAGGCTGGTGCTCCTGCTGTTGCAGAGGTCGTCGAGGAAACGCCTGTCGTCGATGCATCGAGCGATCTGGCCGCCGAAGCCGAGGAGGCCGAGGAGGCGTTGGGCGAGTGGGGTCAGGCCATGGCCCGTCACGTTGCCGATCGTCAGTTCGGCCTGGCTTATCACCTCGCGGTCGCGGCCGACGCCGTGGGAGAGGTAATGCCCTTCTCGGCGCCTGAGATGCGCGTTGCCGCCATGGTCGGCAAGCTCAACCTGTCGACCATTTCGGTGAGCGGCATGCCCCAGGAGGTCGACACCGCCCTCAACAGCGTCTTCGAGATCGATCCGGCTCATTTCCCGTCGGATGAGACCTCGCAGGCCCGGCGCCTCCTGGCATTTGCAGGGGCCATCGAGCCGGCCCTGATCGGCCGGCATGAGGCCGCCATGCTCATCGTCGAGCGCACGACCTTCGACGCAGGCTGGAACAAGGATGTCTTTCCTCTGAAGGAATCCGTTCGCTCCGTGAACAAGCATGGGCAGCCGCTCACGATCGAGCTGTTCCGGTCCCTCAAGGACACTGCCGAAGCCCGTTCCGATCTCAACGATGCCAAGAGCAGCATCATCCAGGCGAGCTCGAAGCTGGCTCGCATCAACTTCGGCAACTGGCCCATCGGCGCCGAGACCGCCAAGGCCCTGACCAACCGGTCCGGCCCGGTCGGGTCGCTGGTCGCTCAGCTCGAAATCTCCGAGACCGCTGCTTTGAACGCGGCCCGGAATTTCGCCGAGCGGTACGGCACCGAGGACGCAGCCGACAGGCTCGTGCAGTCGACGAAGGAGTCCATCGCCAAGGGCCCGAGCCGCCGCGTTCCCATCATCGGCTCGTTCCGTAATGTGCTGGTCGGCGCCGTGATGGATATCGCGGACTGGTGCGCTCATTACGTCTCGGCCTGTGCTGCGCGTCAGGAGCTGGAGAAGGCCGGGCGCAAGCGTTACGACGAAATCCGTACGCTGCTGCTCACCTCCTTCGATGCGGCTATTGTCGCAACGCGCTCGATCCGTCCGACGCAGGCCATTTTGCATGCTGCCGTGGCGACCGTTCTCGAAGCCCTCAATCGCGTTCGCAACATCATCGACGGCGAGCCCGTGACCCAGGCCGGTAGCCTCGATCACCTCTTCGCTCTGCATGCACCGATGGCGCTGGTCGATGGGATGCGCCACGGCCGTGGTTGGCTCCCGGCGGGTGTCGATGCTTTCCAGATCGGCACGGCTATCGTCGAGGCCAAGGGTATCGCGCTCGATAAGGAGTCCGTCGGCGCCGCTTACAATGAGCACGTCAAGCGCGGCTCGTTCTCGTCGGCCCAGCTGCTGATCGACTACCTGCAGGCTTCAGGCGAGAGCCAGTACGCCACCGATCTCACCAAATCCCTGCCGGCTTCGGTCGCCAGTGTCCGGGCCGAGATCAATGGCCGGATGGAGCAGGCTCGTCGCACCCTGGAGACCATCGAGCGCAGCGGCGATCCTGCCGAGCAGGACGAGGCCGCCCGCCTCGCGGACCGGATCGACATCATCGACACGTCCGTGCTGCCGCTCGACATCGTCAGCGAGCTGCGCACCGAAGAGGACGACGTGCCCGGCACCATCGTCGACTTCGCCGGCGTCTCCGAGGTCATCGACTTCATCTCGACCCGCGGCCGGTCCATGAACGCTCGCCGCCGCACCGAGATGAACGCGCAGCTTGATGCCGTGGAGCTGGCTCAGAAGGCTGACCGCAAGTCCATCGACCGGGTGCGCAAGATCGTGGAAGCTGACGACCTGGTGGTTGCCGCCGAGTGGATTTCGCACCTTGAGGCGGGGGTCGAGATCCCAGAGGAAGGGACCAACGAGACCGGCCTGAAGTCGTTCTTCCCCCAGGTGCCTGACTTCCTGGAGAGCCAGAAGTCCAATGCACTGAGCAATGCCATCGAGCATGCCGGTAACGGTCGCAACTTCGGCCCCCTCGCCTTCGGCCGCATCGGCGCCGGGCGTCGCGGTGCCGCCCGCGATTTCCTGGACGGCTTCGACAAGCTCGCCAAGGTCGTTCGCGATCAGCGCGCCACGACGCCCGCCATCATGCGCAATCTGGTGGAGTGGTTCGCCAAGCTCGGCATCACGACCGAGGGCAGTGCTGAGCGCGTGATCGATTTCCCGATCGGCGGCGAGCGCGGCATCTCCTTCCAGATCGGGCTCGACGTGCCCAAGGACGACCTGTCCAGCGTTCTGCCTGATTTCGGGAGCCAGACGCTCGGCCGCTGGAACCTGCTGGTGGCTCCGACCCTGCCCGGCGAGCAGGAGATCGCGAAGTTCCTCAGTGGGCGTGGCGTGGGTGGCTCGATGGTCATCGTGACGAGCCTCGTGCCGGCGACCGACCGGTTGCGCTTCAGCCAGGCCTGCCGGAAGCACCGCCGCAAGGTGCTGGTGGTCGACATGGCGATTGCCGCGGCCGCTGCGGCCGAGCCGTCGCTGCGTGCTGGTTCCATCATCGAGCTCGCGCAGCCCTTCAGCTTCGCCGCGCCGTTCCGTGACCATGGCAAGGGTGCCGTCGGCGAGCTGTTCGTCGGGCGTCAGTCGGAGATCGAGCTGATCACCGATCCCTTTGGCCCGTGCATCGTCTACGGCGCCCGCCGCTCGGGCAAGACCGCGACCCTCCTGCACATCGTCGGCACCCGCCACAGCCCCGAGACCGGGCTCGTCATCACCCACCTGTCGGTCCAGGGCGTCGGCAAGTCCGAGGGTGGCCGCGTGTCCGATGTCTGGTCGAAGATCTCGGAGGCCATGCCGGAGGTGTTCAAGGCGAAGGTGTCGACCAGCGAGGCCTTCACCGACGGGATCCGGCGCTTCCTCGACACCAAGGCGAGCCGTCGCGTTCTCCTGATGCTCGACGAGTGCGATGACCTGATCGAGGTCGATGCGGCCAACGACTACAAGGCATTCCTCGCCCTGCAGGACCTGATGGAGCAGTCCCAGCGCCGCTTCAAGGTCGTCTTCGCCGGTCTTCAGAACGTGTCGCGCCTGGCTCGCGACGGCAACGCGCCGCTTCGTCAGCTGAACAGGGCGGTCCGCATCGGCCCGTTCGTCGGCGCGGAGCTGTCGGAGGCAGAGCGTCTGCTGACCCGTCCGATGGCGGCGCTGGGCTTCGCCTTTGCCAGTCGTGATCTTGTCTGGCGGCTGCTGAGCCGGGCGAACTATGCCCCCTCTCTCCTCCAGGTCATGGCGGCCGAGCTCGTCGAGCACTTCTACAATCGGCCGATGCCGGCGAATGCCACCCTGCCCGTGATCATCGACGAGACGATGGTCCGAGACGCGCTGATGAACAAGGACATCCTGGACAAGGTCACGAGGCAGTTCTTCATTTCGATCGAGCACGATCGCCGCTATCTGCTCCTGGCCAACGTGATCGCCAGCGGCGATCTCAGCCGGGCCGCCAGCGGTGAGTACACCGAGGGCATGACCATCGGCGAGGTCCATCACGAGGCGCAGTCCTTCTGGGCTTCGATGTTCGGTGGCATCGACGGTCTGGCCCTGGTCGAGGATGCAGTCGATGAGATGGAGGGCCTCGGCCTGATCCGCCGCGTCGGTGATGATCGCTGGGCTCTGCGCTCGCCGTCGATTCGCCGCCTGCTCGGATCGCGGGAGACCATCGAGCGTCGTCTGGAGGGCTTCCTGTCGGCACCGCCGACCAAGGATTTCGATTTCCGCCAGAACCGCCGCTCGATGAGCCGGACCGGCTGCATGGCCCAGGGCGCTGAGGCCGATCACATCTCGCCGCTCACGGGCAGCCAGATCGACAAGATCTTCCGCGGCGAGAACCCGATCATGGTGCTGAGCGGAACCGACGCGTCCGATATCAAGCTCGCAGCCAAGGCTCTGGAGGGCGAGAAGGACGGCTTCAAGTACGAAGTCCATCTGCCGGCGACGTTCCAGCGCATCGGCGATCTCGGGGCCCTGATCCGCAAGCTCTGCGCTCAGACGGGCAAGCACCTCATCGTCATCGACGACAAGCTCGACTGGGGCATGGACTGGATCCGCGAGGCGGCGAGCGTCGTCCTGAACAACAAGCGCATGATGGGGGTGCCCGAGGTGCGCGTGCTGTTCGTCGCCGGCGCCACGAAGACGATGCGGCTGTCGCAGGACCAGGACAACAGGAAGGTCGCCTTCGATTGGCTGAACCTGCGGCGGTGGTCCGAGGGTATGCTGGACAGGGCGGGTTCGAAATTCGGAGCGACGCTCATCGGGGCCGAGCGCGATGTGTTCGAGGCTGTCACCGGGCACTTCAACAACCTCGCGGCCGATGCCATGCGCCATGTGGCTGGTGTCGACGACAAGGAGACGAGCCTGCGCAGCTGGTTCGAGAACGAGATGATCAACGGCAATCTGCTGGAGCGCCTCGGCATCCTGATCCCGACGAGGAAGTGGTTCACCAAGGCCGGCGCCATGGTCGGAATGGGCGAGGATCTCACGCTCAAGATGGTGCAGGACTTCCTGGAGGATTGCCCGAACACCGTCCGCTTCATCAACTTCGCGCAGCGCATCGGTCTGGCTTCGGTGCAGACGGCGAGCAGCGAGCGCAAGTACGTCGTCTTCAACCCGATCCTGAAGACGATCGCGGACACGGCAGAGAAGCTGCGCGCCGACGGAAGGCTCGCAGCCTGATGCCGATGACCGAGAGCGAGGTGCTTGAGGCGGCCGAGAGGCGCGCCAAGATGGAAGCCAGGATGAAGAGCGGCGAGCCCTTCACCTTCACCCAGGTGTTCTGGACCTGCGGGGATTCGAATGGTCCCGGCTATCGAGAAGCCGATCGGCTGATCCAGCGCTGGCGCAAGGATGGGCTGATCGAGCTCAAGCGAGTCGGGCGCACGACGATCTGGAGCCTGACCAAGCGCGGTCGCGAGATGGCGGGCGTTTGATCATTTCGCGCTTGGCCCGGACACTGGCCAGGCATCAGAAGTCAGGAACACCCATGTCCCGCACTGCACAGGCTGCCGCGCTCCGGAACAACTACTTCGCCGAAGGCGGCGAGCCTGCGGCGCGCAGGCGGAACTTCCGGGTTTCGCTGATCGATCTGGTCCGTCCCGATTCCTTCTGGCCACACCCGATCAGCGTCGAGATGGCCTTCGAGCTGCTGCGCTGGATGGTCGAGAAGGGATCGGACCCGAGCTATGCCACCCAGCTGAAGTGGGGCAAGTGCGGTGTCGAGGAGATGCTGAGTGGCGGGTCCGTCCGTGGCTTCACCCAGATCAAGCCGATCCAGTCCCTCGACGATCTGCGCAAGCGCTTCCACTACGCAATCCTGTCATCGCCTGAGAGCGATGGGCAGGTTGCCTGGCGCCGCGACCATCGCATCGACGTCAACAGCAGCCTGACGATCAAGGCACCGGTCTACAAGGCGTTCCATGCCGTTCCGCAGCTGGGCTTCACCAGCGAGGCCGCCGTCATCGATCAGCTTGAGGACGTGCTGACGGGCGCTCACGGCACCGAGATGGCGGTGTCGCTGAACCCAGCTCATCCGGACCTGCGCTGCTTCGATCACATCGACATCTCGGTCCAGCCCCGGCTCGGCTTCTCGTTCTTCCTGACTTACGGAGAACCGGTCACGGAGAAGCTGCGCTCGTCCTGGTCTGACCTCATCGCCCATAGCCGGCCGGGCGAAACCTTCCTCGACACCTTCGCTCGGGCCAGGGACGTCTTCCAGTGTCTCGTACATGGTTCGACCCAGCCGTGCGACATGGAAGATATGCGACCGCTCTACAAGGGAGAGTTCATCTTCGACCAGGTCGAGGCGTTGCGCGCGGGCGCCCCTGCCATCACCGGGCCCTGACGGTGGCCGGCATGCGTAGCGCCAATTGAGTTCGAGACTGGAGACTTCGTGGAGACGATCGCCATTATCCTGACGATGCTGCTGGCCGTCGTGGTCAGCGGTATGCTGGTCAGGCTGTCGCCGGCACCTGTTCCGCTTCCGCTGGTTCAGATCGCCCTGGGCGCGGTCATCGCATCCTTTGCCGATGTGGCGCTGGAGCTGAAGCCGGACATCTTCTTCCTGCTGTTCCTTCCACCCCTGCTCTTCCTCGACGGCTGGCGGATCCCCAAGGAGGGCCTGTTTCGCGACAAGGGGACGATCCTTGAACTCGCTTTGGGCCTCGTAATCCTGACCGTGGTCGGAGTCGGCTACTTCATTCACTGGCTGATCCCGAGCATGCCGCTCCCGGTCGCGTTCGCGCTGGCGGCCATCGTGTCTCCGACCGATCCGATCGCCGTCTCTGCCATTGCCGCGCGTGTTCCGATTCCCAAGCGCCTGATGCACATCCTGGAAGGCGAAAGCCTGCTCAACGATGCAAGCGGGCTGGTGTGCATGCGGTTTGCCGTCGCCGCGGCTGTGTCGGGTACCTTCTCGCTGTTCGACGCTTTCGGGACGTTTCTGTGGGTGGCTCTGGGTGGCATTGCCATCGGCATTCTCACGACCTGGACGACAGCGCTTCTGAAGAACTGGATCTCCCGGCGGCTGGGTGAGGACACCGGCTCGCAGATCCTGATCAGCCTGCTGATCCCCTTCGGTGCCTACATTCTGGCCGAGCACCTCCACTGCTCCGGCATTCTGGCTGCGGTCGCTGCCGGCATCTCGATGAGCTATGTCGAGCAGCGAGGTCAGGCCCTGGCGGTGACGCGCGTCAGGCGCAACGCGGTCTGGGACACGATCCAGTACGCTGCCAACGGGATCATCTTCGTTCTGTTGGGCGAGCAGCTGCCACAGCTCTGGGCCAGCGCTGCGCAGGTCGTCCGCGAGACAGGGCACCAGGATCCGCTCTGGCTGCTGGTCTATATCGCCGCCATCAACATCGCCCTTGCTGCGCTGAGGTTCGGCTGGGTCTGGGTTTCGCTGCGCTTCACGCTCGCTCGCGCGGCCCGCCGCGGCGAAAAGCCATTCATTCCGGGGTGGCGGCTGATCGCGGCAACGTCGATGGCCGGCGTCCGCGGCGCGATCACGCTTGCAGGCGTTTTGACGCTACCGCTGACCCTGTCGAGCGGCGCCGCCTTCCCGGCCCGAGACCTCGCCATCCTGCTCGCTGCCGGCGTGATCATCACCTCGCTCATCGCTGCCAGCGTCACCCTGCCCTTCTTGCTGAAGAACCTGGAGTTGCCGCCCGAGCCGTCGCACGAGGCGCAGGAAGACAAGGTCCGCAATGCTGCAGCCGAGGCCGCAATCCGCTCGATCGAGAGCGCCCAGCACAGTCTCAGCGAGGGTCGCAACGACGCAGACCTCTACGCCGACGTCGGCGCCCGGATCATGGAGATCTACAGGCAGCGCATCGATGGTCGAATGAAGACGGGCGAGGAGGCCGATCTCGTCAAGCGTATGGATCAGATCGAGCGTGATCTGCGGCTGGCGGGACTGCGTGCCGAACGTGAGGCTGTTTTTCGCTTCGTGCGCTCGAACCAGATCCCTGACGAGATCGGGCGCAAGCTCGTGCGCGAGATCGATCTGCTGGAAGCCAGGCTGACGCCGGCCTGATCGCGTCACGCTTCTGGGTGGCTCTCCTCCCAGGCCAGAACGGCCTCGGACAGGGCGGCTAGCTCGGCATCCTCGGGCGTGTCTTCGAGTGCACCTGCCAGCTCTGCGACGCGCACAAGTGCGGCCTGATAGTCCTCATGGGTTGCGATGACCATCGTCGTCTCCTTCGCGTCGGCTTGATGCGGAAACGGGCGGCAGCATTGCCTGTTCCGGATCGGACGTCGAGTAGCCCGGTTCAGTCCGGATAAGACCGTGCCAGGCGCTCCAGGCGATCCTCCTCCTCGATGTCCATCTGCACTTTCAGGGCTTCGATCTCGTCCTCCGGGAGGTAGAGTGTGCCCCCGAACGCCATCTTGAACGCCCGCGCATATCGCAGATCCGTGAAGCCAAATCGCGTGAGATGCCTGGCGCCGGCGCTCGACGGGCGAACCGCATGCTCGACCTCCCAGTAGGCAAGCCACTCCGTCATGGCTGCCACACAGTCATCGGCGCCCGATGACGGCATCTCGACCTCGATCTGGTACGGGTAGACGTCGTCGAAACTCATCACGCTCACTCCTACGCACTGCCGATAACGGGCACTTCCTCCAGCCGGGTCGTGTACCGCGGCGACTTCATCTCGAATTTGGTCGTCCAGCGTTGCTGCTGGCGCGCGATACCGGCGGACGCCGGCGCGACAGTGCCGCGGCCGTGGCGCGCATTGCACAGATCGATGGCCGCCATGAGCCTGGCGCCGCGCTCCTGGTCGAAGCCTCCGATCAGCGCGCGCTGCGCGTATTGCGGCCGCACCAGATCCGTGGTGACGACGCCGGCCTTGCTATAGCGATATCCCGGCTTCCAGAGGCGTCGCGTCGCCCAGCGCGCTGCGCGCACGAGGACAAGGGTGTCGTTGGTGGCCTCGGGGAACCGCACCGTCGTCGATGCAGACCGTTGAGGTCCGGCGCTGTCGAAGGGGCTGGTGTGGTAGAAGACCGTGATGTGATCGGTCGCCAGATCGTGCCTGCGCAGCTTCTCGCCCAACCGCGTGGCGTGGGCAGCGACGGCCTGCTGCAGGGTGTCGAGGTCCTCGATCCTGGATGAGAAGCTGCGGGTGACGGCGCAGCCCTTTCGCGTTGGAGCCAGGCTTTCCAGCTCGATGCAGGGCGTGCCGCGCAATTCGTGGATGATGCGCTCGCCAACGACCGTCAGCAGCTTGCGCGCCAGCTTCGGATCGATTGAGGCGACGTCAGCAGCGGTATTGCAGCCGATGGCCCTGAGCTTGGCCTGGCTGGCGGGTCCAACGCCCCAGATGTCTTCGAGATCGACCAGGGCGAGCCATTCCTCCCGGGCGCGTGCATGTGTCAGGTCACAGACGCCGTTGAGCTGCGGGGTCGACTTGGCGACCTTGTTGGCGAGCTTGGCCAGCGTCTTCGTCGGGCCTATTCCGACGCAGGTCGGGATGCCGGTCCAACGCGACACGGTTGACCGCAGATCGCGGCCGAGCTCCTCGCGATCTGCCTCGGCGACTTCGGTGAGATCGAGGAAGCTTTCGTCGATCGAGTAGATCTCGATCTGGGCGGCGAAGTCGCGATAGACCTCGTTCATGCGACGGCTGATGTCGCCGTACAGCGTGTAATTGCTGCTGAAAACCGTGACGCCCTCCCGCTTGCACAGGTCTCGGATCTTGAACATGGGGTCACCCATTTTGATCCCGAGCGCCTTGGCCTCAGCCGTCCTGGCCACTGCGCAGCCGTCATTGTTGGACAGGACGATCACAGGCCGGCGTAGCAGCCGTGGCTCGAACAGGCGCTCGCAGCTGCAGTAGAAGGAATTGCCGTCGATGAGGGCAAACGACCCCGTCATGGACGGAAACGTCGCACAGCATTGGTGATCACCCCGAAGATCTCGATCTCGGCGTCTGGGCCAGGCTCATAGGCCGGGTATCGCCGGTTGCCGAACGCGAGACTTGATCGGCCGCCGGAGAGCTTGAACACCTTCACGGATCGCTCGCCATTGACGTCGACGACAACGGCATCGCCATCGCGCGGCATGAGAGAGCGATCGACAGTCACGAGGCTGCCATCGAAGATCCCGACGTCGATGGCGCTGTCGCCTGCGACGCGCATGATGAAGGTCGCCGGGGGATTGCGGATCAGCGTGCGCGCCAGATCGATCGGAGAGTCGAGATGATCGTCGGCCGGGGACGGGAAGCCGGCGCAGACAGGCTTCCGATAGAGCGGAAGCATGACAATAGGGCCCATGAAGACGGGTGAAAGATGCATCGGAGCGTTCCCTTGATGAGAACATAAAAGGAACAAACGCGATTTGGAGTCAAGCGCCGAGGGCTGCGACATTCCCCTCAGGGGGAAGGCAACGCGGCCAGCTGCCTGCGTGCTATGGGCCCTTTGAAGCTGTCGGCCGCGCAATCGCGCAGGGCCTGAAAGCGGCCTCAGGCAGTGCTCGAAAGCGGCGTCACGAGGATATGGGCTGAACGGTCATGCCACCAGGCTACGAGGCAGCGACGTAACCGAGAACGTTGAAACCCATGGGTTACACGCGATCAGTTATCGAAGGATATATGGCAATGTGTAACCCATAGGTGACTAGGGTTAGGTTCATTAAACACGAAACCCATAATGTAACCCGTAGGTGTCTGACTTGATTTTGTCGATCATGGGGCGCAATATGTAACCTGTAGCGGCCATAAGGCTGCAATTCGGTTCATAATGATGGGCGCCATGAGCACCGAGATCAGGTCGATCGGCGAATTCAAAGTTCTCCTGCGCGCCGCGCGCGAGGCTGCAGGTCCGAACGGCTCAAAGATTTCGCAGGAGGAGCTGGCGGCTATGGCCGGCGTATCGCGAAAAACGGTAGCCGAGGCCGAGGGCGAAGGGTCGCTGCGCCTGGAGACGGCTCTCGCGCTGACACGGGCGCTCGGGATCCGGATGATCTGGGAGAGCGAACCGGCCCCGATGCCAGATCTCCAGGCCGACGATGAGATGGCAGTCGATGAGATGGATATCGACGTCGACCAGGGAGGACCGAAGTGGTGAATGCAGAGACCACCATCCGGCGTGGCCGGCCCTCCGGCGGTGACGAGGTCAAGGCGCTCTCGGTCCGGATCGGCGGCGTTCCGATCGCTCGCCTGAGCCATCATCGCAACGGCCGGCTGTCCCTGCGCTATCTCGACAGCTGGATCGATAAGGCGGGCTCTGGCGCCTATCCCCTGTCGCTTTCGCTGCCGGTCCGCGAAGGCGTGCACGGCCATACCGTTGTCGAACCGTTCCTCGCCGGACTTCTGCCCGACAACCCCAATCATCGGAAGATCCTGGGATCGATCTTCGGCGTCACCGGCGAGAACGATTTCTCCCTGCTCGGCGAAATCGGCCGCGACTGTGCGGGCGCAGTCTCGATCGTGGCCGAAGACGAGCCGATCGTCCTCGAGGACGACGTGCCGGAGGACTATCAGGAGCTGAGCGAGGCCGACCTTGCCAAGCTGATCCGCGAGCTCCCTCAACGGCCGCTGTTTGCAGCCGAGGAGAGCTTTCGGCTGTCGCTCGCCGGCGTCAACGACAAGGCGGCCGTTCTCGTGAAGAACGGCAAGGTCTGCCTGCCGCGCAACGGCTACCCGTCTGCTCAGATCCTGAAGGCCGACATCCAGCGGCTGCCCGACTCGATCCGCCTGGAGAACTATTGTCTGCGCGTCGCGAGCGCGATGGGGCTGAAGGTCCCGAAGTCGCGTGTGCTGATGGCGGAGGACGTCCACTACATGCTGATCGCGCGCTATGATCGCGTCATCAGCCAGGTGAACGGCAAGCCGCGGCTGCGACGCATCCACCAGATCGATTTCTGCCAGGCCATGAACGTGAAGCCGACGCAGAAGTACGAGGACGAGGGTGGGCCGAGCTGGAGGTCGGCGTTCAAGCTGATGGAGAGCACGGTCAATCCATCAGAATCCAAGATCGAACTGCTGCGCCGGGCTCTGGGTCAAGTGCTTTGGAACAACCCAGACGCGCATGGTAAAAACTATTCGCTTATTTGCAGAGCTGACGGTTATCGTCTGGCGCCGCTGTACGACATCAACTCGGCTGCTGCGTTCCGGGACTGCTTCAAGACCGTGAAGCCCCGACTGGCCATGTCAGTTGGTGGAGAGTTCGATCCCACAAGGCTCACCGGGCAGCACTGGGCGCGGTTCGCCTCCGACGCCAGGGTTCAGCCAGGCCTGGTTCGCAGCGAGCTCCTGGCGATGGCCAAGCGCCTTCCCGACATTGCCGTCGATGTCGAGGCCTCGATGAAGGGAACGCCGGAATGGTCGCCGCGCATCGGGATCGCAATCGACGATATCGCAGCGCGCTGTGCCGATATCCCGGCCATGCTGGCTCGCGAGCCCGATCAGGTGCCGGCGCCGGATCAGACGCGCGATCGGGACGAAGGGGCAGACGGGTCGTCCCACATTTTTTCGATGTGACGAATCCGTCGAGGACAAGGAAAAGCCGCCCCTTCCGGGGCGGCGGGTACCAGATCACGACACCGATTGCGATTGCCTGCGTGTTATAGGCCGCTGGGTGCGGCGGGGGATGCTATCGGAGTGATGAACGGAACCGAGTTCTAGGCCGCCTGCTGGACCTGGGCAGCAGCGACGGAGTTCTCGCGCTCGGCCAGGCGCTTGATCACGTCGATGAGCTTGGCGGCTTTCCCGTAGTCCTTGTCCTTGAGGGCAGCCTGCAGATCCTTGTCGAGACGTGCGTCGCGTTTCGCTTTTCCGAAGTCGCGCCGCGGTGCTCCAGGCGCGGCCGTGAACAACTCCCAATTGCTGACATGGGTGAAGTCGCGTGCCCCGGGCCCGTAGACGTAAAGCCAGCGCCCATTGATCCCGCCATAGACGCGACCCTTGAACAGCTGACCCTTGTGGTTGCGGTAGTGGCGTGTGTCGCCATGGTTCAGGACGATGCCGTCGGCATCCTTGCGGTCCCAGCAATTGATCTCGCTGTCGGCGGGCCAGCCGTCGGCTCCCCGCTTGAACCGGAGCGGTCCACGCGTCGGGTCGGATGACATTGACCAATGAGCGTTGAAGTACGCGAGAGGGTCGGGGTTCGCGGTCTCGATCTTCGTGTGCTTCACGAAGCCTTCGCCAGCGAGGTACCGCTCGATGTCGCGGATCACGAGATCGAAGAGCTTCCCCGTGAGGTAGGGCATCTTCTGACGCTGGTCGAAGTCGTACCGACCCGAGCGGGCGTGGGTGCGGTTTGTGTCCTGGTAGAAATGGAACTCGGCGCCGGTCGGGTAGACATGCGTGTTGAGCTGCAGGTCACCGCGGCGGCCATAGCGATAGCTTGGCGAGATGAGCAGGCTGCGCGCCTTGATCTCGGGGTCGGCCGTGACCTTGAAGCCGCGATCGCGGAGCAGTTTGAGGATGTGACCGAACTTCTTCCTGGAATCCTCGCCGACATGCATCGGAATGGCATTGGGCCACTGCACGAGCAGCTTGGTGTCATGGATGCGCCAGGAACCGCCGCTTTTCTGGATAGCCTGTGCCTGTGTCATGGCGCTCACGCTGCAATCTGAGGACGGCGACGCTGCCGCGGCAGGACTGGCGGCAGTCGGTTCACCACCTCGTGGCTCATGGTGGAGCCGGCCGCGATCATCATCTGCCGACGCGTCCACTGGCCGGAGTGATAGAGCTCCATGAACAGTGCAGCTTCTTCATTCAGGCAGCTGTCGAGCATGCCTATGATCTGCTGCTTCTCGGCCTCCAGGGCGGTTGCTCTTGCGACCACCGCTGGATCGACGTTGTCGAGTGAATTGACCCAGGAGGTCATGGATTGATGGGTCTCCGTTGCGCGGAAAGCGTGAGAAGTCTAATAAGTCGCGAGGATAGCCGCCAGGACGCGTTGTGCGAGTCAATCCTGATTGGCTACCTCAGAAACACGTGGATTGGCCGCATTGCCTCGTTTCGACACCTGCTCTGCGAACATCCCATAGAGAGAGGTCAAGTCCAGACCGCGATAGCGTCGAGGGAGGAAAGGCTCCCAAGCACGTACCGCAGCGCTCAGGTTATCTGCATTTCGCCAATCGTAGCCACACTTCGCCTCGACATCTATCCCGCTGGATTCCATCGATTCAAGCTTATTGAAGTCGACCTCTATCTCACCAATCTGTATCTTCTTCACATAGTTAGAAAGAGCTCTAACCGCATCTTCGGGAGGATTGGCATTGGCATGCGATTGATGCTGAACGACGTCGACATACGAAGAATTCTCGCCCGCTTGCGCAAGCATGAGCTCGGCGGTCGAAACGCGCTCCATCGAGGTGCCTATCGGACGGCGGACCGAAACGATCGTACTCTTTCCAGATGCAGCTTTTGGGACATAGGTCGCAACGCAGTGGTCAAGCCCCATAACGCCTGAAGAATCTGGCCCTGATCCCCCTTCGTCGCTCATCATCTGGGCGCTGATAAGTTGCGTTATAACAAGCCCTGTTTCAGGATCAGACCAATCTGCGATGTAGCGACCCCAAGCAACAGATGGGCCATATGGCATGACTGGCATAGCAGCATGCCAACGGCGCGAAACCATAACGCAATTATATAGATTTTGTTTGTCAAAAATTACATTGATATCGGCGCAATCACGTCCAATTCCATTGTTATGATAAGCATGTAAAGGACTATACAAAGTGTTTGTAAAATGTGTGTTTACATCCATAACCGCAATTAAAAGCTGTACAAATAGCCTCCTATCGTCGGACGCATTTGACGCAGAATCAAATTTCATTTCTGGAAATAGACGCTGAGAGAGCGCGCGCCAGTCGGGTTTCAAGCCACGCAAAAGGCTATTCAGAGCAACTCCAGAATCAACAAAATTAGCTATGATAGGCAACAAATAGCACAGATGCTTCCATCCGACAATATCACCTTTCAACGGGATATAATCGGTCGGAAGCTGAGATATTAGTTTTATGTATGATGGCGAGAGAGGCGATAAATCGACATGTTTCATCCGTTTGAGAAGAATTTTAATTTTATCGTCGGGAATGTCAATATCAATAAGAGCGTCTGAAGCAAGCCCAAACGCCGAATCAGAGCAACTATCACTATCGGCGATAGCAATACGAAGCATCTTATATACGCGATGAGCCTCAATATGAGCATCAGAATTGACGATATTGCTGGATAGTATTCTAACGCCGACTTCAAATTCAATCATCGAATAACGGTCGCATCTTGGATAGGTATGATTAAATACGTGCTTTATTGAATTCGAAAGCGCCGAATTGAAAACAGAATACAAGATCTCTGCGCAGTTATATGAAATTCGTTCACTTGTGTTCAATGATATCGCCATAGACGAAGCTATGTCATCGTATTGAAATTCAGATGAAGTAAACGAACTCAGAAATGGGAATATAGCAATTCCAATAGAGAAAAATGGATGTGAATTTTGCCGCATTTCATCCTTGAATGAACTCAAATTCATCTCGGAAACGGCACCGATTGCGATTTCTCGGGCCTTCTCAGGGGATGTGCAGGTGCTTTCAAAATCGCGAAGTCCGATCAGCTTCCCGTATTCGAAGCCAAGGACGAAAAGACGGCATCCGCCATGCCAGAGACTGCCGGAGCGAATGAAAATAGCGGTTCGTTCGCCGAGATTGACAATCCCGTGCCCCTCGGAAGGAGAAGGAGGCGTGGAAGGACAAGGAGGCATAGCCCGGCCAGCATTTTTTGCGCACAGAGCCAGCATGACTCTCGATCCGATCGTCCTGCCCAAGGATTGAACTTTATCAAACAGCATCGGGACCTCGTGAATCTTACCTTCTATCCTGCGATGCATACATTACGGGGGCAATCGTTGATGCATGTGGCCAACCGGCTATCCACCAATAGGTTGTCGGTTTCGCGCGCGATGTTCATCCTGCCCAGGAGGAGATTCGGACATGACCAGGTTTGCGACCATCGCGCTCCCGCCTGAGGAGCCGCGGGCCAAGGGCAAGGCTCACCCGCTGTCGGGGAACGTTTTGCTCTGGGAACAGTCCGAAGAGGGTCGTTTCCGGGTCGTGGCCCGCGTCAAGGATATCGACGCGCTCGGAGAGCTGGAAGGAGCAGCCGACGTTGAGGTCTTCGCCTTCGACGTTCCGACCAGCGATCAGGCGCTTGGGCCCGCGAACAAGGGTCGTCAGCCTGTCTTCGATGCCGATGGAGCGCCTTTGTGGGCCGGTGCGCGCATCTCGTTCCGCCTGCCGAGCTTCTACATCAACACCTACCAGGGCAAGGGCACCTATACGGAGTCGGACGCCTATGGCGGCACCAGATTCCACTCCGAGGAGCTGCAGGACGTTTTCGACCGGAACGGTAGCGTCATCGAGCGCCGTCACGAGCAGTACTCAAGCGTCCAGACCTATGCCAGCAGCGGAGAGTTCAACGGCTGCCGTCTGCTGACGTCCAAGCTCGGCGACAAGTACGAGCATGGTCAGGTGGTAACCTATATCCGCCTCGAAGACGATCCCCGCAGCGTCTGCAAGCCCGTCCTGGCACCGCGCTCGCCTGCGCCATAATATCGAGTCTGACAATAAGCGGCCGGCACAGGCTCCATATGTCTGTCGTCCGATAACATGGATCGCTGTCCGTACTGATCCACGAGCGTGATCGGCTCGGCGTGCGCGATGATTGGATCGCCGGCTCAATCCACACAGGAATCGCAATCTGCGATTCGTCATCGACGGAATCTTCCGCAATGATACCTGCGCGGTGATGCTGGAGTCGGCATCAGTCAATGGAGCAGGCATGTCGGACGCTGCGTTGAGTTCCCCCTGGATCGACGAATTCTTAAAGGAGCTAGAGACCGGGGCGGGTGAGGGCGACCAGGTTTTCCTCCGGACGTGGCCCGTCCGTCATTGGCATGGCCTGGGAGTTAAGACTGGCATCGCCAAATGCAGTCACTGCGGCTTCTCCGCAAAGGCTGCGATCCGGTTCGCCGGCCCCAAAGGCCCGCCCACATGCGAGCCCTGTTTTGCTCATGACAATCCGGAAGCGGCCAGGGCATGGGGCCTTGTGCATGCCTGGATCCCTGAGATTGGGCAAAAGGAGATCTCGCAGATGGTTCGCACAGCGCAGATCATGCTCTGGCTCAAGCCCTCGTCGGACTTGTCGGCTCAGGCCAAGTCGCTGCTGTCTCTCGTGGAGGCCCGTGGTCGTACGCTGAAAAGCGCTCTGCAGGGGCGAGACTGGGCCAGCGCAATTCAAACCCTCCCCCAGGAACTGGTCGCAGAGATCGCGCCCAGTGTCCGGACAATCGTCTTGAACGTCGACCCTATGGAGGTCGTCTCTTGGGTTGAGAGTGGCGGCACATTCGGTGGCTTCCGGGTCGTGGAGAAAAGCCGATGACCGCCGTTGTTCGCTTGGGATTGGATGATCGCGGCCAAGCCGTGCATATCGACGACGAAGCGCTGAAGCGGCACATCTTCGTTCTCGGCGCGACAGGTAGCGGCAAGACGAATCTGCTGTGCTCTATGGCCGGGGATGCGATCGGCGCCGGGCGGGGTCTCATCTTCATCGACGGAAAAGGCGACAGGAGCGCCTACCGTCAGATCCGCAAGATGGCGCGCGACGCCGGGCGTGAGGACGATGTCCTGCTCCTCGACATGTCGCTGCCTGGCAAGCGTGGAGGAGTGTCCTCCAACACGATCAATCCCTTCGCGAAGACGGGGGCATCCAGCATCATCCAGCTGATTGTCGGTATGATGTCGCCACCCTCGGGAGATGGCATTTTCTGGCATGATCGGGCAATCGCACTTGTATCATGCGTCGTTAGGGCCCTGCATTTCCTGCGCGAGACCGGGCGGATGGATCTCAGCCCTGTCCATGTCAGGGAGAACCTCTCTTTGACCAAGATCATCGACTTGGCCGATCCGGAGATTCACCCTGACATGCCTCACGCGGTCAGGAATTCGCTGAAGACCTATCTGGAATCCCTGCCCTCTTTCCAATGGGCGAGGCGCCACAAGCAGGCCGTGACGACGACGGACCAGCATGGATATCTGCATATGCAGCTGACGAGGCTGCTCAGTGGCCTCATCGATGATTATGGGCATGCGATCTCGGACGGGCGCGGTGAGATCGACCTCGACGACATCCGGGATAACAGCAAAATCCTTGTCGTTCTCATTCCGACCCTTGGAAAGAGCGCCAGGGAAACGAGCTTCGTCGCTCAGGTGATCCTTTGCCTGCTGCAGGAGATGATCGCAGAAGGCATGGACTCGGTCCCACGGTCAGAGCCTTTCATGGTTTTCCTCGACGAGTTCGGCTCGTATGCGACTGGGGGGATCGAAGCGATGGCGGCGCAGGGCCGTTCGCTGGGCTACTCCTTCGTCTTCTCGATGCAGGCCTTGATCGACGCCAGAGGTGACCACGAAGGCCGTGTCTTGGACGCCGTCCTGAGCAACACCGGGACCAAACTCCTCATGCGGACTGGTCGGGTCGATATGGCGCGCCTGGCACAGGTCGCGCCAGCCCTGGTCGAGAAGCCGATCGAGGCGGCTCGGTCCCGGCTGCGGCAGAGGATGGCCGATGCTCGCGAGATGATCTTCATGCAGCGAGAGACCGGGCTCGATGAAGAGATCGTCGCGCTCATTCGGAAGAACTACGCATCCGATGCGGCCGAGCTCATGGCGATGTCGGCCACTGAAGATCCCAGCCAGCAGGATTTGACCGCGCTCATGCCGGGCAAGATGCTGGTCGCAGAAGGGCTCCGTCCCCTCACAGCTGTTGATCTTGGACCATTCCCTACCTGCACCAGCCTGAATGGCCCAGTCACCTCATCGGTCATGACGCTGCATGCGTTCCAGAAGGCCGTATCGGACGGAAGTCCCGCCATGCCCGCGTGCCTCGTCGCAAAGATCCGCGACGGGTTGACCCCGGAGGATGTGGCAAGGATCACGTTCGAGGCGTTGCTGGAGATGGCGCCGGCATGAAATGCGTCTGCGGCAGCAAGAGGGTCGTCATCCATGGCCATGCTGTGTCCCGTTACCGGGGCCTGGCAGCCGTCGGAACGGTGCTGATGCGGCAAGAACGCAGGCGATGGGCCTGCGCAGATTGCGGCCGCACAGCGGTAGAGCCAGGCGTGCGACTGGATCCTGACTTCCGCATGACGCCTGCGCTCGTTGCGGCAATCGAGTCAGATTGCCTCCTGGAGAGCCATGTGGACCTGGCTCGTCGGTTCGAGGTCTCACGAAAAACAGTGACAGCTATTGCAGACAGGCTCTGCGCCTCCCTGGACATCGCTGCTGCTGCCTCTGCCAATTCACCGAGGAACCTTGTGCTGCGAGGCATCGAAGCCGGCCGGCACAAGCCCCTGTTTGGGTTCGATCCCAAGGGCGGAAAGGTCGTTGCAGTGTTCAGCAGCGTCCTTGATCCCATGATCCGGAGATCGATCGGGACGAGCGGGGATATCGCATTCATCACCGATGTCGCCAATGCTCAGGCCCTGAAAACCCAGGGCATAAATGGCGTGGTCGCCATTCATCGTATGGCTGCAGCACGAGCGGTCGAGGCTCTGCTCGCATCATGCTGGAAAGGATTTATCGCGCTTCTGCCCACGCCTGCGTCGCGCGACGCGTTCCCCCTCTCGCGTCAGATGGCGATGCATCGTTACGCCCTTCGCCAGGTCGAGTTCGAACGCGTCGCCGAATTGTGCCGCAATCATCCCATCGTTGGCCGTTTCGTCGAGGCAAAGGACGAACTGCTCTCGGTGTTCGACCACGACCGCGAAGATCTGGCTCTTTCGGCCTTGCGGACCTGGGGGAGAGGTCTCACGGACAGGCTGAGGATGGCCTTCAAGCCTGTCGTCGATTGGATCGTGATGTGGGGCCCGCTCGTCATCAACAACGCATATGGACTGGTATCGCCCAGCGTCTGGGAGGCGACTGGACGGCACAAAGCCGTACTGCGCCCCTATGATTCACTTGAAAGGCTGCTTTCGCGGGAGCGAGCTGCAATTTACCAGCCGGCGCTGGTTGGGGCCGCCGCGGCGCCCCTGCGGCCGCAGCCATTCACCCCTGGGAGCCTGAGGTAACGGCCTGAAGCGTCACCGGCGCAGAAAGTCCTCAATGCGGGCGATCGGATACTGGGCCTTGTCGGGGTCAGCAACGCGATAGCCCAGACGCCTGGCGCCTTGCTCGCCGACCTCGGCAACGTCCTGCTGCTTCACGTTCAGTCCGTGGCAGACAGCAAAATAGAAAATCACAGCGCTGATGCTGGCTCCGACCGAAACGTCGGGCGTTCCCAGTGGCAGAGGGCTGACGGTGATCTTGCCCTCATAGGAGAACAGGGTCGCTGGTTCGGTCTTCGAGCAGAATACATAGGAGGTACTCTCGCCGCCGTACTTGCGAGGAACACGCTTGCTGTAGTCCCCGCCGGGATAGTGCGCCGACCACCCCTTGGTCCGCACTTTGAATAGCGCTCCGGAAGCGTTTGACGCGATGATGTCGCGTTCCTCGATCGACACCCACCCGCAATAGTCCATGTGGCAGCGCGTCTCGATCAGCTCGGCCGATCTGGCTGCGCTGGAGGCAGATCCGATAGCGGCCGCGGCAAGGATCACGGGTACGAAGCGGTTCATGCTGATGTCCTCGGCCTTGCGCGGCGCCGACTATGCAGGGGCTTTGGTCCGATGTCAGTGGCTATCGAGCGTCCGCGCGCGCATTGCCGAGCAGACCTGCGTCGAGATGCATTTCGACGGCACGATCCAGAGATCCGCGGCCGCGATAGGCTGCAAACTCGCGATCGATCCGGGTGATGGCAAAGAAGAGATCGCTTGCGCAACCTCCCAGGCCCGCGAAGCCACGCGAGGCATCGGTGATCTCGCCAATGAAGATGATCGGGCGTTCGCAGCCCCAGGCGATGGCGGCGTCGGCCGCAGCCTCGTTCGCCGGCGGCCACGACATCAGCAGGACGTCGTGTTGGGAGCCGTGACGTTCAACCGCCTCCCGTGCGCGCAGCTTCTCGACGGGATGAAGCAGTCCATGCTCATGCCAGTCCTGGCCTGACAGCACGCTGGTCGCGGTGACGGTGACGTCGCATTCCTTCAGCAGTGCGGCCAACAGGCCATTGCCGGCGAAGACTTCCAGGACGCGCAGCCCTGTCAGGCGATCTGCGAGCTCGTGGATGAAGGGGGCGCTGAATGAGCCCCAGGATCTGCTGCGATGAGCTTCAGACACGCCCGCGTGACGCCGCAGGCACGAAGGGCTTCACATGGCGCGGATCGACGACGCGCCAGTCCCGGAAGAGGGCATCGAACTCTGCGATGGGCATATGCATCCCGTTATCGCACTCGCGATCTTCATCCATGTACACGACCTGCTGCACAGTGAGTCCCCCATTGCCCCCAAAGCCAGTCAGGCTGACGTCCTCGCGCTTGAGCATCTCGCCTTCGTGGGTGAAGACGAGATAGCCCTGCTCCAGCTGCGCAATCAGGCGCTCGCCGATCCGGCGTGCGTTGGCTGCCCTCGCTGCGTAGACGCTTCCCATGGCCACCCCTCAGTCGATGTCGAAGGTGATGGTGTCATCGAAACGGGTGAACGGCAAAAGCCGAAAGAACTCGACGCCGATCCCGCCGACGAACGTGCGCACGACGCGAGCCTTCACATCCTCGCCGAGTGTCACGATGGCGTCGACCGGCAGATCGAGGTCGGTCTGGATCGCCGCGCCGGAACGCGAGACATCGATGATCTTCACCCGATAGGGAGCCGTCTCGTGGGTCAGGGTGGCATCGCGCTTCAGCGGCATGATGCGTTCCTCGCGACGCCCGTCGACCAGATCTTCCGCGGGCTTGTTTTCGAGCCACCTGATCTGCTCGTCCAGCTTCCGGCGCTTGTAGTCGCTCACCTCGAACTCGATGGCGAAAGCGCCGAACAGCGAACGAACGACCTTGCCCTGAAGCCGGCCCAGGAAGGAGAGGTAGACCACGACCCTGGTCCCGACCTTCGGCTGCTCCGTGCAGCTGAGCGCTGCGCCGCCGACGGAGACGTTGATCGTCTGGCAGTCGTATTCGGTGCGGTCTTCGAACATGCACCGCCCGGAAAGACGCAGTGCGACACGGCGGTGCCGGCGGCTGTCGAGCGAGGCCGGAAGGAATGTCGCGACAGGAAAGCGAGAAATCCGGGCTGACACCGCGGGATCCAATTCGGTCTTCACTGCCAGATTCACGGACACACTCCACAGGACGCCACGGCAATCACCGTCGGAATGACACCTAGCTCCACAGAGCTTAACAAGAACCGAATTCGGATATCCCGTTTCTAAGCAAGCGCATGGATTCTGCACAAAAATGATGGATCAATCCGATTGGCGGGCGGATTATGCGTCAGCGTAACAATGAATTGATGGATTGAACGAGGCGCGATCCTTGATCACGCTTCGACGCGCTCAAGGACCAGCCATGCCGCAGCCCTGACGTCTTCCTGAGACCAGGTGCGCAATGGGCCGTAATAGCTCCGGGACGCCTGCCCTTCACCGATCGGCTCGGCACGAACGATAAGGTAGCCGTCATCGGCGTCCTCATGCATATGCATGACCTGCGCGACGATTGTCGTGCTCACTGACGGCAGCCTGAACAGGTAGCCGATGAAGTCAGATTTTTCGGCCAGCCGCGCGTAGTCGCAGTCCTCTTCCAGCGTCCATTGGAAAGCCTTGCTTGGCTTCGACATAGGGTTCGGTCGCCCCCTGGCGGGCGGGATCGCATTGGAGTGGCGCCTCTCGGGGCGAGAAGGCTCATTTCGCTCAGGGCGAGCTGGCCGCGGGCTGCGCGCGAGCACCTCTTTCTCGATTCTAGCCCTTGCTGCCAGGACGGACGCGCGAAATGCATCCATGACCGGGTCCGCCCCTCCAGGTTGAATGTCGGCCGGGTTGAAGCCAGCGCCAAGGAGCCAGTCGGCAAGAAAGCGGTCATGAACGCCAGGGTCGCCTGGCTGGCAGACTGGCGTCCAGAGTTGCGCTTTGGACGCCCCGTCGATTGTCCGCGACAATGCCCATTGCTCGAACGGGGCGCGCGGGATGCGCAGGTAGCCGTCGCGGCTGATCTCGTCTGGCACCTCGATGGCCATCCAGCCATCGCGTCCCGATGCATCAGCTTGTGCCACCACGGCAGCTGCGCGCGCACGCAAGTCGGGAGGTGGTCCCTCCCCTTCTTTTGCAATCGCGCCAGTCTCGGCGTCGTGGATATGGTCGGCGTTCATCGCAACTGGGCCCAGGCGCCAAAGGCACCTGAACCTTGAACCAGATTCGCGAGGATCGAACGAGCGTCTTCGGACTGGCCAGCCTGGCTGAAGGCTGGTTTCAGATCAGCGCCGCGTCATCCCGGCCTTGGCGAACGCCTCGGCGAACGGGTTTGAGGACGGCGTAGAGGTCGCCTTCGGCGCTTTCATCGACTTCGAAGCCGGCCGGAAGTCGTTCCCCGCCGTATCGGATGACAGAGGATCATCGAGGCGCATGGTCAGTTCGATGCGCTTGCGAGGCACATCCACCTTCATGACCTTGACCGAAACGATGTCGCCGGGCTTGGCAATCGAACGCGGGTCCTTGACGAAGGTTTTCGCCATGGCTGTGACGTGCACGAGCCCATCCACCCCGACTCCGACATTCACGAAGGCTCCATAAGGGGCGACGTTGCTGACCGTGCCTTCGAGGATCATGCCCGGCTCAAGGTCGGTGATCTTCTCGATGCCGGCCTTGAATTCAGCGGCGCGGAAGGCGGGCCGCGGGTCACGCCCGGGCTTCTCCAACTCGGTCAGGATGTCCTTGACCGTGAGCAGTCCAAAGGCGTCGTCGACGAACTGCTGGGGCTTCAGCTTGCGCAGCAGGGTTGGGTTTCCCATCACGACGCGGATGTCGCTCTTGGTCGCTTCGAGGACCTTTCGGACGACGGGATAGGCCTCGGGATGGACGCATGAGCTATCGAGGGGGTTCTCGCCATCGCGGATGCGAAGGAAGCCGGCACACTGCTCGAACGTCTTCGGGCCGAGTCGGGGAACGTTGCGCAGCTCCTCGCGGCTTTTGAAGGCACCATGTGTGTCGCGGTACTGGACGATGCTCTCGGCCAGGAACTCGCCGATGCCTGATACCCGGGCCAGGAGCTTGGCCGACGCCGAATTGACGTCGACACCGACCTTGTTGACGACGTCTTCGACGACGGCGTCGAGGGTTCGATCGAGCCGGTATTCCGAGACATCGTGCTGATAGGACCCGACGCCGATGGACCGCGGCGGAACCTTGACCAGTTCGGCGAGCGGGTCCTGAAGCCGCCGGCCGATCGAGACGGCGCCGCGGATCGTGACGTCGAGGTCGGGAAGCTCGCGGGAGGCGTATTCGGAAGCCGAGTAGACCGACGCTCCGGCCTCGGACACCATCACCTTGATCAACGCGTGGTCGGGCATGGACTTGATCAGTTCGCCGGCGAGCTGGTCTGTCTCGCGGCTGGCGGTCGCATTGCCGACAGCGATGATCTCGATCTTGTGCCGCCGGACCAGGCTCGCGAGTGTCCGCAGGGAATCATCCCACCGCCTCATGGGCTCGTGCGGATAGATGGTGGCGTGATCGACGACCTTGCCGGTGGCGTCGATGGCCGCAACCTTGACGCCGGTCCGGAAGCCGGGGTCGAGGGCCAACGTCGGCCGACCGCCGGCGGGAGCTGCCAGCAGAAGGTCGCGCAGATTGGCCGCGAACACCGTGATCGATTCCTCTTCCGCCTTCTCCAGCAGGCGCATGCGGACATCGAGGGACAGGCTCATCTCGATGCGGGTCCGCCAGGCGAAGCGGACCGCGTCCAGCAGCCAGCGGTCACCCGGACGGCCGCGATCGGCGATCCCGAACTGGCGAGCAATGCGGCCCTCGTATCCCTGACTGCCTTCCTCGGCCTCAGGCAGTAGCCTGACGTCCAGGACCTCCTCCTTCTCGCCGCGCATGATCGCGAGCATGCGATGGGCAGGGATCTTCGCGATCGCAACGGTATGGTCGAAATAGTCGCGGTACTTGGAATCGGCGCTGTCCTTGCCCGGTCTGACCTTGGCGGTGAGGACGCCATGACGCCAGAAGGTCTCGCGCAGCGCGCCGATCAGATCGGCGCTCTCACCGAAGCGCTCGATGAGGATGGAACGAGCGCCTTCGAGAGCGGCCTGCGGGTTGTCGATGCCCTTGTCCGGCTCGACGAACTTGGCGGCCTGGACAACAGGATCATGAACCGGTGATGCGAGGAGGATATCTGCGAGTGGTCCAAGCCCGGCCTCGATCGCGATCTGCGCCTTGGTGCGGCGTTTGGGGCGGTAGGGGAGATAGATGTCCTCGAGGCGTGCCTTGGTGTCAGCCGTCTCCAACTGCTCGCGCAGCGCGTCGGTGAGAACGCCCTGCTCGGTGATGCTCTCCAGGATGGCCTGGCGCCGGGCATCGAGCTCGCGCATGTAGGTGAGCTTCTCGGCGAGATTGCGCAGCTGGATATCGTCCAGCGCGCCTGTGGCTTCCTTCCGGTAGCGGGAGATGAACGGAACCGTCGCGCCTTCGTCGAGCAGCGCGATCGCAGCCTCCACCTGCCAGAGTTCGACGGCGAGTTCCTGGGCGATACGGCTGGCGACGGTCGACATGCATGTCCTCGATTCGTTGGAAGGCGATCTTGAAGGCGCCGGCAGCAAGCCGAAACCGCAGAGTGAAGTCAGGTGACCGGCTGGCTGTGGATGAGCGCGGCAATGCGTTCGCTGATCCGTAAGGCCATATCGGTAGATCCACCCTGCTCGCTGACGATGCGAAGGCAGTTCTCAGCCACGATGCGCACGCTCACATCGGCATCGTGCAGGCTACCGTGCCACGCCTGGACGTCGGATCCGGCGGGGAAGTCGCTGTTCAACCGGCCACCATAGGACGTTAGAGCCCGTGCGAGATCGCGGCGCAGCTCTGCGGCATCCGAAGGCACGGTCTTGGCCCTGCTCTGGTCCTTGAGCGACAGCAGGTGGGCGAGCTGCAGAGCCGTTTCGAGATCCGGCGCGAGCATCAGTCGCGGGTGGTGGCGAACAGTGAACTCGTCGCAACCGACGGCGATGACATGCCGGCCTGCTGCCAGGGCTGCCCCTGCCTCGACCCATGCACCCTTCAGGATCTCGTCGGGACCATCACGGTAGACGATCAGCACCGAGCAGGATGCGGCCTCGATCACGCACCGAGACCAGAGATCGGGCCAGTCGCGGGTGCTGCCGATCTCAGCCTCGTCGATCCATGTCGAGATAATCGGGACGCCCTTGGCTCGCAGCTTGCGCCAGCGTGGACCATGGACCGACTTCGAGGCGATGTAGATCCCGTGCGCGTCGGTGGGGACACGGCCGACAGCTTCATCGACCGGAAGCCACAAGGCCTCCTGCAGATCCTGATCGTGCCAGTCCCAGGGTTCACCTGGCAGGCCGACATGGCCGGCCCACTCGCCGGCCTCGAAACGCACCAGGGCTGGATAGGAGCCGTTGCCAGGCAGCGCCTTGAGCTCATCGGCTGTCATCCGGCGCCAGCCTGCGGCGCGAGCGTGAATGCGTTCGCTCTCCTGGATGAAAGCGGTTCCCAGGGGGCTTATCCGCACCGTGGAGACGTCGGTGTCGCTGTTGTGCGTCCAGTTCAGCAGACCAAGATTGATGGCCAGATTGAAAGTGTCGGGCTCTCCGTCATTGCAGAACGCTGCAAGCGCATGGCTCGTGCCGCCATCATCCTCCATGTGTCCACCGGATGAGGAAACGATCCGGAGCAGCCAGCGCAGTCGCTCATGAGTGCGCGCAAGAGCGGCACGGGGCGTTTGAGTCGTCAGCAGCTTGGCAGCGGTCAGCTCCGCCGCCTCCAGCCTCGCCGTGAGGTGATCGATCCGGCTTTGCGCCTGCGACAGCAACGCGAGATGACCTGGATTGTCGGCCAGTTCCGACGATGCCTCAGCGATCATCGGCAGCAGCACCGTCAGCAGCACCCGTCCCAGCATCGGCAGGGGCGCCGGCATCAGCATCATCAGCATCATCAGCAGCGGCAGTCGCCTCAGCCGCAGCAGCCATGTCCGCCAGATCGATCATCGGCAGCGTGGTCGTCAGCTGAGCGAAATAGCGAATGCGTTCAGCCAGCAGACGGGCATCGGCTTCCGTCACGGGTGGCGCAGCCTCGACCTCGTCGGCCAGCCTCAGCAGCTGCTCGCAGGCGGGAGATGTCGAGCAGCTGCCATCCGAGGACATGCGCTCGGCCAGGGCGATCAGAACGACGCCTTCTGGCGGGAGTGACATTTCGATCGCGAGCTCGGCCACGCGAATGGCACTGTCTCCAAGGTCGATTGTCATGGTGGTCATGGCCTTCATGGTCGCATCCCGATTCGAACTCAAGGATCACGATATTTATTCTTGCGTGCAATGCCGGGACAGGTGATGCAACTGCGTATCACCGGTTTAATCCGCAACGGAGCGACCCTCCCTCGAAAGCATGCCGCCATGATCCACGATCCCGGTGACAAACGACCTCAGATTGGGGCACTGCCCTACTTCATCGGCTCTGACGGGCAGGTGAGGGTCGTCCTCGTCACGACCCGTGAGACAAGGCGCTGGTCAATCCCCAAGGGCAATCCGATCAAGGGAAAGAAGCCGCACAAGGCCGCCGAGATCGAAGCCTTCGAGGAGGCCGGCGTCCGCGGCCGCATCGGGCACCGTGCGATCGGAAGCTACAGCTACCGCAAGCAGTTCCGCAGTGGCCACGATCAGGCAATCGTCGAGGTCTTCCCTCTCGAAGTCCAAAAGCGGGCAAAGAAGTTCCCCGAGAGGGCCGAGCGCACCGTCTCGGATTTCTCAGTCGACGAGGCTATGCGCCTCGTGGAGTGTGCGGAGCTGTCAACGATCCTGCTGCAGTTATCGGCAACCCGCGCCTGAGCCCGGCATCCTTCACAGTGGCGTTTCGGCTCGCGCCTTGTGGATCACGAGCGAACCCGGCTCCGCGGGCCAGATATCGATCCGGTAGAAGTCGTCGCCCTCAAGCCCATTCTCGCTGAGAGTGTCGAGCCCGGCATAGGAGATGCGCACGCGGTAATCCCCAGGCGCCACCGGCAGGCGCGGTGCATCGGGCAGATAGGCGGTACCGCCGAGGATGACGAGCCGGCCCGACCGAAGCAACAGCGAGCACTCGTTGACCATGTCCCAGGCGTCGAGGTCGAGATCGGGGGCCTCGTCGAAGAGCGAGATTGCGACCGGCACGGCCATGTTGCGCGCTGTGCCGATTCCAATGCTGGAACGCCCGACTGCAAGCAGCCGCTCGACAGCCTCGTCGTCCCACAATGCGCCGAGATCCTCGTCGACGGACTCATCGAGCAGATAGAACTGGAAGTAGTCGGCAAAGACCGAGAGCGTCAGCGTGTCAGTGGTTGGCGTCATCAGCGGCCTCGGCTTGGTGCGCTCGAACTGTGAAGAATCAGGCAGCGTTTGCCTAGCTCCATGAGAGAAATGGGAGATGGGCGAAGCATGATCCACGACTTTCAAGGATCGACCTCTATTCGTCTTTGATGGACGCGAGATTCAATCCTATGCTCCTTGCGATTCATTCCATGGGGCTTCCATTGGCATTCCTTCATATCGCTCGCCATGCTCGTCGTCGATGAACCGGTATCGCGTCCTGGACCTGTTCAGCGCGGCCGCTGGCGGCTGGTCGCTGGGATTGCATCGCGCCGGCTTCACGACGGTCGCAGCCGCCGAGAAGGTGGCCTGGCGACGCGCGCTCTACGCGCAAAACAACCCGAATGTGCTCCTCTA
Organism: Bosea sp. RAC05; assembly: GCF_001713455.1. NCBI lineage: Bacteria > Pseudomonadati > Pseudomonadota > Alphaproteobacteria > Hyphomicrobiales > Alloboseaceae > Allobosea > Allobosea sp. RAC05. Next base: position 181,426 of record NZ_CP016463.1, read on the forward strand.
TGACGACGTTCGAAGCGTCACGGCAGCCGGACTTCGCCGAGATCTGGGCTTTCTCCCCGATATCGTCGTCGGAAGCCCTCCATGTCAGGACATCTCCGGAGCCAACGCCAAAGGACGTGGCCTCGACGGAGACCAGTCCAACCTCTACTTCGAAGCCCTGCGCATTGTCGGAGAAACGCGCCCTCGTTGGGCAGCTTTTGAAAACAGCGATCGCCTCCGAAATCGAGGCGGTGACGCTGTGCTCGATGAGCTGGGACGTCAGCGCTACGCCTTCTGGCCATTATTGGTCCACGCTTCGACGCTCGGCGCCAACCATGATCGGCCACGGTCATGGATCATTGCCTGCGACCTCGACCAGCTGGGTCGACCAGGTCAAGCTTCCAACGCCGATCGCGGGCACGAGCGGGTCCAACCGGGGCGGGGCGGCCGGGCGGGCCGGCCCGATCAGGCATTCGACGTCAACGATGATCAGGCAGTCGGTGCTGATGCTCGAAGCCCAGGCCCGCAAACGCAAGCCCGCCACGAAGAAGCAGCGTCAGGCACAGCTGCAGGAAACGTCATCGCTCTCAAGTCCCGGCAGTCAGATGGTGCTCGACGGCGTTCCGCCCCCTCCCCTGGTCACGGCGCCGCTGGACCCAAGGCAGGAGAAGTGGGCCGCGGCGGGGGAGATCGCGAAGGCATGCCTTCGCTTTGGCCTCGATGGAACGGCGGGCTTGTGCGTCACCTACAATTGGATGATGGGCTATCCACCTCAATGGCTGGCCTCCGCATTGCGGTCGGCGGTCCACGCGGGACATCTGGATCTCGTCTCCTCACCTCAGCGTTCGGCGACGCGGTCATCCCGCAAGTGCCCGAAGCGATCGGCCGTGCGATCATGAAGGTCGAGGCCGTATTCATTGAAGGACGCAACTGACAGCATGCTCTCTCTGACTGATTTTCTGGCCACCCTGCCCGGGATCCTGCCGCGCAACGCTCGCAGGGTCATCCTCGAAGGCGATCTGCTGCCGCAAGCGCTGAAGGACGACATCCTGATGCGCAACGCCAGCCTCATCGACACCGTCCTGATCGTCGGCCCTGATGCTGCAGCAGCGATCCTGGCCGCCTACCGCGACGGTTACCTGCCCATGCAGCGCGGCAAGGTGCCCGTGGCCACGCCGCATGCCGACGCCTATCTCGAACGCGCTCCGGAACTGCGGGCAGAGATTGCGGAGAGGAAGCGCCGTGAAGCAGCGATCAAGGACCCGTCCCTGATCCGCGAGAGCGACCTCGTCGACGAAGATCTGATCGATCAGGTTTTCATCTCGGCTCTGGGGCTCAAGGCCGGGACGATGACGCTCGGCGGTGTTTCGGTGACGAAGTCCCTCAGGTCATACCCATCGAACTCGGGCAAGAGCACAGGCTGGGGCGTGACCTTCAGCTGGACCGGATCAGACGGCGTGCAGCGCAGCTCTGGCCGGACGCCGCCGGAAGCCGACAACCGCCGCAATGACGAAGATCGCAACTGGGGCCTCGGACCGGGCGGCTTCTGACTGGCGTGGGGATCGGCTCAGGCGAGTGGCGATCCGCCCAGATGCGAAGCCTGTTCTGGCGATTCGTTCAGACTGGCAGAACGCTCAGCAGACTGGTAGATTGATCAGAGTGGCGAGCAGATGTGGCAAAATGCTCAGTCAGCATCTCGACTGCCGTACGAACTGAGCATTTTACCAGCCAGTTGTGATTTTCTGAGTGTTTTGCTAGGGTGCTGAGCGATCCACCACGGGAGCAGCTTCTGTGTCTGAAACCCTAGTCGGCCAAGCTCGACTGCAAGAGATGCTCGGCCTGCGGGTTCCGCCGGCCTTTGTCGTCTCGACTTGCGGTAAGGGCGCACGGCGCACCATCGAGGGTCTGAAGTCGCAGCGGGAGCACTACCCCGCCCGCTACATGCCCGAGGACAGCATCGCTGGTCAGCTACGGTTCGCGCTGCGCTATGAGCCCCTCGACATGGGGGTCATGGCCGCGGCGTTCCGAACAATCGGCCCAGACCCTATCGCGAAGATGGTCCGTGACGAGCCCAACGGCTCCGTGGCACGTCGGGCCTGGTTTTTGTACGAGACCCTCACCGGCCGCAGGCTCGATGTCCCCGATGCCGGGACCGTCACCTATGTCGACGCGCTCGACCCCGACCTCCACATTGTCTGCGACCAGGTTCGCTCGCCTCGTCACAAGGTCTTCGACAACCTGCTCGGGACAGGCGAGTTCTGTCTGACCGTTCGGCGCACGGACCGCATCCGGCGCCGGCAGGCGGAGGATCTGAGCCGGGTCGCCGGCGACATGATCGCGGAGACCTCGCCCGACATCCTGGCCCGCGCTAACCGCTACCTGATGGCCAAGGAGACCAAGTCCTCCTTCGAGATCGAGCGCGAGAAGCCGTCGCCGCAACGTGCCAGCCGGTTCATCAACGCGCTGGAGAACGCGACTTCCTTCGATCCGACCAGCCTTGCAAGCCTCGTCGATCTCCAGAACGCCATCGTCGACCCGCGCTTTGCAGCCACCGGTCTTCGCGACTTCCAGAATTTCGTCGGCGAGACGATGGGCGATCACAGGGAGAAGGTTCACTTCATCTGCCCCAAGCCGGGCGATATCGCTGACCTGACGCGAAGCTGGACTGGGATGACACGGCGCCTGGGCGGAACCGACCCGGTGGTCGCAGCTGCGCTCATCTCGTCGACATTCGTCTTCCTGCACATGTTCGAGGACGGCAACGGCCGCATCTCGCGCTTCCTGGTGCATTCGACGCTGTCCTCGCGGGGCTTCACCCCAGAGCACGCCATCTTCCCGGTCTCAGCCGCAATCGTGCGCGATCCCCGCGGCTACGACGATGCCCTGGAGAGCTTCTCCAAGCCGCTATTCGACTACATGGACTGGAAGATGACGCCGCAACGCGAGGTCGAGGTCCTCAGCGAGACCGACCACCTGTACCGCTACTTCGATGCCACGCCACAGGTCGAGTTCCTGTTCGACAAGGTCGCCAACACGATCGAGACGGACCTGAAGGAAGAGATCACCTACATCGTCAAATTCGATGCGGCCATGAAGGCCATCAACGACGTCGTGGACATGCCGAACAAGGACGCGATGCTGTTGGCGCGTCTGCTCCTGCAAAATGGCGGAACGCTCTCTAACAAGAAGCGTGTCGATCACTTCGCCATGCTCAACGACGCCGATGTCAAGGCCATCGAGGCGTCGCTCGCCGATACGGTGGCCATAGACGATCCGGCACCGATGGCGATGTCCGGCCCGTAACGGACGCGGCTGCCCCGGCCGGGACAGCTCATCCACCGATCTATTGATGGATCGATTCGTGACTTGGCTCGAATCCATCTATCATTCCTGGATCTTCCTCGATCAGAGGATTGATCGGGGAAAGGACAGATCGGGTGCAAGCCACTGCAGCAACCTGGCTGGTCAGGCCCAGCCTCAACTTCTCGATGCTCGTCCTGCTGTGCGCCGGCGCCTTCGCAGCCCTCCATGCCGAGTATGCCGTGGGCTCGCCCCTGGTCTTCGTCGCAATTGTCTCGGGCTGGCTGGTCTCGCTTTGCCTGCATGAATTCGCCCATGCCTATGCCGCCTACCTCGCAGGCGACCATAGCGAACGGACCCTGAGCTACCTGACGTTCGATCCGGCCCGGTATGTCGATCCGCTCACTTCGATCGTGCTGCCGGCCATCGTCCTCGCAATCGGGGGCATTGCCTTGCCTGGAGGTGCAGTCTGGCTTGAGACATCGCGGATCCCGGGCCGGCTCTGGGACAGCCTGATCTCGCTTGCGGGCCCGGCGGCCAACGCGCTCTGCCTCCTTGCTTTGGCCATCCTTTGGACGATGCTGGTCGACGAGAACAGTCCCGCCGAATTCGATGCAGCTCTGGCGGCCTTGGCTTTCTTCCAGGCCATGGCGCTCGTCCTCAACCTCATGCCGGTTCCAGGTCTGGATGGATGGGGTGCGATCAGCCCCTGGCTCCCGCCTCACATCAGGGATGCCGGCAACCGGATGACGGGCCTGACGCTGCTGTTTGTCGGCGTCCTGATCTTCGTGCCCGGCTTCGGGGCAGCCATTGCCAGGCTGAGCGCGGTCCTGATCGCGGGGCTCGGCTTCGATGTGACCTATGCCGCGTACGGACTGGGGCGTCTCACCTTTTGGGAATGATCGAATGAAAACCCGCCTGCTCACGCTCTCCCTGGCTTTTGGCCTTCTGTCGTCAACCTCCGTTCTCGCAGCTGTCGTCGAGGCCAACTCTCGGATCGACAAGGTCAGCGTTCATCCCGACGCCGCGATCGTGACGAGAGCGGCAAAGGTCGAGGTTCCAGCTGGTTCGCACCAGATCGTCCTGCGTGGGCTTCCCCCGGAACTCGACATCGCATCGGTCAGGGTCGAAGCATCGGGCAGCGGCGATCTCCGGATCCTGTCTGTTGATGACAAACCGGCACCGGCGCCCGCGCGGCCCGTCGTCAGCCGTGAGCTGGCGGCCAAGCTCTCCATTCTCAAGGCGAAGCGCGCCGAGTATGCAGCCGCCGCGGATCTGATCGAGCGGCGAAGAGCCTTCATCGCCAAGTTTGCCGAGGCGCCACTGGCGACACTGCCGGACGAACAGACAGATCCCCTGCGTTGGGAAGAGCGCTGGGTCGTCCTGGGCAATGGCCTGGCCAAGGCCGCAGAAGACGCGCGTGCGATCGGGATCCGCATCGAGCAGACCGACGCCGAGATCGACGCGCTTGAGGCCACCGACGTCGGCCGACCGCCCTCGATCATGCCACATCACGGCGGGGGAAACCCGTTGCGCGACATCACCATTGCGGTGGAGAGCCCGGCCGCAGGCAGCTTCGATTTCCGCGTCTCCTACAAGGTCGGATCCGCGCGCTGGTCGGCCGCCTATGATGCCAAGCTCGTCTCGGCCACGGCGAAGGAAGCAGCCAGCCTCCAGCTTGCACGCCGTGCCCGCATTTCGCAGGCGACAGGCGAAGACTGGACCGACGTCGCCTTGAGCGTTTCGACGATCCAGACCCAGCGACGCACATCAGTGCCCGATGTCGGCACGCTCGTCGCTCGCGTCGCTGAACCACCGCGGCCAGCACCGATGCCTCGCCCAGGCATGCCCACGGCCCCGATGCAGGAATTCGGAGGAGCCGGACTTGCCGATATGAGGATGTCGGTGGCTGCGACCGAGCAGCAGGCAACTGTGGAGACGGCCGGGTACAGCGTCGTCTTCGAAGTGCCTGGTCGCGTCAGCATCGCCGGCGATGCCTCGAACAGGACGATCCTCCTGAAGCAGACCGCGTTGACCCCGGCGGTGAGCCTGCAGACGGCACCATCACTCGACCCCGCGGCATACATCGAGGCGACCTTCACAGCCCCCGACGAGGCGCCACTGTTTCCGGGGCCCGTCACGCTGACGCGCGATTCCCAGATGATCGGCCAGGGTCAGATTCCGCTCACGGCTCCGGGAGCTCAGGTCAAGCTCGGCTTCGGCATCGATGATCGCATCCAGGTCACCTACGCTCCCCTCTCGCGCAAGGAAGAAGGGCCCGGCATCATGGGCTCGACGAGATCCGACACGCGTGAGTTCAAGGCGACGATCCGCAATCTCAGGCAGACGCCTGTCGCAATGACGGTGGTCGATCGCCTTCCGGTTTCCGAACAGTCCAATGTCGAGATCGAGCGCCTTTCGACAATGACACCCGGCTCGGAGCCGGTCTCCGAGGAGAAACGTGGCGTGATCGCGTGGAAGTTCGACATCCCGGCCAATGGCGAGAAGGAGGTCCGCACGGGCTACCGGCTGCGCTGGCCGGCGGACCGCCAGATCCTGCTTTCCCGTCCGAGATGAGGTCTGACATGGCATCCATGCCCCACCCCGACGCCGGACTGGTTGTCGACTCCTATGTCCTCCTGGTCGATCAGTCTGGACGGACGGCCATCAGGCTTGAGCGCCGCGGTCGGTATGACGAGGATCGCTGGGCCATTGTCGAAGGCAGCGCCTGTCTCAGCACCGACGGTATGGTCTTCGTGACCGAACGGATGCCGTCAAACCGGACAGAGGAGTTTTTCTCCACGACCCGGTTCACGTTGAAGCAGGCACTGGAACTGTGGCTCGGCTACCTGGCCATCCTGCCGACCGAGCAGCCCTGGCTGAAGTCGTATCGCTACGCATACGGCAGTGTCATGGAGCCAGCTGAAACGCTCTGACCTGCTGAGACGGATCGGCTTGTCGCTTGCGAGAGCCGGCATGACCATGTCGGCATGACACATCAACTGCGCGGCCAGATCATCTTTCGTAACGCGATCGGTGCGAACCGAAGCATGGATCGCTTGTTTCGGACCCCGTCATCCGAGGTGCCGTTCAGCTATTACCTTGCAGTCGGTATCCTCGAGGCTACGGAGGCAGCACTCCCCGCCGAGAAGGTTCTGGGCTTCGTGATCAACAAGCGCGGCTCCAGCACGCAGCTCCAGCTGACGGGGTCGATCCACTCTCTGCCTCCCGAGAGTGCAATCTCGGATCTCGGCGGCGTCATGACCCAGATGGACGTCGAGCCCCCGTTTCTCGGGGCCCTGATGATCTGTGGTGGTATGGTTCTGCGGAAGACACGGATGGCTGCGTCCGACGGCAAGGTGGTGCACGCCATCGCTGCCCTGGTGCGCTCGCCGGTGGATATCCTGCCCCAGCGCGAGATGCTCACGCTCGCCGGCGATAATGGCCGACTTGATGTCATCGATCAGCGCAAGATCCCGGATTCGTTCCCGATCGGCGGCGCCATGGGTCAGACCTATGGCCTGCCGATCTGGGGCTTTGGCGAAGAGCCGCGCTCAATCCGCTCGACGCTGCGGCTCGACTGCATCGATGCCTGCAACGAGGTCCACCGGATCGAGATGTCAGGCCCGATGGATGACGAGAAGAGAGCTCAGATCGCGGCTCTCCATGCGAGTGGCATGACAGACCCGATCCGCTGGACCAAGGGGGAGCAGTTCGAGGAGTTCAAACGCCGTGTCGCCGAACAGGGTGGCTATCGACCCCTCGACACCTATCCGACAGCAGTCGAGTGCGCGAAGCACGACACCATGGTCCGCGAGATCGTCGCATCGATGATGCGCGAGGAAAACGAGATCATCGCTCCCCGCTGCTGAGATCAGAAGCGGGGCAGAATTGCCTCAGCCGGGACGGCCGACGCGATCAGATCGATCGCCAGCCCCGACCGGTGCTCGATATCCATAATGCTGGCTGCTTCATGATCGACCTGGTCGAGCGAAAATCCGAAGCGTGCGAGATCGTCCTGAGTGGCCGGGCGCCACAGCCCTTCGATTCCGAAGTCGACCTCACCCTCATGGGACCGGCTGCTCCAGCCTTCGGCATTCTCCAGGACATAGAGACCCTGGGGCCAGTCATTGCGCCAGAAGTAATCCTCGACCCCATCGAGGCCGTGGAAGACTGAGCCTGTACGGGCGAGAAAGGAGCAGGAGGTCGATGAGCCTGCCTCGCCATACCAGAGCACCAGAGCCTCATTTGGAAGCGTGCGCTGGTAGGCGAGTTCCCAACAGTCGAGCACCCACATGGGCCCTGCGGGTCGCTGCAGAAAACTGGACATGCCAAGTTCGGGATTCGGCATGAAGGCCCCGACATCGAGGCGTGACATGCCTTGCCCGAGGGAAAGAGGATCCACGACATCGAACACCGGCACCCCGACGTCATCCCTTCGACAATCGGGGTTCACCGCAGCGATGAGGTCGCCTGCAGCCCCTGACCAAGTCTCCGGTAGCTGGATCGCGATGGACGTGCTCCAGAAGCGCGCCCCACCGATGTCGGTGAACGTCCCCTCGGGCTCGTCTTCGACAGGCGACAGCTGGTCGGGGCCGCCCGCCAGGATCGAACGCATCACCAAAGATGCCTGGGCTCTGCGGCCCTCGACGGAATCAATGTGCAGCAGGATTGAGTTCGGGCGGTCGCTCAGCAGCGCCAGGGCGTAATTTTTGACCGCCTCAGCAGGACCGTTTGGAAGCGGCGCCGTCCAGACGATGTCACCGGTGCCGCGGATGAACCAGCTCCCGTAAGCCGTGACCTCGACAGCGTGATCGGCACCAGCCTCGTCCTTTGCGATGCGCCGCTCCGAGGCGATCTCGGCGAGCGTCCAAAGCGTGAGCTGCGGCTTGGACAACAGCGACAGGGACGACTGCAAGGTGATGAAGCGGTCACCAGCAACGAGGTCGGCAAAGGAACGTCGCATCGATTCGTGTCCTGGCGCAAGTGATCACGGATGCTAGATCGCGAGCTTGAAAACGGCCAATGCGGCCGGGCTGGCTATCGCAGGATCGTCAGAGAGCTGCCACCCAAGCGGTGCCTCAGCAAAGCGATATGCTGGTGTTCGAGCCCGCGGTCTGTTTCGGTCATGACGACGTTGGCGACTTGATCCGGAAGAAAACCGGTCTCGTCGTCGAGGACGACGTAGGTGCTGACCTCTGGATGCCTCGCCAGCCAGTCTGCGATCTCGATTCCGCGAAACGCATTCGTCGCATCCGGCGCGATATCCGCCCAGTGCCCGGTTCGCCAGTCTTGGTGAAGCGGGATGCCTGGCCACTGGGCAAGCAGGATGCCTGGCATGTCGTGACTGCTGCGCCAGGTCGATGAGACGACGATGCTCGCACCGACCTCAACCACAAGCTCATCCAGCATGGCGACCTTGGCGGGATCCATGGACGTATTGCGCCCACCGGCACGCCTTGATGATGACGTCACCAGGACGCCGTCGAGATCAAGGAAGAGGACCGACATCGCTCAGAGTGTCAGATCATCGGATTTGAAGCGATCGAGGCCTTCGCGCGCGCTCTGAAGAGCCTTGCTCAGCTCGGACGCGCTGCCTTCGTGAACGATGCCGTCGAGGATTGCGTCGATGGTGTCGGGCTCGATGTCTTCGTTACGATCCATGTCGGCGATGACCACGCGCACGGGGCCCGACGTCCCGGTGACTTCCGCCATGCCGTTTTCGACGGTCAGGACGACAGTCGGTGCGGCCTCGTTCTCGCGGATCGCGTTGATCAGGGATGCGAAGAAGAAGTTCGTGTTGGGCATCTTGCCCTGGGCCAGGGTCTGCTCGATCTGCTTGGCGAAGTCCGCCAAGCGCTCGCGAGGCGGCCGCGGATCGAGGGTCGCGCGCTCGATGAAGTGGTGCTTGGCATGCAGGCCCTGGCCTGCAAAATCCACCGAAACCTCATAACCCGGCGGGAAAATGTGAGTCACCACGCCGACGACCTGGCGCGCATGCAGATCCTCGGCAATCGCCAGAAAGCTGTCGCTCGTATAGGCGCGCATCGCCGTGCGATTGCGATTGCTGGCGCGGATGTTCTGCAGGGCAGCGTCTGTGATGATGACACCATCGCCGACTGCAAAGGGTACGATCTCGGTCATTAGAGCCTCATGGATGATTTAGAGGATCGTATGGCCCATTCACGCAAGCCACCACCGCATTGGCGGATCGGTCCATAACCTCATCCACGTCTTTCATGGAACAATCCATCTGAACGGAGGTGACGCCGGCCTATCACTGATATCGTTATCGAACGGTGGAGGAAGTGGTGTCGATTCTCGTTCGATTGTCCGTGCTGGCCCTTGGCATGTCGTGCGCACCCGTGCAGGCCGGTGCGATCCGTGACGCCAAAATCCAGGTGTTCCGCTCGCCAGCGGAGAATATCGAGAAGGTCGACGCATCGGTAATCCGTGCGTGCCGCGAGCCGCTCGATCTGGCTGGGTTTGTTCTCACCGACACCAACGTCCTGGCCGCGATCGCTGCAGCGGCCGCCGGCAATGGTGGCGCACCGGTGCGCATCTACATCGATCAGGGCGAAGCGGCCGGCGCCGGCGTGCATCGCAGCCCTGGCTACCTCGCGCTGGCCGACATGCCCAACGTGAAGATCCGCATGAAGGCCGGCCGTCAGGCCATGCATCTCAAATCCTATGCGTGCGGAAACCTGCTGCGGACGGGCTCATCGAATTTTTCTGGTGTGGCTTTCAAGGGCCAGGACAATGATCTGGTTCTCATCCGCTCCAAGGAGCTCGCAGACGATTTCCGTACCCATTTCGAGACCCTGTGGTCTCGGTCCGACGACAAGCCGTTCACGCCGCTCCAGCCAGATCTGGAGCACCCGCGCAGTTACACCACCAACGCGCGGCCCCAATAGAATTTGAACCCGATAGATAACCGGAGAGCCCCGATGAAGACCGCAGCCACCCTCGAAGTCGCCCAGTCTCAGCCGATCGTCCTCAAGAGCAACGCTCAGTGGCTTCTGCGCCTGGCCGACCGCATCGAACGTCTGCCTGGCGCGGAAGGGTGCGATGCACCCGAGCGCATGCGAGCCGCGGTGGCCGTCAGCACCCGTCTCTCACTCCCCGGCGAGGTCGTCTATGAGCGCCTGCGCCTCGTCAGCAGCCACTGAGCAATCGCTCGGAACAGCCGACGGCTTCTGCCCTGGCGGCATCGGCATGATCGATGTCGCGGTGACCGGCATGAGGCGGTAGGCGAGGACGGCCGCTGCCCGGGAGCGCGGAACCCCTGTGCGATCGGCGACGGGCCCGATCAGCGACACCAGGCGCGAGAGGTCCTCCTCGAATTTCCGGCGATCTGCCGCATCGGACGCAGTCGCTGAAGCGGTTGCGCTCGCGGCAGCGCACCGCGCGATCTGAGCCACGGGAGCAGTCGATTGAGCGAGGTCGCGCGACTGCGCGTCGAGGAAGCCCGAGAGATCGACACTCTGTGCGCCCGCAGATCCAGCCATCACGCACATGGCCGATCCGAGGACCGAGGCTGCGAGACAAGCGACATGATTTCGGGGCAATGCGGCGTCCTCCGTGTTGGGCACCCTCAATGGCATTCTCATCCTAAGAATCGGTAATCTGATTCAGGGAAATCGTCTCGCTTCTGCAGATCACCGGCTTGAGGGCATGAAACCGTGGGCGCACGCAGGTCGCGGCTTGCATCCAAGTGCCTCATCATGGACCCTGATCCCAAGGAGATTGCGAGCAATGACAGACCTGCGCGAGATGACCGCTAGAGATTTCAGCGGCAAGAACGAGGTCTTGCCGATCCGGCAGGGTCTGGCTCTCGATTTCAGAGCGCGTCAGCCCAACGAAGCGATCGGCGAGCGTGGGCTCGGCGCCTACATCCTGCCTCCCTTCCAGCGACCGCCGGTCTGGCAGCAGGAGCAGGCTGTGCGTTTCATCGAGTCGATCTGGCTGGGTCTGCCGATTGGTGTCTACGTCTACAATGAGTCCCCGACGCTGGGTGCTACGGATGGCTGGCTGATCGAAGGTCAGCAGCGCTGGACCTCGATCACGTCCTATGTCGCCGGCGAGTTCGAGGTCTTTGGCCATCTCTACACCGATCTCGACGCGGCGGATCAGCGCCACTTCATGTTGCGTCCGTTCTCTTGCATCGTGACGAAGTACGACGACCCGGAGAAGCTGAAGGACATCTACCACCGCCTGGCGTATGGCGGCACAGCCCACGAGCCCGAGCACGCCCCGGCGTTTCGCTGAGGCAGAAGCGACGTCAGGCAGCCTGGGCCGCGTAGTCCCAGGGCACTGGCCGTAGCGAACTGGGCAGATACAGAAGGTGTTCAGGATGCCCGCTCGCCGTGATCCGCAAGGCATGCAGTGGCAGCCCCAGCCCGAGGATGTGCCGGAACCGGTCGGTCATCAGGCTTCGGGTTTTAGCGCGGCCCTTCGGGCAGCCCCAGCTGGCAATCATGATGCCTTGCCTGGTTTCGCAAAAGCGCGCGGCCGCAAGCAGTGCTTCATCGGCCAGAGGCCCGACCGGATCGTCCATAGCGGCAAGATCGTCGGCATTCGTCGCGATTCCGGTCACCGCGTTGACGAAGATCAGATCGCTGGCGCCGAGCATGTTGGCGAAGGCAATACCGCGGCGCGATGTCGGATCCTCGACGCCCAATCCGGCAGTGCTGGGGTTGTGCAATACAAAAACGACGGGGCAGCCGAACATCGAGAGCCGGCGTCGCAGCCACACACGGTGCCGCGGGCTTGAAAAATGCGCGTCGTCCTCGACCCAGGCCGGAAGCGGGTCAGACTGCATCAGTAGCGGGTCTCTCGGAGCCACGGGAAGCGGTCTTGCACGGCTGCGCACCAGTCTCGCTTGACCGGAACCTCGTCGACGTCATGCTCTGCCGCGCAGACGAGGCAGACCGCGACATCCTTCTTCGGGTACCAGTAGGGCGTCACGACGTAGCAGAAGCAGCAATGCTCGCTGCCGCGATCGCTTCCCCGGTCCAGGCCCTGGGGTTCTCGTTCAAGCGGAATGGGCATGCTGTTTCCCCGCACCATCTGGCGACGTGACGATCACGAAGCAGACGGGAGCATGGTCGGAACAGGCGGCGATGCAAGCCCCTGCGTCGGGCTGGCCCTCAACGGCACAGGGAAGATCCCAGACGATCCGGCCGTCGACTGTGCCAAACCGGATCTTCTCGGTGACGCCATCATTCACGAACCAGGTGACGGAGTCGACGGCTTCCCATGGAACGGTATGGAGGATCCTTGTCCCGTCGCCGCGGATCGATGCCATGGCGATCCCGTCAGGCATGATCGCGAAGGCGCGCGAAGCACGCGACTGCCTCTCTTCTTCGTCGAGCTGCTTGGTCAGTTTTCGCGTCACCCAGTAGGCGAAGCCGGGAACACCAATCACCGGGATTGCCAGAGCGCCCAGCAGGATCCATCCTTCCTGAAGAAGGCTCCCAGACTGCCGCGCCTGAAGAAACCACTCCACTCCGCCAACGAAGCTGAGTGCCACCACGAGTGTCAGGAGGGCTGTGCCGGCGGGCCCATCCCAGAACAGGCGGACGGGCTTTGGCTCATCATCGTCGCCAGGGCAGCCGATCCAGGTCGCGTCGCGCTCGCTGGCCTCGAGGTTGCCGATCAGCAAATCAACTGCAGGGCTGTGCGGTGAAGTATCGGCAAAGCGAACTGGGACCGCCGCGTCGGACGGATTAGGCAGGAAGGATACGGCGTTCATTTCAGATCCCTGATGCCTTCAATCCGCATTTGGAATCGTCTGGCGCATGGATCGTTGCCCCGCTTCATTGCGGGAGACAACCCTGTCGATCGATTGCGACGTGGATACCGGCGCTGCCTCGCCTACCACCGAATCTCCGACCATGGCCGAAGGCTATCAGAATTCGGGTTTATTCAAAGTAAATTCAAAATCTGTCAGCCGAAGGCGTTTTAAGAATCAGTTTCTATAGTTTCAGACTTAAGTTTTAGGTCGGAAAATCGCTGCTTTGGCAACGAGTTGCGTTCTGGTTTGCGGCGTGATGTACGCAAATGACAGATCGATGTACGGAAACGCCAGAACGAAGTACGGAATTTCGCGGATCGAAGTACGTCCTGAGTCGACGATCAGCTTAGCCCAAGCCTCGCCTTCCGTGCCGCGCCCGATTCGGTTTTGTCATTCCGGGGCGGACCGAAATACGGAAAGCCTCTGCCAAAAACGGTCGTTGGGATGTCAGAGTCCGATGTACGGATTTTTGGCAGAGATTTCGGCGCGATGTACGGCCTATTTTTGGCAGATCGAAGCGGTCCGATGTACGGCTTCCGACTGAATTTTTGTCAGGCCCGAAGTACGGTGCGGTGACAAAATCGCCATCACGTTGGGCCTCAGATCGAGACTGAGGGCGGTGGTTTTGTCATCGGCGACGGGGTGCGATGTACGTCGTTTTTGGCAGAGCCGATCAATCGGCCTGCGGTTCGCGCTCGGCAGCGGCCAGACGCTTTGTCCCTGGCTTGATCCGCATCAGCAGAATGGCATCCTGCTTCCCCTGATGCAGCGACAGCTCATAATCCGGGAACGATTCCGGACCTTCGGACGCTTTGACGATCTCTTCGATCGCAGCCCTGAATTTGTGTTTGGCCAACCTCGATCCCGAGCGCTTGCGCAACTCGGTCAGAGAATATCTCGCCTCGCTCTCGCCAGCGGCTTTGCGCGCAATCCGGTACAGGAACTTCGCAATCGGACGGGTGATGAGGAAGTAGTCCGGATGCATCGTCAGGATCGTGGGTTTTCCGTCCGGGCGGATCACGCCCGAATAGACCCAGTCGGGTATGTCGATCTCGACCAGATCGATCCGATCCATGCTGGTACGCGAAACGACCTTGTAGCGGCCGATCAAGGGAAACGACTCGGTCTCGCGACGCCCGGTTCGATCGGGCCCTGGCGACAAATTGGTGATCTTCACGCGGGTTGCCTGCAGACGATCAAGCGACCTTTCCAGGTCCAGGTACTGCTTGCCACCCAGGTTTCTGCGGCAGAATTTCAGGATGTCTGCTGCTGCCGGCCGGTAGACCCGCGGCGGGAGTGAGGGGCGCAGGCCCTTCTTCTCGTCGATGAGGTACTGACGCATCGCCTCGGCCAGATGGCTGACCATGTTGATGACGATGTCATAGTCGTAAGCCGTGGCCATGCCGACGTCGGCGCCCCCTTCGACCGTGATGATGGCGTCCTTCAGTTCGTAGCGGATGAGGCTGGGGCCGCCCGATTTCGAGAGGCTGAAGGGCGCAACGTCCATCAGGTTCATGTCGTCCTTGATGGGAGCGTCATGGATCATGGGGACGAGCAGATCGAGCTGCGCATCGTCGATCGGCCGTTCGCGATACATCGGAACGGGCGCGGCAGGCGATTTTGCGGTGTCATGAAGCACGATCCGCCGGATTTCTTCGGCTCGGATCGCGTCGGCCATTCGGCTCAAGGACGCCCTCAGGCCGTCGCTTTTGATCTCTTCGAGCTTCAGATCGGCCAGGGAGCGGCGGCTGTAATAGCGTCGCAGGCGGCTCAGCGCATCTTTGTCGAGAGCATCGACGGTCTCGCCTGCGATGCTCCGCAGCTTGTGCGCGATGTCCTGGAGGTAGCTGTTCTTCTCGTGAAGCGAGAGGGCAGCGAACTCCTGTCTCGGCTTGAGAGGGATCTTGCGGTCGGCCATGCCCCATCTTGGCGACGTTGCTGAGTCGCAGGAAGCCCTCAAAATGCAGTCAGAGACGTTTCCACAGCGATTAGGGGCCAATCAGGGGCGTATGAGCACGACGGGTGCCGACGCCGGCGTCGAGCCGGACCTGGTCAGCTGCCCCAGCGCCGAGCTCGAACTCGGGCTCGGCGTCCGTGAAGTGGCGTTGTGCATAAGCTTGCAGAACGATCCCTTGCCCCTTCAGGCCGGCATCGACCAGCGCCATCTTGAGCACGACGAGGCCACTGCCCTCCCCTTTTGATCGCTTGCGCGTCCAGTCGATTTCCCGAATGCGTTTGGCGAGCCTGATCATCATCCCGTCGAGGAAGGCATGCAGCCGTCTGCGCCGAACGTTCGGCCGCAGCAGCACCAGACTGGCCTCATGCCGGGCGGCTGCAGACCGAACGGCTCGATCGCAAATGTCGAGCAGGTACTGGGCAATGCTGACATCGACACTGAGCCCCCAAAAAGAGATGCAGGTGTCGGGGCGACCCTTGATGCCGTTGCTCCAGGAGCGGGTGTCGGTCAGGACTGCAATGGCTGTCGCGACGCGCCACAACCTCTCGCCGACGGCGTCGCTGACCTCGTAATCAGCACGTTCGAAGTCGGACTGCTTGACGGCCCGCAGATCGCTTTCGTCGAGACCATAGCGATCAAGCAGCTCGGCCGCCTTCGATGATGCGGACATCGCTTCTTCCTCGGTGCAACCGGCGGCCTGCGTCTTGCTGCGCAGCGCCGCGATCTTGTCGAGTATCTTCCTGCGTTCCGGATCCAAGTCTCACTCCCGCAAACGCGGCGCCTGTCGCAAGGCCAAATTCTACGCGGGCCGGAAGACAGAAAGGAGAGCCTGGAACCGTAATCCACGAGAGATAGGGATCCAGCCTCGTAACCGTGGATCGTTTGATAGCTGGGACGCCTGCTCGTTGTCCCTTTCATGGATCGCCCGTTTCCTAATCCGACAAGGAGACGATTCCGATGAAGATCCCGAAATTGAATGCCCGTTTCCAGGCCCAGACCTGGATCAAGGACCACGCTGTCGATGTGAGCTCGACGCGATTCGATGCGGGGAAAGCCTTCCTCCTTCTCGATCCTCCGAAGATGAGCGCGGCCGTTCGGTCGATCATCGCGGGCAAGAACCACGACCTCGACCCTGTCGCGGAACGGGAAGGGTTGGTCGGCGGAGAAGGCCGCCACAACGGCCCGTTCTATGTCGACATCGATCCGATCGACTTCGAAGACTGGTGCAAGGCTATCGGGACCACGCCTGCAGAGCTCACTGCCATCGATTGGCCGGGGCTCAGCAAGCTGCGGGAATCGGTCGGCATGCGCGGCGACGGTGTCGAGCGGCTCATGACGGGGACGGTCGTGGACTGGCGCGTTTCGGACGGGGCCGACGAGGATCTGACGGAAGTCCAGAAGAAGCCGTGGCCGGTCGAGATCGTGAAATCCGGCTATGACGGCCTCATCCTGGAGTTCAAGGCGCCCGACGGCACCCAGCGCCAGCTCATGATCGAGATCGAGCAGGGCAACCTGAAGATCCTGACCTATCGCGATCCCGAGGTCTCGGAGCAGCCCGACTGCGCCATCCACATCCTTCCCGAGGGGACTGCGGTCTCGTCGACCACGACGCTCGAAACCGGCTATGTGCTCTTCCATGAGCACGGCTCCCTTCGCGAGTCGGGCGAAATCCCCGCTTCTTTCGCTGATGAGGCTGCCACGCCAACGCTCTGAGCGTTGCGATCGGAAGGACCTGTGGAAGAATAATGCCAACGATCCATCACGAATCGATCCATGGCAGCCCAGATCTTCTTCTACGTGAACAGGCTCGATGCCTTGTCATCTGCCGGCAGGCCCAAGCTGCTGCCGGCACTGGCTTTGCCGGGCGTGGAAAACGACGAGCTTGACCGGCTGAACCGGATCCTGCCCCGGTTCATCGTCGGACATGAGAGTGATGGCTGGTCGGCAGCCCTGATCGCGCCGCCGCTGCGCCAGATCTGGTTTGCCGAGCGAGACGGGACGCTTTCGCTGCGCAGGCTCGAAGGCGATGCCAGATTGGCTCGCGACATCTGCAGCTGCGCCTACCTCACCCCGCCATGCGATCTGTTCGATGACGGCGCCGAACTGCCCCGGACGTCGCACTACGCGCATCTGTTCCAGGGGCAGGGCCATCCTGGTCCTGTCTGGGGATCGCAGGCTGCTTCAGCCAGGGCACCGCTCTCACCTGCGGCCGTCCTTGCGACCAGCGCGCTGGCGGCGTTCGAGCAGGCACTCGATGCTGACACCCTGACCAGTCTCGACTTAACGGGCAGCCGCCTGGCTGTCACATTCAACCTGCTGACCAGTCCCGCCTTGAGAAGGCTTCAGGCAGAGCAGCAGGCCGTTCGGTTCCTGTTGTCCGGAAAGCCAACCACCGGTGCCATAGCGGCTCTCGCGCGCCTCGCCAGGGGTGAGAGCCTGACGGCCGTCGTTGCCGATCTATTCGAGGTTCGCGCCGCGGCGGCGCGGCGGCTGATCGCCTATCCATGGCCTGGTGCTGACACGGCGTTCATGGCTCATCTCGGCAACGGTATCGACACGATGCGCCGGGCTGCAAAAGCGCTGCATCAGAGCCAGGGGGCAGAACCGCTATCGTTCAATGCGCCCGTCGCGGTGGCCATGTTCGAGATCGTCGAGAACGCAATAGGCCGTGAGCAGGGTTCGTTGCCGTCGATTATCCCTGTTGAAGCGCTTCATGGGGCTCTGGGGTACAACGGACTGTTCCATCCTCTCAAGGATTGGAGCGTCAGGGACGCCGTGCGTGACCTTGGCTTGAACCTCATTGGCCCGCTACTCGGGCAGGGATGCCAGCAGCAGCCCAGTGCAGACGAAGTGAGGTCTGTCACCGAGCTTGCGCTGCTGGGAAGTGACCCCGTGCAGATCAGCGCCATGGCTGAGGCCTGGCACCGGCGCCATGACAGCGTCCGGAGGGCACTGGACCTGGAATTCCCGCGGCTCTCGTCCGATCGCCGATCGAGTTGGCCCGCCCTATTCGCCGGTGAATGGCATTCCGGCATGCGCTCGATCACGGCTCTGTCGACTCAGGAAGCACTGCAGGAGGAAGGCCGGCTCTTGGGCCATTGCGTGGGCTCATACGCTCCCGAAGCCTGGCTACTGCGATCGCACATTCTCTCGTTTTGCGATCATGCCGGGAGGCGGCGGTCAACTGCCGAGGTGAAGTTGGTCGATCATGACCATCGGATTGAACTCGTCGTCGTGCAGCACGCAGGCGCGGAGAACAACGAGCCAGACAACGACTGCAGGCAAGCTCTCGCCGCTCTTTGCGAAAGCGTGAAATCAGGTCTCCTCACAATCGACTACCAGGCGATGGCTCAGGAGCGTGCTGCACGGCGCAGGGTATCAGGACCCTTCGGGCCGGCGGAGTACGACGCGACGGCAGTAGGAGCACTCACGCGGGCGCATCAGCTCTACCGCCCTCTCCTGCCCCGCCGTCTGCGCCGCATGAGCCTCAGTGCCTTTTCAGGCCACGTCATGATGCTGCTCGACTGGATGAGGGCCCATCGAAAGCCAGAGTCACCAGAGCCTCGCGCGGCGCCCGTCCAATTGGCCGCCTGACGCCTGAAAAGACGCGTTTCTGAAGAGTCTGAGTGACTCAAGCTAGTCGGGTTTTGCCTTGAGCAACGCATCGTGGACGCCGACGTAGAAGGCACCCAGGAACCGGGTCCAGGGACGGACCTCCGGCGCGAAGCAGCAGGTCGTCAGACTAGCAAATTTGGGACCTCAGAGGAAGGGGAGGAACTTCCCGCAGGCGACAATGCCCTGCTTGTCCTCGGAGACGTAGTGAGCCGTCAGGTCGGAGCAGGCAGGAACCGTGTTGGGCTGGCGACCCTCGATGAAGATGCGGACATCGCACTCAGGTCGACCGCACAGGCTGCCGCCAATGACCATCGAAAGGGTTGCAGGACCATAGATCGTCTGCACGCTGGCGACATAATGGGTCATGTCCTTGAACAGCGCTGGCGCATTGGCCTTGATCGGAACGAGCTCCGGCCAGGCCTTGAGGATGTCGGGATCAGACTGCGCGCTGCGAGCCTGGTAGGCGATCGGCGAGCTCTGCGGCACGGGCGTCTGCGCAAGCGCGATCCCCGCCGAAGCGACCAATACCAGCGCTGTCCTGAAAAAGCCGTTCATGGTCGAATCCCCGAGTTCAGTGAGAGTACCTTAGCACGCGTCCCCGAAAGGTCGAAAGGACAAGGAATTTCCATCCTTAACAGGCGACAAAGGAGTGAGCTTTAGATCGATTTGGACATAGGCAAGGATCGTGGGTAGCATTCGGGAACAAATCCTTCGGATGTGATCATGAATCGGATTCTGCTCCTCGCCTCGGCCGCATGGATTGCCCTGTGCATTCCGTCTTTCGCGCAGACGCCGCCGGCGAGTTCATCCAGCTCATCGGAAAGCTCGGGGAGCTGTGCCGGCTCCCAAGCCTTCCGAGATCGAATTGCTGGTAGCGAGTCCGCAGGAAGCGGGAACTATCAGGCGCGCAACGGCAGCTATTACGGTCGCTACCAGATGGGCGAGTCCGCGCTGATCGATGCCGGCTATATCAATAAGGGTGGCGGCTTCAACGGCACGAACGGCGTCAACAGCTGGGGCGACTTCCTCAAGAACGAGACCGCCCAGGACGACGCCTACAACAAGTACCTGGCCAAGAACTGGACTTACGCGAAGGCGGCCGGATACGACAAATTTGTGGGCCAGAAACTGCCCAACGGCCAGACCATCACCCAGTCAGGCATCCTGATGGGGATGCAATTCGGCTCCGTGCGTGTCGGCAACTATCTCAATGGCGGCATGCAGTGCAACGCGGCGTCATCAGACGGCAGTGGCACCTGCGTCGGGACATTCATCGGCAAGGGAAACGGCATCGACATCTCTTCGATCACGGGATCGAAGGATGGGGGCTCCGGCGGCGACAGCTGCTCGAAGAAGACCGAAGACACCAACAATCTCGACAAAACATCGAAGACCTGCACGCCGACCGTGCCGATGCTCCAGAACATCCCCTGCGAGAAGTACCCGGCCGCGCTCCAGGGTTTCTGCCAGAAGTACAAGCCGCTCCAGATGAACATGTCGGAGTGCAATTCGGCGGAGAAATATGCCCAGTCGGCCGGCAAGGGACAGCGCGAGAACGAGTGCTCGCAGCAGACTTTCCAACGCGGCACCTCTGCCTGGTCGTTTGTGCTGGCGTGCTCCTACGCCAAGACCGACCAGGGCGCGACGGGTGATTCCGAGGAGGCCAAGAACAACCCCTCGAAGTACTCGTCCGCAGGCAAAGGCGGCGGCGGTGGCGGCGGTGGCGGTGGCGGTGGTGGCTCGGTTACCGGCGCGGCCGACGACCCGAAATGCATCGACCGGCTGAAGGCAAAGGTGCCGGACATCAAGGTGCTCGGCCAGGCCAGCTTCGGATCCTTCCAGGGTCAATCCTGCACGGTTCCAAGCGCCGTCCGCTATCGCGGCAAGGCCATCGACTTCGGCCAGGAGTTGACGATGGACTGCTCGCTCGCCGAGCAGATGGAGAACTTCGGCGAGGCAGCCAAAGGCGCCGGTCTGACGCGCATCAAGTCGCTGGGAACGATCAGCTGCCGCGGTCAGACCACCAGTGGCGGCAAGCTGTCCTCGCATGCCGTCGGGAAGGCTCACGACATCGGGGTGTTCTACGCCGGCGGCACCTATGACACCTCGCAGTTCTTCTCCAACCCGGAGGTGAAGTCGTTCATGCAGGGGAAAATCATCCCGATCGCCTGCGCCAAGTTCCGAGGCGTCCTGGGCCCGATCTTCTACATCAACAAGGGCGGCTACAAGCACCTGCACGTCGAGAGCCAGACAAAGGGGACGACCGAATGCAGCGCAGTCGGCATCAATGCCAAATCGAACGGAAGCCCGTGATGAAGAGGGTGGTGCACATCGCCTTGCTGGCTTCGCTGGCTCTGGGGCTGACGGCCGGACCAGGTCGATCTGAGCAGCTGATGCTCTGGGCCGGGCCGAACGGGGCGCAGTCGCCTTCTCTCTTCGACGAGCCCGAGATCATCGCCGATGAGAAGGCTTCGCGCGATGCAGGGTTTCGGACGATCCAGACCGGTGACTGGCCGTCGGAAGAGCGCACCCAGATGATCCGGGAAAAATTCGTCGAGCCCCTCGCCAACGAGGCCGGAGCCAGCATCATCGGCATCACCGACTATGCGCTGTTCGACCTCAACGGCGACGGATACGACGACCTGATCCTGTTCCCGAGGATCGTCGATGCGAAGTCGACTTTCTCGGAAACCCAGGATGGCCCGCGGGTCGTGATTTTCACCTTCGATGGCGAGTCCTGGAAACGATCACTCGACGCATTCGCGGTCGAGGTCGGCTACCGCCGGGTCGACATGGCCTATGGCGTCAAGCGACATGAGATCGCGCTGATCCACGGCGTCGGTTTCGAGCGGCTGGTTTGGGACGGCGAGCGCTTCTCGAAGACGAAATAGACGTCTGAAGAACCGACGATCCATTCCTTGAACGACTCATTGTTGTCGGTCATATCTCAAGGACAGCGTTCGGAGTGAGAGTCGCCGATTCATCAGTGCATCCAAGGGCATTCCCCTCACATGAGCCACGACCATCCTGGTGAAGTGAACGGCTCTTCCAGGGCGCCTGGGGCAGTGAAGCGGGTCGACGACAGTGCCACCGACGTCACCAGGATGTACCTGAACGACATTGGTCGCCGGCCTTTGCTGACACGAGAAGGCGAAGCCGCCCTCGCCATGCGTATCGACGCCTCGCGCATCGCAATGCTGTCGACGCTGTTTCGAACTCGAACCTGCTCGCCGATCGTCAAAGGCTGGGTCGAAGGCGTCGAAACCGGCAAGGTCAAGCTTGAAGCGATCTTCGCGTTGCGCGACATCCCCCTGCCAGATCTGGCCGATGACGACGGCGTCGATCCGGTCTTCCCGGTTGCTGCGGATCTGATCGACGAGGACGACTTCGCCACGGAGCTGCCGGCCGAGGCTCTGGCGGAAATGCGCATGCTCATCGACGCGGCCGTCGAGCTGATGCAACCCGGACATCCTGTTGACGCACGGGCCTGTGCTTTGGCCTCGAGGTGGATCTCGGCGCGATTGGATGCCGTCAGGCTCGACGAGCTCAGCCGCCCGTTTGAGGACCTGAGCAAATCGATCGAGGCAGCAGGAATCCGTCTCGGCAAGGAAGCGGTGGCCGCCGGCGCCGATCGGGCACTCGTGCTGGCGCTGTGGCGAAACGGCAAGGTGAAGACGCTGCGCGGAGATAGCCTGTCGCAACTTCGTGTTCTGTCTAATGCCTGCGGATCCGAGGTGGGTCAGATCGACGAGATGCTGGACGCCTGGGGCATGTCGTGGCCCGATTACGTCTGGGCGCGGGAACGCATGACGCAGGCACGCCGTGAGCTGACGTCGGCCAAGAACGAGATGATCGCCAGCAATCTGCGACTGGTGGTCTCGATTGCCCGACCGCTCGCAAACCGTGGCCTTGGCCTCCTCGACCTCTGTTCAGAGGGCAACATCGGTCTCATCCGAGCCGTTGAGAAGTTCGATGCGCGTCGAGGCTTCAAGTTCGCGACGTACTCATCGTTTTGGGTGAGGCAGGCAGTCTCACGAGCCCTCGCCGATCAGGGTCGGCTGATTCGTGTGCCGGTCCATACCGTGGAGAAAGCTGTCCAGGTCCGACGCGCGGCCGACATCCTCCTCCGCGAACTCGGACGCGAACCGACATTGGTCGAGCTGTCGGAGAAGGCAGGCGTCTCGATCGACACACTGCGCAGGATCCAGTCAATGACCCGCGATCCGGTGTCGCTCGATGCGCCGGCCGCGGATGGCAACGACACCACTGTCGGGGAGCTGGTTGAGGATCGCGCCAGCGTCGGCCCAGAGCACGCTGCCGCCCTGAGCGAGACACGGCGCCTGGTATCTTCCGCAATGCTACGGCTCTCGGCCCGCGAAGAACGGGTCATCCGGATGCGCTATGGAATTGGCCTGAGCGATGCTCACACCTTGGAGGACTGCGGCGAGTTCTTCGGTGTGACGCGCGAGCGGATTCGCCAGATCGAGGCAAAATGCCTCTCCAAGCTGCGTCATCACAGGCGATCCAGCTCGCTGCGTGAATTGCTGGACGATTGATCCATCCGCGGAAAGGATCAGTCGTCCACAGCTTGTCAACAAACCCTTCACCAGGTTCCCGGGCGACGTTGGAAGTCGCCTGCAAAATGTGCCAGATGGTAGGGCATGACAAACCCCAATGAACCCCCTGCCCTCACCCAGACCCAGGTCCTCGCCAATCTCGCTGCCGAGCGGGCGTTCACACGCCTTGCGAAGCTGGCGGCCGACGGCGTCGTGATTGCCGACGAAGGCGATTTCGTGGATCGGGAGATCACGGCTGTGCTGAAGGCGGCCGAAGATCGAAGCGCTGGATCGGTCAGTGCCCACTGAGGACGCGCTTGTTCAAGCGCTGAAGCTCGTCGACAAGGTCGGAGACATTGCTGACGCAGATCTATCTGGTCCGCGTCAGGTAGCGATGCGCGAAACCGTTCTGCGCAAAGGGATGGCTCGGTGGTCGCCTGACGCCGGACGCTTTGTCCTCACGTCGACGGGGCGCGCCAGGCTCGTGGCACGCCCCAGGTCAGGGCCTTCGACAGTGCTGGCGTTTCCCAGCGATCGCGTCCCGCGGAAAGCGGCTCACAAAAGCTGATGTCGGCCCGCCTCAGCGCTTCGTCGCGTCAGGCACCATCGCCATGATCTCAGCAAACGCGACCTTGTAGCTGATGCGCCGGCTGGCCGCGTAATCGACGAACTTGTTGTAGTCCTCGATATAGCAGCGGATGCCGAGCTGCTCGACCTGCTCGGTGTCGGCGTCAGCCTTGCGCAGCTTGCGCTTTTTGATGACCTGGATCTCGTCGTCGGCCACCTCCACTCGCTCGCGGCTCGTATAGCCGTGACTGGCTGAGACCTTGTCGACCGCACTGATGCTGTCCTTCGGTCGCGCGCCCTCTGGAATGTCGCCAAGGGTCTTTCTCAGACCTGCGAAGATATCGGTAACGCCGGCTGAGGCTGGCGCGGGCTCAGGTTGCGTCATGTTCGTGTCTGGGTTGGAGAGTGTGAGTGCCATTGGTTCGCCCTATCTTAAGCAGCAACAGCGCGCGGGCCATTTGCGGTTAGGAGCAGCTGAATAACCTCACGTGCGAGGCAAGCAGCATTTTCGATCGCTGCCGGAATGCCGTTGACGGCCTTCGGATCCAGCTCCTGGAGTGTCTGCCCGTAAGTGAAGAGGCTCGCGAAAGCGACACGCTGGTTGAGGCGCGTCTCCAGCATCGGAACGTTCATGGCCTTCAGCTGGCCGAGAATGATCATCTCGTTCTTGGTGGGGATGAGTGGGCTGGTGCGGGTCATAAGCATCCAGTGCGGAATCGGGCGCTCCAGGACGTGCTGCTCGTCGGCGATGAGACCCAACGCTCTGGTTGCTTGATGAGCGTCGACCGCACTCGCCTGCATGCAGATGAGGGCCATGTGAGTCCTGGTTAAGGCTCGCGACGCCAGCAGGCTGGCGGATCCTTCGAGGTCAACGATGACGAATTTGCGCTCATTGGCCTCGCGATCAATGACACTGGCGATGTTTTTCTCCGTCACGCCGACGACGACGTTCACCGGTGACGGCTCCGTGCGGTCGTTGGCCCAGCGCTCGATCGGATGATTGGGGTCGGCGTCGATGATGGATACGCTGGCGCCCAACGCTGCGAGCGTTGTGCCCAACACCAATGCCGTGGTGGTCTTCCCGCATCCACCCTTCGGCGATGCCATCGTAATGACAGGCATGATTCGGCCTCCTATGCCCTGCAATCAGTTAAAATTGCCCGGAAGCCGTTAATTTCAGCTTAACGCTTACGGTTTGGGAGGAGGAGCTAGCGCAGGTTCCCAGTCTCTCCCAGGCATGACCAACGCAACAGAAACTGGGGCAAATCACCCACCCCCCTTCTATAGCACACGATAGCCTGGCGTTGAATACCCGATGGTCCCTGCCGCGCTCATGCGATGGGCAATGCGACGACCTGAAATGATATGATACCAGATGGTATCAACTGGGATCACGTGACAAGTGAGCAAACCAGACCGCATGATGAAGGGGCATCGGATCCGGGGTGAGGCGGATCGAGCCGATTGCAGATCGAACCGTCTCTTTGGCAATGGGGCCATACGATGCGAGGGCAAGACGAAAGAGTGGATGGCATAGCGCACCAGGTGATCGCGCACCGAAGGTGATGATGCTGAATGGACAAGGGTGATCGGACACCACAGCGCATCAGACGAGACGTGATGACGACTGTGCAGAGAGGATCATCTCGCGCCTCATCGAAAGAGAGGGGAGCGTCGAGCCTCTAACCTTCCCGGAGGATCCTCGATGACCGGCTTGCGCCGTGAGCCATACCAGCTGAAGACAGGTGCCTGCAGCGCGTCGGACATGCGATCATGACCGAACGGCAGTCAGAATAGCGTTACCGCAACCCGAAATAGATCGGCGAGCGTCATTCCGAAGCCTTGGGCGAACAGCCAAAAAATGGAACATAATCAGGCGGTTGCTGGCTGTTTGGAGGGTCAGATAGGGCCATTTTGAGAGACTTGCCGCGCCTCAGAGCTGCTTCGGTGCAATCATGTCCGCCAAATCGCGGCCCTTCAGCGAGCCCTTGCTGGCCTTCTGGCGGGGCGAGCGTCCGGGCCTGGAGCAGGCCGGCATCTCATTGCTGTTGAGAACAGGCGATCGCTATCTGGACAGATCTCCATGACTCAACCCAACTGCGGTTTCGGTTGAGGATGACGTAATGGAGCTCGACGAGAAGGCGCCTCGGCTGCAGGCGCCGCAATTGGAATGGGAACGATTGCTCGATCCTTTGAACAAGGCGGCAGACAGGATTGCTCGCCTGGATGAACGTTTGAGAACGAGTTCCTTGGCAGAGGGCTGGCGGTCCCGAACAGACTTTCGCGAAGCTCAGGCTGCGCTGTGGGTGGACGGCGTCCTGGTCTCGGTCGAAGATCTGGTACTACGCGACGCCGGCATGGATATCCGCGCGCCAACTCCGGAACTGTCGCGCGCCATGGTAGCCTACGGTTTGCGGCGTAAAATCTGGCGGTCCTCTAAGGATTGGGCGAACTCAGAAGAGGGCAGGTCTGCCATCCTGGGGCATCTCGACGGAGCATCGCGGCCGCGGGAGGTCGACGACTGGTTCGTGCCAAAGGCAGATCACGCTGATCGGCTGACGGAATGGACGGAATTCGTTCGAAAGATCGAGGGGTTGTCGCCATTGATCCGGGCCGCTCTGGCACTCGATCTTTGGAAACGAACGGAACCGTCCGAGCGCTCACCATGGGCGGGAGCAATGATGGTTGGTGCTCAGATCCGGGCCGCAGGGGCCACAACAAGCTTCCTCCCTCTGATCAACATCGGCCTGCGGGAAAGCCAGTTCAATTTGCGGCGGAACAGGGAATCCAGCGCGACCGACCGAGCGATCTGGATCCTCGAATCCTTCGCCGTCGGGGCCGATTATGGTTTGGCGGAGCATGATCGGATGGCGCTGGCTCGTGAGACGCTTGGAACGAAATTGAAGGATCGTCGGACATCGTCGCGCATGCCTGATTTCGTCGATCTCGTCCTGTCTCTGCCGATTGTGACCGTGCCGCTGGTTGCCGCCAAGCTGAAGGTATCTCCCCAGGCAGCACAGGTGCTCATCGACGAATGCGGCTCGCTACTGCGAGAGGTTACGGGCCGCCGGCGCTACAGAGCGTGGTCGATCGGCGTCTGATGACGTTCGACTGCATCCACGATATGCATCTTGCCGGGGCATCAATCGTTGCTCGCCGACAGATCTGAACGTACAATCCTTGGCGTGAATCGCCCGAGGCCCGTTATTGTTTTGCCCAACACCGATCCAACTGTAGCGAATGGCGGCCGCACGCGTCGTGATGCTGTCCTGACGGCCGTCTTCGCGGCCGCGCTGCCGTTGCTCGGCTGCAAGTCGGAGAACCGAGAGTTCAATGCCTCGGCAGCGAAGGGCGCCAATCGCGTCATGTTCGCCGATGCCGTTGCCTGGCAGGATCTCGATGAGCGCTCGGCCACGATCGCCTTTGTGCCGTTTGCGCTCACTCAGGAGCAACGCCATGCCATCATCGCCGGGCGTGGCGTCGAGCCGGCACTGGCGTCGCAGGAGCCTATGCTGGAGGTTCGCATCGAACTGAAACCAGGCATGGGTGCGTCCACAAGGCGTATCGTGCCCGACAACATCGGCGCTGTCGTATTCACCTTCTGGCATTTCGACGAACCACCCGCGGTGATCACCGTCCGCAAGGATCAGTGGATCCCTTCACCCGAGATCGAGCTCGTCGGTTTCGATGGCGACCTGAAGCCGGGCGGGTGGATTGTCGGGACGGTGCGCAGCAGCAAGATCCACCGCAACATCCGCGGCAGCGATGACGCCTATTCCGTGAACACGTCGATGGCTCAGACGCTGGTCTGAACACCGCGGATCGACTTGCTGGCAGATGCGATGAAATCGCCGGCTGCCGCGCGGGGGTCGACGTTGATTTGAGTGTCGACGCCCAGCGAGCGAGCATGCACGAGAGCGATCCTCTGTGCGTAAAGCCTGATTTCGTGATTGGCTCTGGCCCAGGACAGAAGCAGCGGAGCGATTTCGCTGTGGCTGAGCCTCCGCCCGGTCGCGACGCGCAATGCCGCGAGCGCGCTGCGGTGATGGTCTTTCATCATCGCGATGCGATCGATGCGGCGACCAGGCGCCTCGAGGATGTCGATCAAGCGATCGAACTCCTTCTCGATGGCCTGTCGTTCCTCTGGAGTGAATGGCAGGCTCATGGTTCTGCTTCCGATGTCGAGGTGAGATCGGCCCTCGCCGGTGGCAGCGTCAGGTATCCGGCTGCCCTCGCACGCTCGCAGGCTGCGAGCTCATCGAGGCTTTCGATGCCAAAATGGTCGAGGAAATTCTCGGTCGTCGACCATGTCAGCGGACGACCCGGCCCGTCACGTCTGCGACCAGGTCGAACGAGGTCGGCCTGCAGCAGGGCATCGAGAATGCCAGGCGAGAGCTGGACAGCTCGGATCCGCTCGATCTCGCTTCGAGTGACCGGCTGAAATGCGGCGATTGCAACCAAGGTCTCCATCGCGGCCCGCGTAAGGCGCGGGGGAGGGGGGACGAGCTGTCGAGCAAGGTCAGATACCTCGATCGACGTGCGCAGCATCCACCCTCGTGGCGAGCCATGAAGGTGAATGCCTCGGCCGACGTAGTCGCCGGCGAGCCTGGTCAGAACGTCGGTGATTGCCTCACCGCTCCCGGACACCGCTTCGACCAGCTGGTCTTCGGAGACCGGGGCTGCCGCATTCAGCAGGATCGCCTCGACCACGTATTTTGGATCGGGATCGCTCATGATCGGGCCTCTTCGATCCGTCGGATGCCGATAACGACGGGGTGCTGCTCGACCTCGACGCGCCCCCGTTTCGCGAGTTCCAGAGCAGCCACATAGGTCGAAGCGATGCGCGAGCGCGCATGAATGAGGTCGTGGGGTGGCTCGGGGGAAACGAATTCCAGCACGCTGGCGAACCGGTCGGTGGGAACGTCGGCCTTGCCCAGATGAGCGATGGCGTCCTCGACGGTCAGGACGTGGTGTGGATTGCGTACGGGGGCCTGCTGGGGCACCAACGTGTAGCGCGCCTCTTGGACATAGGCGCTGAGGATCGCATGCAGACTGGCCTCCAGGCGCTTCCCAGGGCCCTTGGCGGCATCAGGCAGACCAGGGCCGAAGCAATCGATACCGAGCCTTGCTCGTCCGCCCAGAGCCTCTGCAATCGAGCGGATCGCATCGAGACGCCGCAGCCGCACAGTGAGATCTTCGACGACGGCTTCCGCCGCGGCGCGTTCGTCCTTGGGGACAGGCAGGAGCAGCTTGGATTTGATGAAGGCCAGGTTGGCCATCATGACCAGCCAGTCGGCGGCAAGTTCCAAGCGCATCTCCCGCGCCGTCGTCATCCAGAGGATGAACTGGTCGACAACGTCCAGTACGGAGATGCGCTCGATTTCGACCTTCTTGGCGCGCACCAGATGCAGCAGCAGGTCGAGCGGGCCCTCGAATGCATCCGTCGTCACGACCAGCACATCGGCCGGATCGCGTCCGCTGGCGAATTCATCGTGGGCCATCGTCACGAAAACTGATCTCCAGATACGAGATGGCCCGGCCCCAGCAATCGAGCAGGGACCGGGCCAGATCCGACCAGTGCGATCGTCAGAACTTCCAGCCGATGCCGAGCTTGCCGACCTGGGTGAGGGTGTCACCCTTGAAGCCGGCCGCCGGCAGCTTCACCTCGGCGAAGTCGACGTCGTAGCCGATGCGCGCGAACAGGTTCTGGGTGATGGCGTGTTCCATGCCGGCGCCGACCTTCAGCCCGCCGTTCCACTTGCGCTCACGGAAGCCGAGCGACTCGATCTCGAACTGGGCGTGGGAGTAGCCGACCTTGCCGTACAGCATGGTGTCGCGGCCGAAGTAGTAGCCGAGACGGGCCGAGCCGCCGAGCGCCTGCTCGCGGTTGACATCGGTGTTGAGGCCGAAGTTCGACGTCCGATGCTCGGCGTTGGAGACGTCGTACTCGCCCTCGATACCGATGTAGAAGTTCGTCATCTTGAAGCCGTAGCCGAGGAACGCGCCACCGGTCACGCCCTTGAGGCCGATGTCGGTGGAGTTGCGCCCGAAGCCCGGCCGGGTGTTGTCGAGCTCGATGGTCGATGCGACGCCGCCGGCGGCGATGCCGGCGTAGAAACCGTCGAAACCGAGGCTCTGGGCCTGGGCGCCGCCGGAGATGGCGGCGAGAGTGAGGGCAGTGCTGGCAGCGAGGAGGAGCTTCCTCATGGTGGTCGAGTCCTTTCCGGGTTCGGCCGGCGATTCCGGCACCGAATGCTATGAAGAGGACAGCCGCCAAAAGGATTGTCAACGAAGTCCATTAGGCTATCCACGGATGCCAAAGGACTGTGGCTTTGATTATAGGATCGATTTAGCCGGGGATAGGACAAATCGCCCTTTGTTGTCAGAAGGTAAAGGCTGACGATCCTCCTGGCCGCGCCGGGCCGGGAACGACCTTCACCGCGGTCTCGGGTGAATAGGTGGCCTTGACCATCGCCTGCGCCTCATAGCCGACCCACATTCCAGCGGCCATGCACCCAAGAGCCGTCAATACGAATCGAATCGTGCCCAGTGTCTTGCGCGGCGGGGGAGGGGGCGGGCGTTTGCGAGGCTTGCCCGCCGGTCGCGGTTTGGCTCGTGGAGCAGTCGCGGCAGGACGAGGCGCTTTCGGCGACGCCAGCGGTGCGAAATTGGGGTCGATCCGGGGCATGGGCCCCAGGCCGGTCGGCTTTTTCTTGCGGATCTGAGGAGACGTCATCGTCAGCGTTCCGGTGTGCTGGTCATTAGGTTGCTGGGTCAGGCCTGCTATCGTTTCCGGAATGGAACGACCGTCGAGGCTTCCTGCTGCCAGCGTTGTTCAAGCGTGTCGGTTAGCTCGGCAACGATGGATTGCGCCGAGCGAGCATGGAAGTCTCGCCCCGAATCGGTGGTGAAGTCGATACCTGCAATCCTTTCCGCAGGAAGCCCCGCCCGATTGCCTTCCATCATGGTGACGGTGGCATGAGCCATGTATTGCTGTCCTGAAAGATGGGACAGGTCCACCACCCATGTGTCGATGCTGGCGAGTGATTTGAGGTGGCTGCTGGCAGCCTGAAGCTGGCTCGACAACGCTTCCTGGCCGATCCGATTGACCAGCATGCGTCGCTTCTCGATGGCCTCACGGACCTCTTCACCGAGACCGTTGATGCCTGCCATCCGGA
Source organism: Bosea sp. RAC05 (assembly GCF_001713455.1). NCBI lineage: Bacteria > Pseudomonadati > Pseudomonadota > Alphaproteobacteria > Hyphomicrobiales > Alloboseaceae > Allobosea > Allobosea sp. RAC05. The sequence continues at coordinate 212,374 of NZ_CP016463.1, forward strand.
CAAAATGAGCCTCATGGAACATCGAATGGCAATTCGGGCACAGAGTGAGGACCTTCTTGAGCTTCTGGACGCCGATGCCGGTGCGCATGCTGGGCACCGACCAGTCCCAGACCTCGTGCGCCTCGATCGTTTGCCTGCGCTCCTCGGGCTGCGAAATGGCGTCGGCAATGAAGCCCTTGCCGCGGCCGCCACAGATGACGCAGCGATGCCCGCTCGAAGCATAGACAGACCGCCGAATGTGCCCCCAGCTATCCTTGGACATCACGCCCCAAAGGTTCTGTGAGCTGGCTGCGATCGGGATGGGGAAATAGTCGAACGGCGTCGGAACGGGCCGGTAGGCAAGCGGCAGCATGTCCTTGAAGGGCGCCAGATCCATATCCCGGGTGACATACCAGGGCGAGGCGCCCTGCGGCGATTGCGGGTCACGCCGAGCGCCGAGCCTTGCGGCCATCGGGCTGAGTGTCGAGGGGATTGGCAGGAAGATAGGCTGACCGCGCGCCGGCTGGCCGTTGGATCCCAGGATTGCAGGTCTGGTGATGGCGGCTTCTCTACGGCGCGCATCGGCAATGACCTTCGCCTGCGCCCAGTTACGAACCACCGCGACGGCCTGGCGTGCCAGGGCCTCGGCTTCGACATGCCAGCGATCGGCGCGCTTGGTTCGGAGCGCCTGAACAATTCGCCCCTGAACGACGCTCGCCTGGTCGGTTATCTCTCGTGGTGGATGCCCGAGATCGGGTAGCGCGCGCGTTGCCTTGCCGATGTGGTCGAACGTTTTCCGGCAACGCTTCGTATCCAGCTCCACCGAATTGATGGCCGAATGGATCGCATCGAGGCGCTGGTCGACGATGCGCCGCGATTCGATCTCTGCCTGGCACCGGGCCTCGAACCGACGGGAGAGCGCTGCTGTGCCCGGCAAAAGGCTGAACGAGCCCCACAGGCGGGCCTTGAAACGGAAATCCGCGGCCGCATCGACATGGGTCTCTCTCTCGGCCTGCAGCGTGCGCGAACGCACGACGAGTCGGCCGCGCATGGACTGTGCGGCCTGCTCTGCTGCCCTCACCAGCCGACCGGCGTCCACCAGAGAGCGGCGGACAATGTCGAGCGCCTCCATCTAGCCTGCCTCGCGTTGCGGTACCTGATCCTCGCATCGCTTCTGGAAAGGACCAAGAACCAATAACTCAATCCATGGGGAAAAGGTTCGCTCGTGCTTGACCGTCCTTTGAATCTCACGGAAACATCATGGGAGAAATTGAGCCACACCAGAATCGGCAGAGCATGTCCGCGATCCGTTCGATCCTTCTCCTGACGACGAGTCTTGTGCTTGGCGCCACAGCGCTGGCTCAGGTTCCCGGTCAGGTGAGCCCGGCGCCTCAAGGTTCGCCGACAATTCAACGTCCCGCACCGCTGCCGGGTCAGCCTTCGCCGGCCTCGATCAGCCAGCCTGTGAACCCTACTGTTCCAGCGCAGGCCCAGGCACCGCAGCGGCCGGCAAGCCCTCCGCCCGTGGATTCCCGCGAAAATCCTTTCTTGACGTCGACCACATCCGAAGAAGAGCGGCGCATCGCCGACCGCGAGCGGATGCGCTCTGTCGTCAGGGAAATGTTCCCTGAGATGCGAAGCATGATGCAGCCCGACATGGCTACGCTTCGTCAGCAGCTCACAGACGACACCAAAAAGCAGATGGCCGACGCCCTGGCGAAGGTCCCTGCAATTGCCCCGAGTGCGCCTGCCTCACCTCAGCCGCCTGGCTCAGCCGCGAAGTCGGCCGCCAAGCTGCCCGAGAAGGCGAAGTTCATCGGATGCGTAAACGGAAAGGCGCTCTATCGTGACGGCAACCAAGGCTACAACTTCTTCTGGACTGGACCTGAAGCGGAGGTTTTCGGCTGCATCGCTCCTTAGCGTCGCGACCGCGCTGGCCGTTTCGGGGTGCGCCCAGAACCTGCCTGAGCCGGGCCGGCTGCCGACGCAGAGCGAGGCCGTGAAGGCAACCAAGGAGCGCTTCTACCAGGACGGTGGAATCGTCCCGATCAACCGGGTGCGCGTCAAGGCGTCCTCGATGCAGGCGAAGTCGATGCGTCAGGGGATTTCCCCGGCGTTGCGCGCGCGGCAGATCAAGGTGCAGTTCCCTGGAACGGACGGAACGCTGGGCGATCTCGTCCAGACGCTGTCGGCTGCCGGCATCCAGGTCGCCTTCAGCTGGGGTGATCGCGGCGGCGGCACCAATGCCCCGGTGGCTCCAGGCGCTGCGCCGCGTCCAGGAGCGGCGCCCGGCGTGGTGGGTGGTTCAGGCAGCACGAATGGCGATGAGGTGCTTCGCAAGCGCCTGCCGTTCCCCCAGTACGAGGGAACGCTCGGCGGTCTGCTCGACGCGCTGAAGACGGGCTTGGGCCTGGTCTTCTGGCAGGAAGGGAACACGATCTTCCTGTCGGACAAGAACCGTTTCGCGATCGCGCTGCCGCAGAACGAGGACATCCTCAAGAACATCTCTGAGTCACTGCGCTCGCTCGGGGCGACCGACGTCGTCAGCTCCCTCGACGCCGGCAAGATTGTCTACTCGGCCAATCCCGCCATCCAGGACGATCTGATCTCGCCGTTCCTGAAGCGCACGGTAAAGAACCTGGCGACTATCGACCTGCAGGTCGCGGTGGTCTCGCTCGCCATGAACGACAAGTCGGGCCAGGGCTTCGACTGGTCGAAGTTCGGCGCCATCATCGATCAGCGTTCGGCTGCGGTCACGCAGGCCAATTCCGTCGGGACGCAGACCACTGCGACGGCTTCCAATACGGCCACGACGGTTGGGTCGAGCCTCGCCTCGGCCGGCACCGGCGTGGGCAGCGTGGGGCAGACCGCGCAGCAGACCACGTTGCTGCCGACCAACCCGATCAACCAGAAGGGCGGCGTCTTCGATCTCACGAAGGACGGCATCATCCTGGGCACCACAGGTGTGGGCAAGGCCTTCGGCGTGTCGACGGTCAGCTCGATCTCGACGGCCATCGCCTTCCTGTCGACCTTCGGCAACACGAACGTCACCCAGAACGTCGAGCTGCGCACGCTGTCCGGACGTCAGGTCAAGATCCGCTCGGGCGACGAGATCCCGTATGTGAAGGGCATCGGCGTCGGCAATCTCGGCAGCTCGGCTGTCCAGAATTCGAACCTCAGCGGTTCGGGTGCGTCCAGCAACAGCCAGCTCGGAACGGCTCAGACGGACACCGTGAAGACGGGTCTGACAGTGGAGATGGTTCCTCGCTTCGATTCCGACTCGGAGCTCGTCACCACCGAGCTGAAGATGGAGCTGAAATCTGTGGTCGAGTTCATCCAGCTCGACGCCGGCAATCAGCTCGGCAGGCTGACGCAGCCGCGCACCCAGGATCAGGAGCTGTCCAACATCGTTCGCCTGCGGGCCGGGCAAACGGTCGTGATCGGCGGCATCCAGTACGATCAGGAGCAGTTCGACGGCAACGAGCCGACCTTCATGCGTGACCGCATGCGTCAGACGAGCCAGTCAGCCGGCCTTCGCTCGCAGACCGTCAATCGCAATGCGCTCTTCATCATCCTGCGCCCGGTCGTGACGACTTACGAGCCGGTGGAGTGAGCATGACCCCCGAACCCGAATTCGGCGCCCCGACGAAAGCGGTCATCGGCTGGCTCGAACCAGGCGGTTCGAGGCGCGACACCATGGAGCATGTGAAGGACTACGCGGCGAAGTACTTCGATTCGCCGAACTCGGCCTTCTATGCGGTGATGCCGTTCCTGGGCGGCTGGCTCTATGAGCTGCAAGAGAACGGCCCTGGCCTGTCCTATCTGCCGGCGGCGGCCCAGGCGATGGCCGATCGTCGCGATCCGGCGTGGTTCCGGGTCGGTCAGCGCGCGTTCTCTGTCACCATGCGTGACAAGAAGCCCTACTGCGTCATGAAGCCGGAAAAGGAGAGCAAGGCGCTCTTCGACGCCGAAATTGGCAGGCTCACGCCCCGCGGCAAGATGAGCAGGCTCATTCGGCGCGGCACGGGAACGCTGATCGTCGGCTCGACGCTCTTCGGCGCCGGCGGCACCTTCATGGTCGCCTCGGGCATCTTCTACGTGATGGTGACCAGCATCTATCTGCCCGAGATCAGGCGCCTCGACGTGCCTCAGCTGCCTCACCGGGCATGGACGCAGGTCGACCGGATCCCGCCCAATCTCTACGTCGAAGCTCTGCGCTTCCAGAACAACCAGTGGACGACGAGCATCAAGCCGATCGTCTCGCGACCCTTCGCCCAGCGTCCCTCAGAGCCCATCCCGGGGCCCGCCCCGATGCCATCGACAGCCCCGGCAACGGCACCGCAGCCGATGCCGATTGTTCCGCCTCCCATGGAATCGCCAGCCAACGCCGCCCAGGCGCCATCAGGGCCGCCACAGGCGCCCAGACCTGTCGTCGTCAGCCCCAACCCGCCCGTGGCGGCCCAGCCGGCGCCAATGCCCGCTCCTCCGCGGCCGCTGTCGGCCATTCAGCCCGTGTCTGAGGCAGGGAGCCGGAAATGAAGGTGAGAACCCTTAGCGGCATCATTCTGGGATTGGCCGGCGTCGGCATGTTTGCGGCCGGCGGCGCGGTGCTGAGCCAGGCGCTCGATCGCGATCGCGCCAACGAAGATCTGAGCCGTCGCGCGGAACTCGCATGTCGGACAGAGCTGGTGAAGTTTGCCCGCGTGACGCCGGCCGGCAACATCTACGAGCTCGACTTCGGTGAGGTGCGAGACGACCCGCGGCAGGCCCTGGCGGACGCCACCACGGCGCTCGCCGCCTGCCCGACCCGAACGATCATCGACATGTGTCTGGGCGCTGCCTGCAATCCGACCGGAGGGCAGGGGCCGGTCCGGCTCACCATGCGGCTCGGCAGCATCAGGAAGTGAAGCGAGGCGTTCGCGGTCTCATGCAGACCAGACACTCACGAGACGCGGCCTTCAGCGGTCGCACAGGAGAAACCATGGATTCCTACATGAAGTTCGCGCGGCTGATGGATCGTGTGCTGGCCGTTATCGGCATTGGCCTCGCGATCTGGCTCACATGGCGCGACTGGCCCAACCCGACGTTCTGGACCTGGATTGCCATCGCCATGGCGATCTTGGCCGTTCCGCTCGCCTTCTTCGACTGGATGGGATGGATCCGCCAGAACGTCACGGGCCGCTTCATCCGCGTCCGTCGCTGAGGTCAGCGCGATGGGCATTCTCGACCTGTTCCGCCGCCGCGAGCCTGAACTGACGCCACCCGTTGTCGACGAGCACGGGGTCACCGGCGGCCTGATGGGGGATGGCGAGCGCCACCGGTTCGCCGAGTGGCTGATCGAGCGCAAGCTCGCCGAGCGCGATCACGTCGTGGCTGCTCTGATGGAGCAGCGAGTGACCGACGAGCGCATCGGCGCGACGCTCGTGCGCAACGGCTTCATGCAGCAGGATGCCCTGGTCCACTCGATCCTGGAGTTCAATCCGGACCGCATCGCTACCGAAAAGGTGACGACCTCGCGCATCCCGGTGGACATCCTCGAGGCGAAGTCGATCATCATTTCGGCCGACGTGCGCGGAACGCTCTACATCGGCACGATGAGCGACGAGGCAGAGGTCACCGACATCTGCAAGACGTACTATCCCGAGAAGCAGGTCCAGTTCGTGGCGTTCCTGCCCGAGCTGATGCCTGAATTCATCGAGCGCGTTCGACGCACGAGCTCTGGCGTCGAGGATGTGCGCCAGGAAGAGATCATGGAGCGCCTGCTGTTCAGGGCTCTGAAGGAAGGCGCCTCGGACATCCATATCGAGCCGAAAGCGCGTTCGTACTCGGTTTTCTTTCGTATTCTCGGTGACCGCATCCTCATCCATGAGGGCGGCATCGACGAGTACAACATCATCGCGGCCCAGCTGAAGGACAGGTCGCGGATGGACCTGGCTGAGCGCCGCGTGAACCAGGACGGCGGCTTCCAGATCGAGCAGTCGGGCAAATTCATCGACCTTCGCGTGGCGACTGTTCCCGACACCGAGGGCGAGCAGATCATCGTGCGTGTCCTCGACCCCGAACGGGCACGCCCCAAGCTCCAGGATCTCGGCATTACCGAGTACAAGCAGTGGCAGCGCGGCGTCACGCGCCAGAACGGGCTCAACCTGATCTGCGGTCCAACAGGCTCGGGCAAGACGACAACGCTCAACGCCTCGCTGCGAAGCTTCGACCGGTTCGGCAAGAAGATCTACACGATCGAAGATCCGGTCGAATACCGTATCCCCGGCATCGGTCAGGTCACGGCAAACCCTCAGGTTGGTCTCGACTTCGCCCGTGCGGTTAAGGCCTTCATGCGAGCCGATCCCGACATCATCGCCGTCGGCGAGGTGCGAGACGCAGAAACAGCTCGTAACGCCGTCAAGGCTGCCGACACCGGCCATCTCGTCATCGCGACCCTTCACACAAGCTCGATCCTGTCCTCGCTGTCGCGCCTGCGAGATCTCGGCGTCGAGGCGCACGAGCTGCGGTTCAACCTGCGCGCCGTGCTGGTGCAGACCCTGGTCAAGGTGGTCTGTCGCCACTGTCATGGGACAGGGCAGGATCCGGAGGATGCGGCGAAGCTCTGCCCGGTCTGCCACGGCGGCGGATACTCGGATCGAACGATCGTTTCCGAATGCGTGTCGTTCAGCGACTTCCAGTCGGTCGACAGGATCATCGCGATGACCAAACCCGGCGCCCAGTTCGACGGGCCGCTGCCATGGCGAGAGATGATCGACGACGCCATCGACAAGATGGTCGCAGGTCAAACCACCATCGACGAGCTCATCCGTGTCTTCGGTTCCTATGCGATCGAGAAATGCGAGGAGCGGGGAATCGATGTGATGAAACACCGCCTCGCGAAGAACGAACACACCCAACTCCTGCTGGCAGCCTAAGGAAGCTCGGTCTATCCTTCACGAGAAACCGATTCCGGAGTTCAGTCCTTGTATCAGCTTGTCATCGCGGTGATGGTCGTCGGTATCAGCGCCATGCTGCTCTCGGGTGGCAGCAGTTACCTCAATCCGGAGTTCGGCATTCGCGCTTCCACGACGGAGCAGGCCATCGCCGGCCAGCGATCATTCGAACTCGCTTTGGCGGCCTATCGCATTGCCAATGGCGGTGCCATGCCTGGCGAAACGACGTGGCGCAACGACCTCGCTCCCTATCTGCCTGACGGCCGGCTCGTCAGGCAGCCCGGCGAGGATCTCAGAGGTGCGATGTCGCCGCCCCGGAACATGCGCTGGGAGTTCGAGAAGCGGGGTGGTCGGTATCAGTTGTGCTTGCGAAGCACCGGGCCGATCTCCGGCGCAGCCATCGAAGGACTGAAGAACACGCTGTCGCGGGCTCCAGGCACGCTCACCAACGAAACCAATGAGTGCGGGGCCCAGATTGGCAACGTGGTTTTGAAGTTCGAACTGCAGGCGGGGGCCTGAGAATGCCGAGCTTCAAGGTCAGGATCACGGGGCGCGGCGGGCCAAAGACGATCCTCGTCCAGGCCTCCGACAGCAAGGAGGCTGCGCGCATTGCGGCTCGACAGGGACGCGTCCTGTCGACGAACCGCAATATCGGCATCGACATCGTTCCAGGGATGACAGTTGGCGAGCGCCACACCTGGATGCTGCGCATGAGCTCGATGCTGGGCTCCAAGGTGTCCACTGGCGATGCGCTGCGCCTGATGGCGTCGACATTCGGCGGCAACATCAAAAAGGCGTCCGCCGGCATGCTGGAGCGGGTCGAGGCTGGCATGAGCCTGCCCGACGCGATGTATCAGGATCGGAAGAACTTCCCATCGACGACATCGGCGCTCGTCCAGGCCGGCGTGGCGACGGGTGATACCTGGCGGGCTCTGAAGGATGCCGCCGATTTCGAATACAAGATGTCGCACACCGCCCGGGGCGCGATGAAGCAGGTCTACGCTGCGATCGGCTCTTTCTTCGTCGCCTATGGCCTGCTGCTCGGAACGACGATGTATTTCGGTCCGATGGTCATGGACAACCCGATGTTCAAGAACGGCAAGGGCGTTGACGTCGAGTGGGCCAGAACCCTGGGCGACGTCTCGACGGTCGTCATGACGGCCCTGGTTGTCGTCTTCCTGCTGTTTTTCATGCTGGGCAGCGTCGGCAAGGCGGCCATCCCGAATGCTGCTGACTGGCTCATCATGAAGCTGCCCTTCTACCGGGACTTGATCCTGGCGAGGAACAACCATGTGACGCTCTACAAGCTGGGTCTTCTGGTCGGATCCGGCGTTCGGATCGAAGAAGCCCTGAAGCTGGCTGAAGAGGGCGCACCCCGCGGAGCCCTGAAGACGGATCTCAATCGAGCCAAGAAAGCCGTGAAGGAAGGGCAAAAGAACTGGGCGTTGCAGATGAAGACGCTTCATGACACCGACAAGGCAGCGTTGACGACGTCGCCAGACCGCAAGGATATCGCTCGGACACTTGATGCTTTGGCTGGGCAGTATGCCGAATTGTACAGGAGCAGGGTTGAAACACTAGGCCCCCTCATGGGCACAGTAAGTGCGATTTTTATCACACTTGCAGGCGGAGTAATGTTCGCGCAAACAATTCTTCCAATGCTTCAGCTTTCAGCTGGATTTAATTAACCTACATGTGGCCCGATATTCGTTTTCTAATATAAATACGCATCATATATAGTTGAATAACGCTGAGAAATAAATTCGACAGTCAATATATTTATAAGTGAACGGTGCTCGCGTGACAAGCCGCGGTATTTGTTCGGGCTAGGTCGAGCGCCACGGCATAAGAGGTGCTTGCGTCCACATATTAGACCTGCAAGTCTGACTTACCAGATTTGGGGGCGTCCAGATGCGAGACTTAACCGTCAATGTTAGGTCGGAGCCGCTTCATCCGCAGGCGCGCGCGCTACCTGCCGTCCTATTGGCTGTGATGTTTTGGGTGTTGGGAGCAGATGACTCTTCGGCTCAGCAAATCACGGTCGTCGATGCGCAGTGCAGGGCAAATATCATAGCTGCATGTTTGGCGTACAACAAAGAACGTCCTAATCACTGTCCACTAGGCGCAGTTGCGGTACTTGGCCCCGTTGGAGACGCTATATGCCCCGATGGCCCCGCTTCGTCAGGGAAAGGGTCGATAGCGGAACAGTGCATTATTCGAGCGGATGCTCATGAGGCTCGAACCTGCTTGAGAACGATCGATCTGCCGTCTCTCGCCAACAGCGCCGGCGTCATCAAGGAGCTGGCCGAAACGAACGCCATTTTACGCTCTGACATGCGTACGCTCCTGAACGGCTTCTGCAAATCTTACTCCCCCAAGCCGGAGACATGCGATGTCACGATCCCGGCTCCAAAATAGCCAGATCTCTCTTGCCAGCCTGACGATCGCGCTTTTTGCGACCATCGGACCAGGACACGCGCAGTACCAGACCCCATCCGAGGGTGCCCAACTATGGGCCGCTGGTCCTAGACAGTTCGGTCCGGTCCCTTATGCACTGATCCAGGCGGAAGCGCTGACCGAGCAGGAGCAGGCTGCATTCCGCCAAGCGTCCAGAGATCGGATGCGGGACGAGGCTAAGCGGGTCGAGCAACTCCGCGACGCGGCCGGGCCGGCCAAAGTGTCCCAGGCAGAGCGTTCGCAGGCAGCAGACAACCTCATCGACACGCTGAGGGTGGCGCACCAGAGGATGGTGCTCGACAAGCGACAGGCTGAGGACGCTGGCGTCGCAGCCAATATCATCCTGGCAGGTGCCGGATTGGCAACCGGAGGGGCCACCGGCGCCGCATTGACGCTGGCGGGACCTGCACTCAGCGACAAGTTCAATCGGGGCGTCCAGGATCTGTCGGGTTACGAGAAGGACTACAAGGCGGCGGTCAACAATGCCGTGGAACTCGCGCTGTTGCGAACAGACCCTGCGGTGCGAGCCAAGTGGACGAAGCAAGGCATCACGGACGCAAACCGAGAGGTTGCCGCAAACGAGCTTTTTGGAGATTCGAACCAGTTCTTCCAGGACGGAATGGGCAAGGCCTTGCCGCAAGAGCTGCGTGCGGAGCTGGCGGGCATCCAAACGGGCATTCTGAAGAAGGGGATTGAAACCGTCGCGGCGAGACAGGCGCGTGGCGAGAAAGACCTCGAGGCGTTCAAGAAATCGGCCGGCGACCAATTCGAAGCTCAGAAGCAGCGCACGACCCAATTGGTCTCTCAGGTTCAGACGCTGCGAAAAGCCGTCGCAAACCAGGTCGAGGCGATTGACCTCCTCGCTCGCAATACAGCGACGCAGATGCAGCGCCTCGATGCCAAGATCGCGGGTCTCGATGACCAGGCAAGGGCCACTCAGAATGCAATGCTCAGGCAGATGTCTCCGAGAGACAGGCTGATGGCGCTTGAGGACCCCGCGTTCCTGCGACCGAAGACGGCCGAGGAGGCCGCACAGCGAGCAATTGAGGTTCAGTCACTCAGGCGATTTGATCGCGTCATGACGACCAGGGACAGCCTGAGCGATGGCCTCGATGGGATTGGCCAGGCTGCCGGCTTCGCTGTCGCCATCGGGATACCGATCGACACCTACAATCTCAATCGTAACATCGCGACCGCCAAAGCAGGTATCAACCTCGTGGCGTCTCTGGCGACAGGGAACTACTTCGGTGCGTTGAGCTCGATGGGCGGGCTTTTTGGTGGGGGAGGGGGCCAGGACGGAACGACAGCGGCCTTGGCGGAGATCAGCGGTAAGCTCGACAAGGTCATGGCGCTCCAGCGGGAGACCCTGCAGCGGATCCAGGACCTGTCCGACAAGATCGACCGAAACCAGATCGAGATCATGTCGACGCTGCGCAGAATGGAGGAGAAGATCGACCACGCGAATGCCATGGCTGCAAACGAAAAAGCTAAGCCTTATGCGGCGTGCAGAGGCTTCCTGAACATCGCACGTGAGAAAAAGATCGAAATCAAGTCGGGCGTCTATCCGACTTACCGGAAACGCATCGAACATTTTGAAGCGGACCAACTCGCCGTCGGCCAGTCACGAGCTGCTGACTGCTACCAGTGGCTCCAGGACGTCATCGTGCCTGGGGAACCCATGCCTGGACAGACTGTCTTCGAACCTGCTTTCGTGATGAGGGCAGTGACTTGGGAAGCCTCCGATATAGGCTCCCCTAACAGCACAAAAGGCATCTTCGATGCCATGTGGACTGCGCATGTTGCGATGCTCGGGTGGGGTACTGTTGGTCCGGGCGGATCCGTCGGGAGCATCAAAGAGAACTGCGTGAAGCGAGCAGCCGGATTCCTGGCGATGGCGCCCACACGCGTGGGATCCCTGCGCGATGAAAGGTTCGCCTGCACCCCCGAGAAGGAAGACATCCCCGCAGGCCGGTGGCTGCGCGACACGGCCGGCAGGGACGTCGGCAGTTCGGAACTGTCCAAGCACATCATTTCCAGTCAGCTCGCCAACCATCTGGGCGAGATGATCCTGTTCATAACTCCGTTCTTCGAGCTCGCGATCCAGGCACCCGGCGACAAGCTCCGGCTGCCGCTGCCGAAGGAGCTGCTCTCCGGAGCAGCGGGAAAGGATCCAAAACGCCTTGCAAACGCCGCCAGGGCGGTTGCGATGACCGCGAGCTATCCTGATCAGATCAACCTCGCCATCGCTCAGGAAACCGTCATGAGCGGCACTGCGCTCGCCCCAGTTCTGGCGAAAACACTCATGGCCCATGCATTTGGTGCCAACCTGCCGGCAACATCACGGGGTTCGATCAAGAAGGATCTGGCAGCGGCAGACGGTCAGGATGAAGCAGGCATCGCCGCGGCAGACCGGAAGCACTGCGCTGTCACATCGCGAAGCTGGACATCAGCACCGTATCTGGCCGCAGCCTGCCTCGTCAGCAACAACCCGCTTCTCGCACGCAATGTCGGCCGAATGATTGCCGCTGAGCAGCTCGATGGCAAAGGGAACAGCCGACTGACAATCGCGCAGGCCTACCTGGCTTCCGAAGCCTGGATGAAGGATCTCATGCCGGCCGTCACGACGCTGAAGCGATCGGATCCTGCCAACAAGCTCTCCTGGACCTGGTCGTACCAGGAGCCCGGCATCGCGACGCGAACGATCCTGTTTCCGATGGCAAGCGAGCTGACCTCGGGCTTTCTGGAGCAGAGCCTGCCGGTCGCGAGGCTGGTCGAGTTGCGAGGACGGTTCGACATTCGCAACCAGGCCAACGCAGCGGATGCCTTGCTCTCGGCGGCAGGGCGAGCATCGGCAGGCGGATCTGAAGGCGCCAAAGGCCCTATCGATGAAGCGGCGGCCCGGATTTCGGCAATGACCCCGCGCGCAAGGGAAACTGCGCGTTGGGCCCTGACAAACGGCGCGAGGGCCGAGTCCCAGCTCATCGAAACGTCAATAGGCACTTGGTGACCAACCCCGCGCCTTAGTGCCTCGCAAGGATCAGCAGTAACCTCCTCCGATCATCCAGGAGGTTCTCTATGTCCAGCACCCGTCGCATCGCCGTCTCTGCCACGCCTCAGCACGCCATTCAGGGCGACGACGGCAAGGTGTCGTTCGCCGCGGTGACCGAATCCATCGCCTATGGCCGCATGAACGGCCGGCCCTATGCCGAGATCGCACCCTGCCGCTTCGACGGCGACAGCATCGAACGCGTCGATGCCGCGGATGCCCAGTTCTGGACGGTCTATACCCGCCATCCCGAGCGCGTGGGCAAAGAGACCCAATACCTCGCTCAGGCGATCTCCGACCACGAGTCGCGCGAGCACGCTCTATCCTTCGCGCTGAACGGAATCGGTGAGGACGCCGAGATCGTGTTCTGGCGCGAGTCGGTGAACCCCACTGTCGACCTCACGGGCGAGGAAGCGACGCTGACCGTCGACTGGGAGAGCGGCGAACCTGTGCGGTTCACCGGCATCACCGATCACGGCCTGGCGACGTTTTCGCGCGCCGACACGGCAGAATACCGTGATTTCATGGCCAAGAACGGGCTCGAAGGCAAACCAGAAGCCATCGATTGGATCATGGTGAGCGGCACCCACATCGATGGCTCCCCCGAAGTGGCCGAGGTCGATGCGCGAGAGGACTTCCTGCACATGACCATGGAGGATAACGCCATCAGTCCTTGAGGTCTGGATGGAATGATAAATTTTTTCGAGGCATTTTTATCAATGTTTTCAGGATGATGGATGGATTGGTGAACGGGCCGTGAAGAAAATCGGCTATTTCCTCTACAAATGAGGATTGTCCCGAATCCGCGATTCACACATCTTCAATTCATGCCCGGCGGCACCAAGGACTGACGCAGATCAGTCCTTGAGGCCGAGGGGCTACCAACCAGAAAACCTTGGCCGTCCCGGCCTCTCGGAGAGAGTCTCACACCATGTTCCAGCTGATCGTCGCTGTCATCTCGATCGCCCTGATCGCCGTCCTCGCTGCGGCTTCGTTCTACTACGGCGGCACCGCCTTCAACCAGTCCTCGCTGAAGGGCCAGGTGACGGCGCTCGTCAACGCCGGCCAGCAGGTCGCCGGCGCGCAGGCTCTCTACGCCACCGACACGGGCTCCAAGGCCGGCACGCTCGCCGCCCTGCTCTATGACGGCAAGTACCTCGCTTCGACCCCGGCCAAGCCGGCGGCTGCCTCGAACGGCACCTGGGCCACGAACGGCTCCACGGCTTCGATCGCGATCGACCTGACCGGCACCCCGCTCACCAACTTCTGCACGGAAGTCGCGAAGCAGGCCGGCGGCGCCAACCCCGTCGACGCGAACCTGCCCTCGACCCAGCAGTTCGGCTGCGTCGGCACCGCCTCGGCGGCGTCCTTCGAGTTCCGCGTCTGATCCTTCGGGTCTGACGTCCATCGGGACGGTAGGGAAGGCGGGGCCTCGTGCCCCGCCTTTTCTTTTATCAAGGACTGGGTTGCTGGATTGCAGGTCAATCCATGAGTTCAGCATTGACCGAACCGTGTCAGCCGTTAATCTATAGAAGCTGAATTCTTCGATTCATGAATCGCGTTCCAACGAGGATAGAAACCTCGCGCCGCCGTTCCGCCAGGAGGTCCTAGGGCCATGTTCAATTTGATCATCGCTGCGATCGTCGTCGTCGTCATCGCCATCTTGACCATTGCGAGCATCTTCTATGGCGGCAATGCATTCTCGCTGGCGAGCGACAAGGGGCGTTACGCCCAGTACATCAACCACGGTGAGCAGATCGCAGCGGCGATCAAGCTCTACCAGATCGACAAGGGTGCGGCTCCATCCGGAACGGCCACTGAGATCGTTCAGATCCTCTCCCAGTCGGATGCGAGCGGCCGCACTTACCTGTCGAGCAGCCCGGTCGGCGACTGGTATGTGACCGAGGGTATCATCTACCGCAAGCTGCTCGACAACGAAGAATGCAAGCGGATGAACACGGTCGCCGGCAAGGACGTGAGCCTGGCGTCCGCCAGCAACGGCTGCCCGCCCTGTGACGATGCGGTCTTCTCCGAGTGGCCGGCCTGCGCGCGCACCTCGATCAACTGACAAGATGCCCTCAAAGTCGTGGATGAGGCCCCGGGAAACCGGGGCCTTTGTCGTTTCGGGCCTTCGCCTGCGAGCTTGGCCAGTAAGGTCTGTCCACGAATCGTCGAGAATCCATTCGGCGACACATCCAAGGGAAAGCGGATGAAGGACACGACGAACAAGGGCGGCGGCTCGGATGACAAGCAGAAGGCACTCGACCAAGCGCTGGCACAAATCGAGCGCTCGTTCGGCAAGGGCTCGATCATGCGGTTGGGCTCCAAGGACGCGCTGGCAGGTGTCGAGACGGTCTCGACGGGCTCACTGGGCCTCGACATCGCACTGGGCGTAGGCGGGCTTCCCAAGGGACGCATCATCGAGATCTATGGTCCGGAGTCGTCGGGCAAGACCACGCTGACGCTTCACACCATCGCCGAGGCGCAGAAGAAGGGTGGCGTCTGCGCCTTCGTCGATGCCGAGCACGCGCTCGATCCGGTCTACGCGCGCAAGCTCGGCGTCGATCTGGACAACCTGCTGATCTCGCAGCCCGACACCGGCGAGCAGGCCCTGGAGATCACAGACACGCTGGTGCGCTCGGGCGCCATCGACATTCTGGTCGTGGACTCGGTCGCAGCTCTCACGCCGAAGGCGGAAATCGAGGGCGAGATGGGCGATCAGCTGCCCGGCCTGCAGGCTCGCCTGATGAGCCAGGCGCTGCGCAAGCTGACAGCCTCGATCTCACGCTCGAACTGCATGGTGATCTTCGTCAACCAGATCCGCATGAAGATCGGCGTGATGTACGGCAGCCCGGAGACGACCACCGGAGGCAATGCGCTGAAGTTCTACGCCTCGGTACGTCTCGACATCCGCCGCATTTCGACGCTGAAGGAGCGCGACGAGGCCACCGGCAACCAGGTTCGCGTCAAGGTCGTCAAGAACAAGGTCGCGCCGCCGTTCAAGCAGGTCGAGTTCGACATCATGTTCGGCGAGGGCATCTCGAAAGTCGGCGAGCTCGTCGATCTGGGGGTGAAGGCGTCTATCGTCGAGAAGTCGGGTGCCTGGTTCTCCTATGACAGCCAGCGCCTGGGTCAGGGCCGCGAGAACGCGAAGACCTTCCTGAAGGAGAACCCTGCCATCGCAGCCGACATCGAGGCGAAGATCCGCGCCAACGCGCCTGCGGTCATCGACAAGGTGATGATGGAGGAGTAGGCGCCGGCATCATGGGCCGACAGCGACAGGGGAGGCGAGAGCCTCCCTTTTCTGTGTCAGGCGTCGGCTTCCGCAAACAGCCCGAACTGAACCTGCGGCTTGTCGGCCGGCGCCTGCATGCCGATGTGATCGAAAGCCCGCGGAGTGAGAACCCGGCCTCGAGGTGTGCGTTGGAGGAAGCCCTGCTGGATCATGTAGGGCTCGACGACGTCCTCCAGGGCATCGCGAGGCTCCGACAGAGCTGCCGCGATGGTCTCGATGCCGACAGGGCCGCCGCCGAATGACTTGGCTACGATGTCGATGTAGCGGCGATCCATCTGGTCGAGCCCGATTGAATCGACACCCAGCCGGCCGAGAGCGTGGTCGGCGATCTCCCGCGTAATTGTGGGCTCGCCGGCGACGACCGCGAAGTCACGCACACGGCGGATCAGCCGGCCGGCGATGCGCGGGGTACCGCGGGACCGCCGAGCGATTTCCAGGGCGCCTTCCGGAGACATCTGGATCCCGAGCACGCGCGCGGCCCGGCTCACGACTAGTTCGAGCTCCTCGATCGAGTAGTAAGCCAGCCGGATCGGGATCCCGAAGCGATCGCGCAAGGGCGTTGTCAGGAGCCCAGCCCGCGTGGTTGCGCCAACCAGGGTGAAGCGCGGCAGATCGATCTTCACCGATCGGGCCGCCGGGCCTTCGCCGATGATCAGATCAAGCTGGTAGTCCTCCATCGCCGGGTAGAGGATTTCCTCGATCTGGGGCGCCAGCCGGTGGATTTCGTCGATGAAGAGCACGTCATGCTCGTCGAGCGTTGTCAGCAGGGCTGCAAGATCGCCAGCCTTGGCAATGACGGGCCCCGACGTCGACTTGAAGTTCACGCCCATCTCTCGTGCGACGATCTGCGCCAGCGTGGTCTTGCCCAGGCCAGGCGGACCAACAAAGAGCACATGGTCGAGCGCGTCCTTCCGCGACCGCGCGGCGTCGATGAAGATCTTCAGGTTGGCACGGGCCGCTGCCTGGCCGTTGAAGTCGGCCAGGGTCTGGGGGCGAAGGAACTGATCGATATCATCACTCATGATGGCCTCACTGCAACGTCGGCAGGCACTGAAGTGTCACTCGCCTGCGGGGCAGTGGCAGAATGGTCTCCACGAGAGCATCTGGTCCGATAGGGATCTCGACCTGAGCAGAGTTCCCATCGATGATCGTGCCGTTATTGCGGATCTGAAAGCGACGACCGGGGTTCCAGGCGCAACTCCAAGCGTCGTTACCAACTCGGCTGCTTGATCGAAGCTGCGCTGGCGCCGACGTCCCTGGTGTCTCAGGGATGTCGTCATCTGCGACGCACGACGCAGAAGCGGGGTAGAGCAACGTAGGGCAAGTCGCGACACACGCGGCACTCGCCGAGCCCTGCTCGCACGTCTCAGAAATCGTGGAGGAGAGCAGAATTGGAGACCCATTCAGGGTTGGCGTCCCAGCCATCGACAGCCTGGCTTGGTTGAAGAGTAGCCAAGGTCCGGCCGCCGCCCCCGTGTGAGTGAGGGCTGCGTTGTCGAGGACGATCTCTCCTCCCGATGCGTAGACTCCATAGCCATCAATGCTTCCGGCACTGAGTGAAATGGCTCCAGCAAGCGACAATCTGCCACCTGTGACCTCAACGGCGTGAGATCGGTCGCTGGGAGCAGCGATGGAAACGCTAGACAGAGCCGCGTCACCGCCATCGATTCTGAGGTAAGCCAGCGCGCCATTGGACATCCGCAGTCGTGCTCCAGGAGCCAACCAAAGACCGGTATCTGAGCCAAAGCGCACGTTGTGGATCGTGAGCTCGCCGCTGACGCGAGACACTCCTCCGCCGATCAGTGTTGGGGAAGCCTGAGCGGAAGTGGCCCTGATCTCCAGATTTAGGCCTGGGATGTCGAGCGCTGCCACAGGGAGAGTATACTCACCTGCGTCCAATGACAGGACGGCGTTCTTGTAGCCAGTCTTCTGCAAGGCTGACAGCGCTGCCCCGATCGAGAGTGGCGTATCCGCTGAATCTCCTGGAGAGGTTGTGCCGCGTGTCGATGGCGTCAAACCGTTCACCCCGGAAGGCCGGGCATAGAGGACCAGAGTTCCAACGGCTGTACCGCCCGCAGCATGTGAGCCACGGGCAACCACAGCAACGACAGAACCTGGAACGCGAGGAGGAATCATAGCTGCGGGGGCAGTCGGGGCCTCTGCCGAAGAGGATGAGGCTTCAGGCCTTCCCTTCACAAGGTAAGCGCCATCAATCAACTGCACATCGTCGCAATCGGGAATATCGGAGATAGACGTCTTGAAGGGGGCAGGCGAGACGATGAATCCGACAACCCCGATGTTCGGCGACTGCATCGAATCCTGACCCGAGGGCGCAGAGCTCCGAACGACGAACGACCTTCCTCGATCAATCTCGGTGACAACGCTGTAGGTCTTACCGACGCCAGAACTGACAGATCCAGCTGCATCGCTAGGCTGCAGTTTCTCGGTAGAGTATGGGCACCATCCATAACGACCGCCCCATGGCGTTCTATCAGTGCCAGCGACCCACGTCGGGAGGAGCGATCGCCCGTCAGATTGCCCCTCAAAGGGTTCACCGAGCGGGGACCTAACCGGGCCATCCTGCTCCACAACCCTGAGTGCTCCCCGCATCGCGGCAGCCAGACCTTCCATCTGAGCGGCATTCCGCTGCGCCAGCGAGATCAGGTCGTTTGACCTTTGAAAGCTGTAGACCGTGTACCCGATCGAGGCGCCGAGCCCGATGATAAGGGTCATGATGATGAGCAGAGAGATCATTGAGCCACCATAGGAATCCTTGGTGGACGATAGCGTCTAAGGATCGATTCAAGAAACGGTTTTGCTATCAATGTCGCCGAAAGGCGTGGACGCGACTATCGGCGCCGTTCTTCCTTGAACCCCGCCTTGAAGCTATCCGCACAGGCAAACCCGAAATGCTTGGCCACTCGGGTCACCAGCTCGGCGGTCTCCGCGTTCCATTCGACGTACCAGTTCCAGTCGTCGTCCGGCCGGCACTCATATCGCCCCTTGAGATACGTCTTCACGACATTCGAAAATGGCTCGTGCTTGCTGGCCAGATCGAATACGGCCCAGGTGCCGCGGACGCCGTCGCGCGTGCCCTCGTGAAGCCAGACCGCGCGCTCGTTCATGCGCAGGCGATCGATCTCCAGATCGACAGGCTCTTCGATGGCTGGTTCAAGGACATAGCCATGCGCCTTCGCTGCGGCGACGATGGTTGCCTGCGTCGTTCCATTGAAGTCGATAGCCAGACGTTCCGCTCGCTTGCGCTCACCGTTGATCGTCAGATCCGCGCGCTCGGGGGCCTGGAAATAGATCCGTCGGACACCGTGACGCTCGCGCGTCAGCCCACGCAGGGTCTTCATCAACGCGCCGATGTCGTCGACCCAGGCGAGCTTCCAGAAGTAGACGTATCGCCCACCAGGTGAGAAGCCTGCATAGCAATAGGGCTGCTGCTTCTCGACGGGTTCGTCGCGAAGCGGGATTCTGCCAGCGCGAATGGCTTTTTCGATACCGGCCGCTTTCGTTTCAGAGCCACCGGAAAGGAGCGCGGCCGCCTGCCCAGGATAGCGCTGAACAATCTCCATGGCTTTCTTGGCGTCTGCGATGGACCAGGCCATGTCCCGACGACGCAATGCAGACAGACGTCCGCCTTCCTGAGCATCAGCCCGGTTGAAGCCGCGGCCGTCTCGACGACGCGCGCCATCGCACTGGGCAGCCAGCGCCTCGACGACGTCCTCGATTGCGACATGGCTCGGTTTCGATTCCCGGGTAGCGTGCATTCGCCCTCCTGATGCGAATCTCGCACGAGGCAGCGACTGCATCAAGGATCAATATGGGCGATAAAGGATTGATGAAGGAACAATACATAAACAAACACCCTTCACCAAGGTAATGTCAGGTTGATGATCCATTTGCAGGCGCTGAAAAAACCATTGGAAGAGTAATCATAATTGTACCATGAGGGCTTTCGCGCGTTGACTTCAAAGGAACGCGATCCCAGATTGCCGATGCTCCATCCTGAGGAGGACCCCCAAATGAAGAAGCCGTCATCTGCAGCCAAGAGCACGGCTGGCAAATCTGCCAAGCCTGTTGCTGCGAAAGCCAATTCGACAAAGTCGGCGCCGCCCGCACCTGCCACGGAGAATGCCGAGGCAGCTCCTGCAGGTGAGGCTGCCCCAGAGAAAGCGACCCCCGCGAAGGCGAAAGCCAGCCCGCCTGTGAAGGCGAAATCTCCTGCGAAAGCCAAATCTCCTGCGAAAGCCAAGGCGGGCAAGGCCAAGGCTTCGACGGATACCGCCACCGCAAAATCTCCCGCGGCAAAGGCCGCATCGAAGACGAAGGCATCAGCACCGACAGTGGCTGCTTCAGAGCCGCCGGCCGCGCCTGCACCGGCACCGGCTGATGTGAAGCCTTCGACAACGGCGGCGAAGAAGGTGTCTGCCAAGACGAAGGCGAAATCTGCAGTCAAGGGTAAGCCTGGCCCGAAGGCGAAAACGGCGACTGCAAAGGCTGCAGCACCCGCAGCGACCCAAGCGAGCGCCCCCGTCGCTGAGGCAAAACCCGCCTCGACCTCGCGCTACTCGGTCCGGACGAGCGGAAAGAACCACGTGATCACTGACACGACATCGGGTGCAGAGGTCACAGTCGCAGCGTCGTCGACCCCGGACGTCCTGAAGGCACTCGAAGCGCTTGCTGGCTCGAAAAGCGCGACCTCACCGGTTCACGAGCAGGCTGCATCACCCGAGCGCCGGCCGCCCGGCCGCAGGCCTGCTCCTTCGGCACCTGTGAGCATGAAGTCGCTGGCCAAGAAGGTGAGCGTGGTCGGGTTGCCGGGGATCGTCCTGGAACTCACAAGGATCGCCGTCGACCCGGCCTTCCCTCGTCGTGTGCTGGGATCGGTCGAGGACCATCCGAGCGCTCTGCATGTGCCGGCTTACAACGCCATCGCCCATGGCAAGCAGATTGGTCACGTTCTCGTCCAGGGCGGCGTGGCGCTGGTTGCTCCAGGCTTGCAGGCGAAACCGTCCTTGCATCGCAATCCAGAAGCAGCGCTTTACCGCATCATGGCTCTGGCGCCGGCGCCCAAGCTCGAAACGGCCTGATCAGAACAGATCGAGCGCCAGTGCGGTGGGTTGCTCCCGCATCGGCGCGTGACGCGCGCGTGCCTCCTCGACCAGATCGGAGAATTCCTCCGGCGCCGGTCGCAGGAGGGCGCGCGTTGTCTTTTCATCGTCGATTGCCTCGACCAATGCGATCGCGGCCGCGTCTGACAGAATTGCTGACGGCCTCTCTCCCAGCCATGTCGAAACCCGAAGCCGCGCCTCGATGATGTCGGCCCAATAGCCGTCACGCCGGCTTCCGGCGCCAGAAGAGGCTTGTCGTGGCCCCCGTGCGCTGGTGCTGATGACAAGCACTGGATCCGACGAGCGAAGCTGCGCCCTCCCTCGCTTCGTCGGAAGGACAACACCGTTGATTTCGGAGGCTTCGAGCAGGCCGAGCCCGATCCCCTGTCGAATAAGGGACTTGCACTCGATCAATCCCTTTGCCTTGCCTGCGCCGAACTCGGGAAGCCGGTGGATCCCGGCATCGCGAACCCTGGCCGTCATGTTCCCTGCCAGGCCTTCTGCCAGCAGCGAAACGCTGGAATCCTCCCCGAGCCTGCCAGCCAGACTGATGACCGAACGCAGGATAACCGAGCCGTCGGTCCGGGCAGGCGGGTGCTGACACAGGTCACAGTTTCCGCAATCGCCTGGATGCTCATCCCCAAAGCAGCGCAGGATCGTCGAACGCCTGCACCCCGGCGTCTCGACATATCCCAGCACGCTTTCGAGGCGAGCAACTTCGCGTCTGCGCGGCACAGGTTCAACGCCAATGAGAAGTCTCGTCCTGCGAGCAATGTCGCCAGGGGTCCAGAACAGTCGGGCCTCGGCTGCTTCACCATCTCGACCGGCGCGCCCGATCTCCTGATAGTAGGCAGACAGGGAAGAAGGCAGCCCGAGATGGACAACCCTGCGGACATCGGGGTGGTCGATGCCCATGCCGAAGGCTGAGGTCGCGCAGACAATGGGGGCCCTGCCTGCAAGGAAGTCGTCCTGGATGGACGAACGCTGCGTATCGGCCAGGCCCGCATGATAGGCGACGGCCGGCATTCCCCACTGCCCGATGGCCTGAGCGGTTTCTTCTGCGAGCTGCCGAGTGGGCAGGTAGACGAGTGTCGATCCCGAGACGGGGTGATTGCGAAGCAGCTTGCGCAATTCATCGCTGGGAGAAGCGCAGCGTCGCACATTGAGCGCGATATTGGGCCGATCGAAGCCCGTTCGCACCTCGATGGCATCCGGCGCGAGCAGCCGAGAGCGTATCTCGTTGGCCATATCGGGCGAGGCGGTCGCGGTGAGAGCGATCCGAGGCGCTGAAATGGGCCCGAGCGCATCTGCCAGTTCGAGATAGGCAGGCCGGAAGTCCTTGCCCCATTCACAGACGGCGTGAGCTTCATCGACCGCGATCACAGATATGCACAGGCCCGAAAGGCGTGAGCGAAACGACGGGCTGGACAGTCTTTCAGGGGAGACATAGAGGAAGTCCAACGTTCCATCCCTGAGCGCGGACAGAACCTCTTGGCGTTCGATTTGACCCTGTGCATCCTCACTGGCGAGCGCCGCGGCGCGGATGCCTTTCCGTCTGAGGGCATCGGCCTGATCGCGCATCAAAGCCAACAGCGGGGATACGATCAGGGCGGTCCCGGGAAGGACCAGTCCAGGAACCTGGTAGCAGAGGGACTTTCCGCCGCCCGTCGTCATCAGGGCGAGGACATCTCGGCCCTCAACCAGTCCTTCGACCGCCTCACGCTGAATGCCGCGAAAGTGATCGAACCCGAAGACACGCTTCAAGACTTCCTCGATGGGCTCGCCGATGCGGCGCAAACTCACCGGCGGGAGACCCAAACCGTGGAACGAGTGCCTCATAGCGGGGTAGGTCCTGACCAAATCGCGAAGGAATACAGATCCAATCTCGCGGATGATTGCGTACAAGGAAAGCGGTGTCTGGCCTTATCCACGGCGGGCGCTGCCGCCGGATTAGGCGCAGGATAGGTCAATCTCGTGCACTTGATCGTAAAAAGGCCAGATTCTTTCACCAGTCCTTAACTCGCCGGAAGGTACAGGGGCTCATCGCCTCTGGATAGCGAAGGCGATCCACGAAAGGTTGAACGATCTCGGGAACCAATCCATACCGCCCGGAGTTGTGCTGCCGAGACAGACACCGTCAAAGTTCAAATGTTCACACATTTCGCGATGACAGGAAAAGACGAAGGAATCTTGCGCTGGAGCGTTGCCATCCCTGACGACATCGAATAGCAATGATTCGTCAGAGCTTGGAAATGCAAGGATAGGGCCTGAGACGTCACGGAATTGGGGGCAACAACCTCCGGACGACTTGGGGTTGTAAACGAAACCAGAGGATGACCCGGCGGTATGATCCGGCGGGCGGGCTAGGAAAGATCGGGTCGGCCAGGGTCGAAGCGATCGAAATTGGGAGATAGAAAAGTATGTCCTTCAATCACGACCTGCGCGGCCCCGCCGCCAACGACCTCCTTGCGATGACGACCGAGATCATCGGTGGCTATGTCCGCAATCCCAACACCAAGATCGAGGCGTCGGATCTCGGGTCCTTCATCCAGAACATTCATTCGGTCATCACCGACATCGCCGTCGGCGACCAGAACAAGGGTCTGACCCTGAGCGCTCCGGCCCTGGCTCTGGCGAGCCCTGCGCCCGCTTCGGTCCCGGCCCTGCCGGCCCCCACCTCCGACGTGATGACGAGCGAGGCGCGCGCTTCGCTGGCCGGATCGACCGCCTTCATGGGCTCGATCCCGGATCGCAGCGAGCGGATGGACGAGCGCATCTGGCCGACGGCCACGCCCGAGATGCGTGCCAAGTTCCGCAGGCTGATCGATGAGCGCAACATCCGCACCGAGATGGACGGCACGCCGCTGCCGGCCGTCAAGAAGGATCGGCTCATCAGCGAGGATCGCCTCTACGTCGCCGATCCGATCGACGGCAAGTACTACAAGATGCTTCGCCGCCATCTGGAGGTCGAGTACGAGCTGAACTACAACGAGCTGCTCGCGATGTTCAAGCTGAGCGACACCGAGCTCCCGCATGCCGGCCCGGCCTACTCCGAGTCGAAGCGCCTGCAGGCGGCGGCTTCCGGCCTCGGCAAGCACAAGAAGAAGAGGGACGACGCGAAGCAGCAGAAAGCGACCACCACGCGCCGCCGGACCGCTGCTCACGCCTGACAAGGCGACCTCGCCTTCTAATCATCGCCCGCCGAATGGATGCTTGCTGCATTCCGTTCGGCGGGCGATCCTTTTTGGACGATTCCTTTCGCTGGATTCGTTCGGAAGGCATGATGGGCTACGAGGGCAACAGCCTTGCTTTGGCAGGAGCAATGTCCGCGGCGACAGCAAAACGCTGCGCCCGCGACGCGATCCAGCGCGCCTTGAGAACGAGCGATGGTCGAGGGGTCAAGATCGGATCCTTCCTCCTGGGCTTGTGGCAGGTCGCGATCGGAACGCTGCTTGAGGCCGGGGAGGGTGAGGATGTCTGCGCTCTTCTCGTGGATCGCATTGGAAAGATCCAAGGCTACGGTCGCAACGCAGACGCGGCGCCTATCCAGTACGATGACCTGAGCCTACGAAGGCGCGTGGCTGAGGCGTCTTATGCTGCCGACATCATCGTCCAGGCCATCGACGAGTTCGCAGAAGGATCAGTCGACGAGGATGGCGACGATCCGATGCCTGAAGCGATCCTGGACGCTGCCATTGTGCTGCTGAGTGAAGCCTGGGGCCCAGTCCATCTGCGCAAGGCCATGCGCGAACAGGCTGAAGCGGTCGCAACAGGTCGCACAAAGCCGGTCATGCCGGCTGAACCTGCTGTTGCCAACAATCTCGGTCGGGAACGTCCATTCGAGATCAAGTCCGAGAAGCTCGCGAGCAAGGACGAACCCACCTATGCGCCACGGTCAGTGGAAGCTGTGATCGAGACGGCTGCGGTTCGTGAGTGCATGATCTGGGTGGTGGCACTGACCATTCGTTCATCCGACGGCACGCGCGCAGAGGTACGTGAGGTCATAGGAACGCGGCAGGGATTGGACGTCAAAGCCGCTCACATCGAGGCATGCCTCGATCTGTTTCGAGGGCTGGGCTCCCCACGCGAAGGCGATCAGGCAAGGATCTCGACGAACTCCTCGTTCCTCGTGACAGAGGTGACCGAAGGAGCGCCAGCCAGATCGGGAATGTCGGCCGCCGAAGCCACGTCATGGCACGAGATCGAAGAGGCTGCCCGTTCCTGGCAGGTGCGTTGGCAAGTCCGGCAGCCGGCAACTGACGGGCCACTGGATCAGCGCTGCGATAAAATCCTTCGCCACAAGCTCGCAGATGTGAGCAAGGCAGCGAACTGAGTTGGTGCTCGGAGCGTTGGGGGTTACGATCCTCAATGACGAATCCTTCGAGAACTGCATGAATCGCCGATCCTTCCTGTTGATGACGGCCGGACTTTTGGCCTCGACTGGCGTGCAGGCCCGCGGGACAACCGCGGAGATCCTGCGGGCTGAATTGCCTCGCGTGTGCGGGAGGCGTGCTGCCGCGATCGAGGCGACGCTGACAAGGCTTTCGCGGCTGAAGCCACCGACCTCGGGCCGCACGATCACCGTCGATCTGCCATCGCAGCAGCTCGTGGCCTATCAGGACGGTTCGATCGTAATGGAATGCCGTGTCGTCATCGGTGACGAGGGATGGCGGACCCCGGATCTCGACACGGTCACAACGTTCGTGCGGTTCAATCCAACATGGACAGTTCCGGAGTCGATTGTCTCGGCGCGGCGCTGGCGCGACAAGGTGCTCGCCGATCCCTCCTATTTCGAGAACCTCAACTTCCGGATCGAAGCTGGCGGCCGGATGATGACGCCGACCGACGTTTCAGAATCGGGTCTGCGCCCGGTTCGGTTCGTGCAGCAACCAGGCCGCAGCAATGCGCTCGGGCGTGTGAAGATCGGCCTGGCGGCTGGCGGCTCAGTCTATCTGCATGACACCAACGATCAGGAGGCTTTCGGGGAAGACGACCGAGCCCAGTCTCACGGATGCATCCGGGTCGAAAAGGCGATGGAACTCGCGGCATGGGTCATGGGCATCGACCCCGACGCCGCACGAGAGATGCGGCGAGGCGGGGACAAGCGAGATCACAGGCCCGGCCCGGTTCGCGTGGTGACGACGTATTTCACAGCATGGCCGGATGATCAGGGGGTGGTGCAGTACTATCCCGACATCTATGCCCGCGATCGCAGGGTCGCGCGATGTTCAAGCGACACGGAGCCAATGCGGCAGTGGGTCCCCAGCGGCTTTCCCAGTGATTACGAGGTTGAGTGATGACAGGCCAGACAGCAACGCTGACGGGTCGTGAAGGCGGCTATGGGTTGATCGCGATCATGCGTCGTTGCGTACGCGTGGCTTCTTTCGCCTTCAATCTGGTACTCGCCTTCGCTGCCATTCTCATCGCCTGGCGCCTTTGGGGCATGGCACAGACCTGGATGATCAATGCAGGTGGCTGGCCGTACCCGAGTTTCGAGTACGCGCGCCAGATCGCCTATGCGCCAGGCCTGAAGGAGCGTGTGATCTGGTGGTCGATGGCGTGGGCCGCCTATGTCTTCGCCGGCGGGTTTGTCTTGATCTCCCTCGCGGGAGTGAGGTCACTTATCTGGCGGATCCATGGAGCGCTGCGAGCACTGGCCTGAAGGAGCCGGAAACGGACCGCATTGGCCGCTAGACCTGGCTCGCATTTGCGCCAGCCGGCCGCAGGTTGAAGGTCACAAACGGCCTGCCGATCGTCGCAAGCTCGAACCCGATCCGGGCAAAGCGCCCACCGGTATCCTTGAGCTGCTGGCCCAAGCGCCGGATCCGCTCTTCGAGCTCAGGGCGGCCGAATGCCCAGCACATCTGGAGCACGAACTTCACTACCTCATCATGGTCGGTAATCGCATCCAGTCCGACACAGACCTCGACAGTGTTCATGCTTCCGAGGGTGACGGCAGCATGCTCGACCACGGCATCAGGCTGGCTCATGATGAGCGCTGCGATCGTCAAGGCGAAATCACGAGCGCTCTCGCGCCCAATGGCTTCAAATGAGGATCGCAGCAACTCCTCCGCATTGCCGGCCGACGAGACGAAGTG
This sequence comes from Bosea sp. RAC05, assembly GCF_001713455.1. Classification (NCBI taxonomy): domain Bacteria; kingdom Pseudomonadati; phylum Pseudomonadota; class Alphaproteobacteria; order Hyphomicrobiales; family Alloboseaceae; genus Allobosea; species Allobosea sp. RAC05. The sequence goes on from NZ_CP016463.1 coordinate 239,304, forward strand.
ACATTTGGGCAGCCCAATCTCGTCGCCATCGAGCATGACCGAGATGGAATCGAGCAGGCATCCTTCGCTTTCCATAGCCTGGGCGAGGTCTGCAAAACGGGTCTGATCAGGCGGCAGGCGGCAGGCCGAAACCACCACGTCGTGGAGCAGGGTCGCGCTGACCGAGTCCGATGGCTGGCTCTCGATAGCACCGCTCGGCAGGATCCACTCGTCCCGGGCATTGCCGACCCAATGCAGCCTGATCCCGGACACGCATTTGTCGCGGAACAGCAGCTCGACGAAGCCCAGCGGCTCCCGAACAACCCTCAGGTCCCGTCGCGTGTCGTCGCGGACGCGCTGGGCGATCGCATCGAGATCTGATGAGAGGCCCTGCTGCTCCAGGATCCGGAGCAATGACGACACACGCACGGTAGCCCTGCCGGGATGGTCGATCCGCGCGAGCGGGTCGAATACGACACCAACGGATGCATTGCCCTCGAAGGAAGTGAGCTCCTTGAAGGCCAGGCCGCAGCTATCGATCATCTCTGCGAGTGCACCGGCGGGCAGGCCGGGATCGCCGGCTGCTCCATCAAAGATGTGATCGGCCCACTGGGCGATCTGCTGACCAGACCAGAAATCGACCTTCGATTCGTTGGGAGAATGACGGTTCATCGCTGCAATACTGCCGAGATTGATGCCGCTGGACAAGAACGGGTGCCCGCGGCGACGCGGATTCCGACTTGCAACGAATCCGGCGATGTTTTGCTCCACAATGGAGTGACACTTATGGCCAAGGCAAAAACCCAGATCATCCGCGACCGCAGCGGGGCGGTGCTATGGTCTGGCCCCGGACGAACGCTGAAGGAGTTCGTCGAGTGGCTCGTCCAGGAGAAGCAGTCGCTCGCGGGTGCGGATCTGACCGGCCTCGATCTCTCTGGGCTCAACCTCGACGGTGCCATTCTCGATGGCGCGCTGCTCGATGACGCCGACCTGCGAGGAGCGTCGCTTCGGCACGCGAGCATCAACCATGCCTCGCTCAAGGGCGTCCAGGCTCAGGGCCTCAACGCCGAGCACTCGCTTTTCCATGGAGTGGACCTTCGCCCTTCGGAAAAGCTCTCGTCGCGGTTCGATGGCGCCCGTCTGGCCTACTCCGAGCTGTGCGGTGCGCTGATCGATCACGCGTCGTTTGAGAATGCCGGCCTGTCGCGTACCTCGTTTGCCCATGCGAAGGGACGCAAGACGAGCTTCGTCAATGCGAGCCTTCACGATGCCGACTTCTCCTATTCCATCCTGATCGGCTGCAGCTTCAAGAAGGCGCAGATCACCGCTTCCACCAGGATGAGCGCGGCACATCTCCCAGACCGGACGCGAGGCATGACCTGCGTGAACAACGCGTTCTCGCAGGCAGTGATGGATGTCACCACACCGGCCTTCCAGAGCGACCATCGCTGGTCGCGCGCGCTGAAATACCTCGCCTGGGGTGTGGCGACCGCCCCGATCGCTTTCACGTCGCATATGTTGCCCATCCATCATGTCCAGGGCCCCAGCGGCTATGGCGTCGTCTCGGACGTGCTCCAGAGCACAGCCACCGTAGTGGTGGTAACGGGGCTCGCCATTGCCATGAAGGAGTTCGTCGTCGAGCACATCCGCGACTGGGTCGAGGAGAAGTTCGAGGATCTCCATGTCGGCATCAGGCGCGCCTATGACGAAGCGTGGAAGCTCGGCGCCAACCTCAAGGAGATGGTTGCAGCCAGCATCTTTGGGCCGGGCCTGCGGGCCGTTCGGGCCGGGCTGAAGGCCACTCGCGCCCGCTACAAGCACGAAGGCGGCTATGCCGGCGTAACGGAGGTCGAAGGCAGCAGGGGCAAGATGATCTTCTGTGACCGGCGCCACCTGGCGCTTGCTCTGGAGTCGATCAGCGCCGGCCGGTCGCGGCATCGCCTGGAAGGCGATCTCGTGGTCGTCCGCAGGGGATCTTCCAGAATCGATGCGCCGGCAATCGTCAGGTATCGCGCAGACGGCGGCACGTCGATGGCGTGGGTCGAGGGCACGGCGGTCGCGAAGACGGTCGAATTCGACATCGATGGCGCCATGATTGCCTTCACGGGCGATGTCTCAATGAAGTCGGAACTCTCGACGGTTCTCGACGAGTTCGAAGCGGCGATGCTCGACGATCATGCTGTGAACCTGTCGTATCCCAGGAAAACACACGAGCTGCGGGCCGGCCGAGATGGTTCGGTTCTCGTCTTCAGGTCTGCTGACGGACGCCCGGACAACCCGCAAGGCCCGGCTCTTCTGACGGTCGACGGGACCAGCCGCAATTTCCGCAATGGCGGCGAGGCGATCGTTATCCCTGATGTCGACATCGATGCGGACGATATCGCAGCATCTGCCCCGCGGATGTGATCAAGATGAGGCCCGCATGGCGAGATCCCTGTGGGCCTCATCCCTTGCAACGTTGACCTTGGCCATCGCGTCATCGGATCCTCCACGATCGGGGTGATGGATGGCTGTGAGCTTACGCCAGGCTCGGTTGACCTCCTCGATCGTGGCATCGGGTGAAACGCCCAGTGTCGTCCACCAGCCGCGTCGCGGCGGTTCCGGATGGATTGGCTCATCTGGGTCAAAGACCCGCTCGGCCGCGGCCTGCTCGAACTCTTCCAGTTCCGCTTCAATGAAACCAAGCGCTCGCCTGGCGTTCTCGATACGGCTATGGCCCGCGGCCATGAACTCGATCGTGCCGATGCCTTCGACATGAGCCACGATGAGCAGGGCTGTCGTGTCGTGTGACCAGGTGACCTCAATTCGAACTGACCAGTCAGAAAGCCCTGCCTCGATCAGTTTGCAGGCTGCAGCCGCATCGCGCTCGTTTCGACGGCGCCTGGCTGCGCGGATCTGGCTGCGCGCCATGGTCTCCATGACGATCACGCCGACCGCGACGCCAAGCCAGATCGCATCCTGACTGGCGGGAAGCCGGATCTGGAAATGCTGCTCGATCAAGGGAGCTGAGACAGCAGCTGCCAGGACGATCGCGAACAGAATCGCGATAGACTTGGTGGCCAGCGTCAGAAGCTGCGACAAGCCGCGCAGGATCGAGCGGATCATCGATCGAATCGAAGTGGATCAACGAGCATTCGAAATGATCGCCTCGAATACAGCCCCTGTCGAAGATCGGAATCGGTGGCCTTGTCCTATGCGTCTGGCGGAATGATCCTGCGACCATGCTGATCAAGATCCCCTTCCCGTATCAAGCCGAGGTCAAGGTCGGTCGCGCCCGCAACAGCGAGAAAATGAAGCTGCTGGGCGACACCGAAGTGATCGTCCGCGAGATCCATTCAGACGAGGCGCCGATCGCGCTGTGGTGGACCGCGCCCGACCTGAACGTCGATCTCCAGGTCGCGATCAGGTCGGTTGATGGCGACCTCTATCACCCGATTTTTCTCCAGGAGAGCCGTGATCAGCTTGATTGCGATTACGCCCGCTCGACCGAGGATTTCCTGCGCAAGGTCCGCAAACAGCGCCATGCCGGCCTGCGCGATGTGCTGGCGAAGCCACGCCTGATCACTGGTGCTGCCTTCGCCGATGTCCTGGCCAGGGGCGTGACCGGTACGACGATGCAGGGTCATGGCTCCACCCGTGTCGCCGATGCGCCGCCGGAAGACATCCGCCGTCCGGAAGATGCGAATGTCCGGCACATCCTGAATTCGGACATCGAGGCACAAGCGGCCAAGATCGCGCAGTTCGCCGACGGGCTTCTGATCATCGACGGGATCGCGCATCGCAAGATTGCCCAGCCCGGACTGCGCGTGAACGGCAGATATCCCAGCATCGACACCGCTTATGAGCCCGACGCTTCGATCTATGCTGTGGACCGGATCTATCAGATCGACAGGTTCTCCGAGGCCCTCGACGACGTCAAAGGGCGCACAGGATCGGTTCGTGATCAGATGGCACCGCCCGATATCGTGCGGCCAGATCTTCTCGACCTGTCGGATCCGCTCGGAGCAGCGGCGAGGGCGACGGCCGCGTTCATCGTCCATCGTCAGTCCCAGGACGACCATCGCGGTGGTCGGCGCGGTCCTGCCATCGCCTCATACGACATCGATGTGATCAAGGCATGGATCGATGTCCGCGACGCAGATCGTTCCCAGACCTCGGCGGTGATGGCTGCGCTCGTCCGTTACCGGGAAGCGTCAGGTGATCAGGGCATGCTGCACGAGAGCACGCAGATGATCGAGCGATTGATCGAACGCAACGGCCAGCTGGACGAGCCGATGATGCTGACGCAGACGGAGCCGGCGCCGTGAAGATCTGCATTCCCCTTACTTATGAGGCGACCGTCCGCACCGCGCGTGGGGACACTGACAAGCGTACCTATCGCGAAGTTGTCGAATTCGACCTGCCCGAGGCCGATGGTGCGCCCGTCGCCTGTCGCTGGGCTGGATCTGGAATACAGACAGGCGCCGGCGATCACGACAAGGATATCCGGATCGTCGACGGGAAGCCGTTCGAGCCATACTTCTCGCCTGGCCGCTATGATCGGGAGCGGGAGGAATTCGTGCATGACCCGATGCGTTCGGACCTGCCAGACCTCGCCGACCAGCTTGCTCACGTCGTCCGGGAGCGTTACGCGACCCGCAGCTTGATCGCAGCGCTGGAGGTCAAGCGCGCTGGCCCGCCGCGTCCTCAGACTGTGATCCGCAGCGACCGGGACTCGGTCATCGAGACGCTCGGAGAGTTCGTGAGAGACAATCTCCGCTCGATCGACGGCGTCCTGCATGGGCTGGGTCATCTTCCCATGCTGCAGGTTCGCACGGGATCATCGTTTCATGGTCCGACGACAGTTGGTGTGGAGCTCGTATCGGCTGGAACCATCGAGGGGTCTAACTGGCTGAACGCCTATCCCATCACCGAGTTCGAGGCGGCATCCGCTGCAGCCAAGGCCCTGGCAGAGAATCTGGAGCAGCGCGGGTACAAGGCCGTCTACAAGCCGCCGACGAGTTTCCCAGTTGAGATCGTCGACGCCAACTTGGTCACCCATGACGTATCCGACGTACTGAGGTCAGCTCTCATTCGTCATGTCGAGCACGCGCTCGCCTACCACCTGGTCAAGGGGTCGAAGGAATCTGCAGATTGCTACGAGTCGGTTCGGCAGATGCGCTGGCCAAACCGAAAGGACGATAGTGAGGCTTCGCCCGAGGACGATCTGGCCATCCTGCAACACGCCGCAGCAGTGTATGCGAGCGAGGGCGGCGAGGATGCCTGGTTCGTCAGCGCCGCGGTCGAACGCTTCAATCGCGCAATCGGCGATCTGGCGCTGAGTGAACTCGATCTATGATCCTTGAGGTCACCTACGGCTACACGGCGAGCGTCCGCGTTCCGCGTGCGCGGACGTGGTCGGACCGGCAGTACCGGGGGACGGCGACGTTCTCGCTTCCAGAGGTCGCGCTCGAAGAGACCGATCTCGTCGCATGGTGGACGCCTCCAGAATTGTCCGGAGTCCATCAAACGGCCCTGAGGTCGTTTGAGAACGCACTCTATCAGCCGATGGCGACCGAGTCGGATCCGACGGCGTTGCCCCTTGATCAGGCGGGAGACTTCTACCGCCCCGCAGGCGGGCAGCATGTGACGACCAGGTTGAAAAACCCGGCGTTCGTCAGCCCTGGTGCTCTTCAGGATATGGCTTCGGTCTCGTTTTCTGGCCTGCTGAGTTCAGGCATTGCGATGGTATGCCATCCCGAACCCTTGAGATTGCCGCGGATCGAGGACGACAGGACCATCGCCGAATGCGGGACAACCAATCGCGACGCGATGGAAGCCAGGATCGCAAAGGAGCTTGCCAGGCTGGTTGTGATCGGCGGGGTTGTTCACTGCCGCATCACGATGCCCTTCATCTCCGTTTTCAATGGAACGATCACGGCAGGCCATAACGCAGGCGCCGGGTTTCAAACCTTCGCGCTCGATCAGCTCGAAGCGGCGTTGGCTGCAGCTTACTCTCACCAGAGCGCTCCCAAAGTCCCGTTCGATAAGCCCGAGATCGTCAGGCCGGATCTGGTCCCGGCACGGCATCCGCTCGCCGTCGATGCTTCGAACGTGGCAAGCCAGCTCATCCAGAGCCAAATCAGCACTGCAGCAAGCTACCGACGCCCGTTACACGATCTGCCACTGGAGACGATCCTGGCGTGGTATGCGCTCAGAGATAGCCTTGCAGCCGAGGCGGACACAGAACGTCTTCTGGACTGCCTTGAGGCCTATCTGGTGTCATATCCAAACGACCGCCAGCCGGACACTACGCACTCCTATGCGAAGCGCCTGCTGGAGCGTCGCAACGCGGCTGCAGACGACGATCTGCTCGCAACAATTGGACTGCCGGGTGTGCCATGAAGCTGACGATCCCGTTTGTCGTCCATTACCAGTACACGGAGCGGGGAGCTCATCGGCAGCGCCGCTATCGTGCTCTGCTGGATGTCGATGTCCGGGAAGCTGGAAACGCAGAAGCCCCGATTGCCCTGAGATGGGCCAGCGGTGGCTTCAATCGTGAGACGCCCGCCAATTCCGGGCCTCAGGAGGTGCGCGTCTATGGCGGAGACGGTCACGTCTATGAGCCGATCCTGACGACCAACGGGCCCGAGCCGATGGTCCCACTCCCGGTCCCGGAGCAAAGGCACGAGCCCTTCCTGAAACTGTGCGACATGCTGCGGGTGACGGACCCTGGCCGAGGGATCGCCACAGCCAGCGACATCGCGACACCATTGCCCAAGCGGCCGTCCGAGAAGCTCCAGGCCGAGCACCGTGCAGCAGAGCTGAAGGCATGCCTCTATGCCAGGGACCATCTCCTGATCGTCAACGGCACAGTCTGGGCAAGGTCGGCCTTGCCCATGCTTGTGGTTCGGCGTGCGCAGGGCTCTGGGGAGCACGGCGCTTACCTGCACCTCATGCATCCTGAGCAGATGAAATCGGGAGACTGGCCCAACGCTTTTGCTCCCTGCGATCGCGAGGACGCCGAAGCGGAACTCAAGCTCAGGGCGCTGGAGAAAGGAGACAATGCGACGTGGGGCCTGGGTTCCAGTGTCAGGAGCCTGGAAATCGTCGAGCCAGCGCTATGCGCCTACGACCTGTCTGAGCTACATCGCCGCAATCTCCTGCATGCCGTGAGGAATGCGTTGGCAGAGGCTCTTCCGCGCGGAACCCCGGAAATGGCTATCGCCTATGACCGGATCCGCAAGGTTCTGGAAGCACGCGAGCCGATTTCGAGCGAGAAAGAAGAGCGCCTGATCGAGGCTGGGTATGAGGCCTATGCCTCGTGCGGTGGCGTTCAGAAGCCCAGGCTGGAACGGATGGTCGCCCGAATGCGGCAGCTTTCCCATCTTCCGGGACCGCTACCTTCTCTCCCTGGGTTCTGAAGAGAGCCCACAAACGAAAACGGCCGCTGGTGAGCGGCCGTCCCGTCTTCATGCTGAATACGGCGAGCGAAGATGCTCGCTCGCGATCACCACTTGTAGCCGACGCTGCCCTGCACGACGTGCTGCTGGCCGCCGAGCTTGCCGGGGAAGTTGCCGGCGCTGGACTTGTCGAAGTCCATGAAGCGGTAGCCGACGCCGAGGACGACATTGGGGGTCACGAGGTAATCGACGCCGGCGCCCAGAGCGTAGCCCCAGTTGTCGGCCGTGCCGCGGAAGGAGACGCCGCCGAGGGTCGTGGTCGCCTTGAGCTCCTGATAGGCGACGCCGGCCAGGACGTAGGGCAGCACGTTGCCATAGGCGTAGCCGACCTTCACGGCGCCGAGACCGAAGCCCTCGACATTGGCGCGAGCGGTGTCACCGAAACCGTTGAAGGAGCGCTTCGTCTGGCCCGACAGGTTGGCCTCGATCAGGCCGCCGACGACGAGGTTGGACGGGAACTGCCAGTTGGCCGCCGCGAACAGACCGCCGAAGCCGCCATGCGCATCGGGGACCTTGATGCCGCGGGTGGCCCAGGTGCCTTTCAGGACGCCGCCCGGCTCCAGGTAGTTGAAGGCATAGCCGCCCTGCGCGCCGATGCTGAAGCCCGTCCAGTCCGAGACGACGATCGGGGCGCGGGTGACGACCGGGGCCGCCGGCGCCGGCGCATCGTAGGTGACGGGGAGATCGGCGGCGACTGCTGCGGTGCCAGTGAGAGCGAGCAGGCCGGCGATCAGGATCTTGCGATTCATGTGGTTCTCCAGAAGTTGATGCCCTCTAGAATTGGCCAAACGATCAGCAAGTCAATCCTTGGAGCGATCCATCCCTGCAATTATCGAATCAATCGGTGGATAGCCAAATGCCCATCCAGTCTTTCAGGCTGCGAGCCTGGCGCCCTCAGCCTCCAGGCATGCGTCCTCTGGCAGGTAGGGCAGCCAAGAAGCGACGTCTGCCATGGGGTCGAGCACGAAAATGGACTCGCCGTGGAATGATGCGTCGCCCGCGGACTTGCCGATGGACTTTGTCCTCGACAGCGCGATCCGAGACGCCTTGCCGTAGAGCTCCGTGATCTCGGGCTCGGCGCCGGTCGAGACGATGACGCAGGCCTTGCGAGCTGCCGCGCGGCGGCAAGCAAGCGCCAGGCGCTCCTGATCAGACCAGGTGAAGACGATCTGCCCATATCGGACGAAACGCCGCTCTTCCCCCGAGCTTGCGGCCTCCGTGTAGGCGGGGTCGCAATAGACGAGGTCGCCGGGGCCAGCCCGATCGATGCTCGTCTCGAAATCGCATGCCTCGATCGACAGATCGGCTGACTGCAGAGCCAGGCTCGCGGTTTCGATCAGTCGGTTCTCGATCATATGAGCCGGCGTTCTGGATCCGCCGCCGAAAGCGACGTTGAACTGACCCTTGCGGTTGGTGCGATGGATCCCGCCGTAGCAGCACCGGTTGAGCCAGATGAAGCGCGCCGCCCTCTCCAGTGCGGTCTCTGGCTGAGCCAGCCGCATCTGGTTGTAAAACGCCTGCTCGACCGGCCAGCTGGCGATCATGTCGACGAGCGCCTCAGGCTGATCGCGAACAATGCGCCACGCTTCGACGAGCTCGCTGTTCAAGTCCGAGATGATACCGGAACGGATGCCGGTCGCGAGAAAGACGGCACCCCCTCCAATGAACGGCTCGATGTAGCGCCCTTGCGTCTGGGCCAGGCGCTGGCGAATGGCGTAGCCAAGCCCTGCGGCGAGCCAGCGCTTGCCGCCAGCCCAGCGAATGAAGGGCTCAGGCAGGCGGAGCGAAGGATCAACATTTCGATTCGGTTTGTAATTCATGGCGACGATCCTCGAATTGATCGAGGAAAGCGGCAACCTATGCCAGTCTATTCGGCGTGGACGGAGGTCAAGGCACCTTCGACCATGGGGAGAGCTTCGTCCTCGTCCCAGGCGCCTGCACCGAGATCCGAATAGTCATCGCCAAGGGCGAGCACAGGCGAGGATAGAGCTTCGTCTTCCGATCCGTGAAGCCGGTCCCACATCAGATCGGTCGAGGCGATCGCCGCAGCTTCCTGCAGGTTGACGATGGCAGCAGGCGACGTGATCTCGCGCGCCAATCTGAAGGTCGGCGAAACTGCGTATGCCCGTCCGTACGAATCGAGCATCTCGGCCTCCGAGTTGATCATCAGCGCGTTCTCGGCGCAGCGCCGAAGCGTCAGATCCTCGTCGATCTTGCGATCAGGCCTCGTTCCGATCTGTGCATCGACCCAATCTTCCTCGCGCTCGTTGCCGAACATGCGCGGCCGCACCGGATCCCCGGCCTCGATGTCGAAGTCGTCGACGTTCCAGCCGAGCACATGCGAAAAGGCATTGCGGACCTGAGCTTCGGGATCTCGAATGTCGGTTCGGACGAAGGCGTAGGTCACGGCCTGATCAGGGCCACGCACCTTGACGGGGGTGAAACCCCAGGTCCAGCGATGCTCGATACCGCAGCTGCCGTCCTGCTCACCGAAGCCATAGGACTTGATGTCGTTGGCTGCTGCCTCCGGACTGCGATACTCGCTCATCACGGCATGGGCGAGCGCGCTGTGGAGCACGCCGCCGCACAACCGGACAGCTTCGAAGAGCCGGATGTATCGCGTGTTGCGCTTGATCAGGTCTTCGAGGTTGACGAGCTCGTCGACGATGACGTTGTCGGGAACGACCTTGGAAATCGCGAACCAGACCGGCGCCTCGCCTTCGCGGTAGACAGGTCTCAGTCGTCCGACGAACTGCTTGAGTTCTTCCTCCCGGTACTGACGCTGCACGATGCGGGCCCAGGATCCAGGATAGGTCGGGACACCGACGGTGGCATCCTCGCCGCCGCGCATGCGCAGGACCTGGTTTTCCACCGGCAGCCGCAGCGGCTGACCATCATACCCTGTGCTGTCGCCATTGCGATCAAAGGGCTCTTCCGGATCGTCGTCATCGAAGGTGAGGGCGGCAACGATGCCATCGATGGTGTGCACGGGCACTTCCATGCGCCCGACCGAAACCGCCGCGACATGGTTCTTGGCGAAGTCCAGACCGCGCATGGCGCCGAAATGGCAGAAATCGACATTGCTGGGTGCTGCCCACGCCGTATTCAAGGCACGCCGCACCACCACGCTCGCCCCGAAGACGACCCGTCCGTTGCCATAGAGGCCTGAGATGTTGCTGAGCAGCCGCCGGAGGTTCTCCTTGCGCCGGCCGGCATAGGCCTTCTCTTCCCAGGTCTTGTTGCGGCCGGCCACGATCGAGGCGTTCGAGTAGGTGCTGTCGATGGCGACGACGGTGCGCACATTCAGTGGCGCGTCGACATCATGCAGCCTGACCTCGCGCTGATCGAAGACCTTCCCGATGATCTCCTTGGAGGCGGAGGCGTCCAACAGCATGATCGGCGCGTTGATCCAGTTCGGGCTGGAGCGCCAGGACAGTCGGATCTTCTCGCGCTTGAAACCGCTGTCGGTGTCTTCGAGCAGGAACTGGATGCGCATCTCGCGCTTGCCCTTGGCCTTGCACTCATAGGGCAGACCCGTCAGCTCGGCCAGCGGGGCGTGAGCCTTGTCCTTGTCGAGCAGCTCAAGCCGTTCCTCGATGATTTTCCAGAACCGGTACTCTTCGCGCACTTCCGTGCCCGTCGGCATGTTGCAGAGATCGCGCAGTTCCTCGACCGCGGTCTCTGGTGTGATCGCCGCGCTCGACGTCATCGCGTTGCCGCAGACCCGCAACGCCGACTTCACCAGCATGGCGCCGGTGACGACCGTGTCGTGGTTGGTGACGTGATAATCGGCGAGCGCCCTGGCAGGGCAGCGGCCGCCCTGGAGCGCATTGGCCGCGATTTCCGCAGCCCGCTCGCGATCAAGAAGCAATTCGTCCGGCAGCACCCCGTCCTCGCGCTCGCGCTTGGTCAGCTTGGGTGGGCGGCGAGGGCTCTTGAGGGTCTCGAAGGACAACGTCGTCGTGTGGACGAACAGGTGGAAGATGCGCTCGTCGGCGATGACCGCGCGCACCTTCTTCAGCTCCTCCGGAATGGTCAGCGTGAAGAAGGCATGCGGGAGGAACACGACATGCGAGCGCGCGATCTCCTTGCGCTGCTGGATTGCGGGGCAGGTCGAATAGTGGACGCAGTAGCGGTCCTCCTTTTCGCCTTCCGAGTCAGTCACCGTTGCTCGACACAGGCCAGCAGAACCGATCCCGGCCTGCATCAGGAGACGCAGCTTGTCCTCCATCTTGCACCCGGCTGCGAGCTTGCCCTTGTAGGTCATCGTGCGCAGGGACGCCGACATCGCATCGCGCCGAAGATCGGCAATGCGGGCTTCCATCTCGCTTTCGGGGATCAGTCCCTTCTCGATGGCCTGAGCAGCGAGTTCATCGTCATCGAGGCTGGCGTCGAGGTTCAAAACCTGTGACCGGACGCGCAACTCCTCGATGTTGGCATAGGTGGGCAGCAGGAAGAGGATCGGGCCTGGCGAATTGTCGGGATCGCTGTCCCAGGCATAGGTGCGTTCGTCCTTGGCGATATAGCGGATGGTGGCCGTGGTCTTGCCGGCGCCGGTTGGTGCCGCCAGCACCCGGATCGGGCTCTGAGCCTCGGGGTCGTCCTGGTAGATCTGGTCGAAGAACGTATCCAGGGTTTCGCCGATGCCGGCCTGGACCTGCTTGGCGATCTGGCTTCGGTCGGGGATCAGTGCTCGTTCCGCCTTGGCTTTCGCCTCCTGCGTCGAGACCACGGCCGCGATCGCACGCCGGCCACCGACAGCCGTCACCGCGCTGGATTTGGGCAGGAAGCTGAGGCTGTCCAGGCCGCTGACATCAGCCCGCTCGGGAGCGCGGCTGCGCGCTTCGGGAGCGACGACCTGACCAGATGAATCGCGACGTTCGCTGATCGGGGTCAGTTCGCCCTCGCGCAACATGCGGATCGAACGGTCGACCTTCTCGGAGACCTCGCGTCTGATGAATTCCTCTGTCCAGCGGCCGTCGATGACCGCGGTTTCCCGGAATTGCGTCGAGACCATGTGCTTGATCGTGCCAGGGCCACGGTCGGACGTGTCGTTGGCGGCACCCGCGTTCAAGCGCACGGCCCGCCGGGCCAGCTCATAGAGGTAACGCTCGCGGCCGTCGGTCACGAGACCATCGGCGTTTGTCGACCAGTGCTCGCCGAGATCGCGAAGACGTGGAACGCGCATCTCGGTCGTCTCGTCGAAAGACCATTCGACGCCGCCGCCGGCTGCCGCCGGTGGGCGATAGAACGGACGCAGCTTCTGGACCTCCTCGAGGAAGGCGTCGAGCTGCTCAGGCGTGACCAAGGGAGCCGCATCGGGCGGCTTGCGGCTCGGGTGTTGGTTCAGCCACGTAAAATACTGGCTCGTCTTGTGGTGAAGTCCGTAGAACGTCGCAGGCTTGCCCTGCGCCAGGATTTCAATCTGATCCTCGGAGCGCTCGGGCTCGGCGCCTTCCTCGACAGGCATGGAGAAGCGATACGAGCGATTGCGCAGCTCGGTCTCGGGCGCGATCCGGTAGATCAGCAGGATCTTGGGCTTGCGTCCGACACGTTTGAACGGTGACACGCCCAGATGCCGGTCGGCGGCCTTCTCGATGTTCCAGGACAGTCGCTCGTCCGTGACGTCGATATCGAGCGCGAAGGTATTGCCCGACGCCTGCCCGAAGATGACCGCCACATTGTGGTTGGGGACCAGAGCGGCCCAGCGGCGCACGGTTGCGGCGTCCGCAGCGACGTACTGGTAGGGCCGCCACTTGAGACCCTCACCATCGATGATGGCGCTGCGACGCTTCTCGCCTCGCTCCTGAGGAAACACGGACCAGCCTTGGGCAGCCAGAGCCGGACCATGCAGAGAGAAATGGCTTTCGCCGAGCGCGTAGCGCATCTGGCGAACACCAGGATCCTTGACGCCCCGCGCGATCCCAGCGGCCAAAGCCGGTGCAATGTCGCTCGTCGAAGCCAAAACCAAACCTCACTGGTGCGCCAGCGGTAAGAATCAGAATATCGATCCTTACCGTCTCAAGATTTGTTATGAGCGTAGCCGGCTGAGGTCAATTCGGTTTCTTGGTGCTGATGTCCGGATCGTCGTCGCCATCCACAGCTTCCATCGACCTGGATTTTTCCCAGCCCTCGTGCTCGGCGAGAACGATGTTCAGAGCATCCTGATCGGTCACCCGGATGCCATCCCGAGGCGTCTCGACAGCGACAGCCCGGTCAATGGTGGTGACATTACGCATGGGCTTGAGGGTCGCCGTGAAACGACCCGTCGCGAAGTCCATGGTGATGCCAGGTGCCTGGGCCGAGCAACGCCCGCCGGACCCGGCCGATTTCATGCAGGCCATGCCGTTTGCCACCATGCGCCCGATCGTATGCTCGGCGGCTTCATGGTTCTCTGTGTTGACGCCGAGCGTAGCCACGGCGAAGCGGATGAACGCCGATGTCGGCGCGTAGGTCGGGTAGAGGAAATCGTCCTTGTTCATGCCAGTGGCTCCCGGCTTCGAAGGCGCCACTGGGCTGACCGAAGGCATGATGCCGCCGCCGGGAGACATGCTGCCGGGCATGGAAGGCGTCAGACCACCACCAGCCGGCATGGCCGGGGGAAGGGAGCCTCCGGGACGGACATTCGGGGCCTGGGCAGTCTGTGCCATCTTGATGGGAGCAACCCCACCTGGCACCGAGAGGCGCGGAGCCTGCGGCTGGGTCGCGGTCATGCGAGCGACATCTGCCCAGTAGCTGTCGACGACCTTCTGATCGATCTGACCGGAAATCACGGGCTGGCGCATCCGAGCGGCCTGGTTGGGTTCGGCAGCGCCAGCCATGCCAACGAAAAACGCGGCGCCGGCCGCCGATCCGATCGCGATATTGCGAATAGCCCGGGACAGCAGCCGGGGGTCATTGGGGCCAATCGACTGGTGGATCACAGCACCCTTCGACACGAACTTGGCCAGCGGCGCCATCATGCCGGCGACCTTGCCCATTTCGTTTTCGACATAGCCGATCACGGAAGCAGCGAAGCCCTCGGCGGTGCGGCGGGCCTGCCGAACCGCCATTTCGGTCACGATCGAAAGGCCCCGAAGGTCGCGGCGCAGATTGTCGATGACGAGACCCGGAACGATGGCACCCGCAACGCGGCCGGTCTCGACGAGAGAAGCAACGCCGGCGCGAACCTTGGCAACAGAGCCATGGAGGCGACGGGTGTTCGAAATCATGGAGCCCGCAGCGACGACAGCAGCGGTGCGCGCCGCGAACGGAACGCGGAAATTCCGAGGTGGCGGCGTCGGGCTGAAGATTGCCCGCAGCCGAGCTCTGGAGACCTCGTCCTGGAAAGGACCATGCGCGGCCAGCGCAAACAGCTCGTGATCTGCCAGCGGCCGATTGGCGATGGCCTGATCGATGGCAACTTCCGTCACGCCGGTGCGGACAGCGCCGCGGATGCGGGCGATGACTTCCTGTCCACGTCGCAGAAGGGACGTGCCGTCACCGGAGGCGAACCCTCGCGCGTCGACGAATTTGCCGACCGCCGCATGATAGGGCGAGACCGCATTGGCGATCGCCTCGACGTCGAAGATGTCCCCAGGCTGCATGGTCATCGGCCTTCTCAGTTCTTCCTGTCCACCAGAACGATCCAGTCGTGGACGACGTGCCTGTCGAGGTTTTCGTCACCGGCCGGATCTGCGTATACCTCGTCGATGCGAAGGACTGGTGCGGAGCGAATCGCGTCCATTCCTTCGTCGGCGAGCGTGAAGCTCGCCTTCACAGCCCCGTCCTGCTTCAGGACAACCTGGTCGTCGAGTTCGATCGTGATCTCGGAGTTCTGCGCGATTTCGCAGCCATTCACCCAAATCAGGACATCGCCATCCTCGGCGACAGAGACGTAAGCAGGAGTGGATTCGAGGGTTGCAAGCGACATGATGAAGGATCCTTGCCGGGTTCGATGAAAGTGACGAGATGGTAGATCGGCCGCCAGGAACGGCAAATGGATTCGTTGTCGATTCATGACAAGCATGATGGATAAATTGCAGGATCGGAAGCCCAAAGCGTTCAGGGATGATCTGTGGAACGACGTCCATCCGGACGATCGGCCTGAGGTGCTTTCGCGCGCGAGCTATCTGGTCATGCGGGGCGGCATCACTTCGAACATGGCGCTCGTGCTGGCCAGAGACGGGATGGATCTCGATATCCGCGAAGCGGAGCGCCACGCTTCATGGGCCACCATCCACCCGATCAGCCTCTACTGGCCTCCCCCGGTGAGAACACCGGCAGGACGGATCAAGCCGGCCATCATTGCTCTCGCGGCTGTTACGGAAGAGTTGGCATCGGCAGAGCTTGAGGCTGGCGGTCAAAGGGAGATCGCGGTCGAACAATTGGAACGCCTGGCACCGAACGAAAAGGTCGCGAAGGTGGCCATACGGGAGTTTCTCAAGATGGCAGGCCTTCCTCTGATTGAGGCGGAAGCTACCGGCGAGCCTGGGGATCCATGGGACAATCCCGAACCTCCAATTGAGGCTATCCCGTTCGGGCCCATGTCAGACGACGACGTTCAGCTAACCTGATTGTGTCACATATGACGCATTATAAATGGTAAGGGCCTGAATGTGTCGTATGTGACGCAATTCTGGCTTTCGTTGACGTGTTCTATATGAGACATTGAACGACAGGGCGGATGACCCGCCGCGGGAGCCAGTCCTTTGGATCTGATCGAGATCGGCGAGAGCGTGCGCAATGCCAGGCGCGACAAGGGCTGGTCGCAGGATGACTTGTCCGAAGCATCAGGGGTCAGTCGCGCACGGATCGCAGCGCTCGAAAACGGGCGGGCGGCAGAGTTTGGCTTCAAACTGTTGATGAAGATACTCGCTCCGCTGGATCTCGACATCAAGATCACGACCTTCAACGCATCGCGCCCAACGCTTGAGGATCTCACCGAGGAGGCCACCCATGCTTCGCGTTTGGGCCGGTAAGAGACCTGTCGGCCTGCTCGATCGCCACGGCGCGCATGGTGCGACATTTGTCTATGACGAGAAGGCACAGCCGGGCGACGCCATTTCGTTGACGATGCCGGTGAGAACAGCCTCCTGGGACCACGCCTTCGGGATTCACCCGATTTTCGAGATGAACCTGCCAGAAGGCGCCCTGCGAGCGGAACTCAATCGCCGGTTCGCCAAGGCGACGGGTCGTTTCAGTGATCTCGACCTGCTGGGCGTTGTCGGCCGCTCCCAGATCGGGCGGCTTCGGTTCACTGCGCCGGACTCAGACCTCGACGAGAATGTCCCGCTCCAGTCGGTAGACGAGATTCTGCGGGCTCGCCGCGGCGGCGAACTATACGACTACCTGGTTGCGAAATTCGCCGTTCACTCGGGCCTGTCTGGCGTTCAACCGAAGGTCATGATCCGGGGCGAGGAGGATGTCTCGGCGCCGAGAAAGTCCGACTCGGTCAAAGGCGCCACCCACATCGTGAAATTCTGGGACAAGGACGAGTATGCCGAACTTGCGGCAAACGAGTTCTTCTGCCTCGAGGCGGCCCGGCGCATTGGCCTTCAGGTGCCAGGTTTCAGCCTGGCCGATGACGGGAGTGCATTGATCGTCGAGCGGTTCGACCTCCGACCAGAGGGCACATACAACGGCTTTGAGGATTTCTGCGTCCTGAACGGTGTCGGCAGCGACAGGAAATACGAGGGTGGATACGAGGCTCGCCTCTTCAAGCGCACGCGGGAATTTGTGGGAGGTGCCGGACGATCGAAGGCCCTGCATGACCTGTTCAAGCTCTTCGTCCTGAACTGCGCGATCCAGAACGGCGACGCGCATGCCAAGAATTTCGCGCTGCTCTATGACTTGCCCACCGGCGCAGCCGCTCTGGCTCCTGTCTATGACCTGATCACGACCACCGCCTATCTGCCGGCCGACAAGATGGCGCTGACACTCAATGGGACGACAGCCTGGCCGTCGGCTCAGAAACTGACGCAGCTCGGCCAGACGCGCGCCGACGTCTCGCTCAAGCAGATCAACGAGATGTTCGAGCAGATTGCGGACACGCTGGCCGAGCTCGCACCGGCTGTGCGGACCTATTTTGCCGACCGCTCGCCCGAGATCGGTGAGCGGATTCTCGCGGCATGGTCGTCCGGCGTCTCTTTCAGCCTGGGCCGAACACGAAGCTGGAGCCAGGGCGCATCTGTCCAACCGGAAGAGGTTACCGAGGACAACGAGACCGACGGACCTGGCTGCCGATGACGAACGCGTTCACCCAGGTCATCCAGAGCTGCATCGACGACGCCGAGTTCTTCGGACCGCAGGGCGCCTGCCCGGCATCGATCGAGCCGGGTCACCCGAGACTGCTTGTGATCTCTGGCGAGAACGCCGGCGGGAAGAGCTTCTTCGCGAAGGTCATGCGCTCGCGGATGAGGGAGGCTCTCCCACACTGCGAATGGATCCCGATCTCGATGACCACGAGGACGTCGTCGGGCATGCACAGGGCGTTCATGTTCGGTGACGAATCGACATCGTCGACCGGACAGACCTCATTTCGGGCGGTGCGGGGCGCGCTGACCACCTGCCGCGGACGGGACACGCCTCATGTGCTCCTGCTCGACGAGCCCGATATCGGGTTGTCTGAGGGGTACCAGGGCGCGCTCGGTGAGATGGTCGAGGAGTTCGCCAGCAATTTGCCGGAGACGACACAGGGACTGGTGGTTGTCAGCCATGCACGCCCCCTTATCGGCAAGCTGATGCACCTCGACCCGACCTGCGTGCGCGTCGGAGACGATCTCCGGCCCACGCGGGAATGGCTGAAGAATGGGGATCTGCCCCGTTCGATTGCCGACATCGAAGCGCTGCGCGACAAGGCGCTGGCCCGATTTAGGGCCATTCACGCAGCCGTCGAGAGCAGGAAGCTGGAGAAGGCCGGGCAGGCTCCAAAGCCGTAGCCAACCCGGCCTGACGAGTTAGCGCCACAGGCGAGCGAAGCCTCCACGCATGACGTCCGTCGCCCTCGCGGCCGTACCGAGTTCATGGTCGACGACGCTGTCATCCTGGAAGCGGTATGTGCGGCGCTTGTCCGACCGCTCGCCCGAGCCGAGTTGGTGCCGGCGGGCGGCGTTCTCGCGCGCAGAGTTCACCAGGTCCAAGCGTCGATCCAGTTCGATCAGAAGCTCGGCCCTGGCCTGCTGCAGGCTGGTAGTGCGGCTACGGGTCTGAGCACTCACCACCAAACCAGTCGGCAGATGACGCAGCCGGCAGCTGTTCTGGTGCTTGTTGCGATGCTGACCACCGGCGCCAGTGCCGCTGAACCACTCGACCTGGAAGTCGATGTCAGATCGGCACTGATGCGGATCACGATCAATCTGACCGGTTTCAATCACGGCGACAGTCACAGTCGACGAGTGAACCCGACCTCGCTTCTCATTGGCGGGCACACGCTGAATGCGATGACCGCCTCGCTCATGATCGAGACGATCAGCTCCCTTACCCGAGATCTGAAGGACGATGGATTGATGGCCGGCGCGCCTGTCCGGTTGGATGTCGGCGCGAGCTGTTCAAGCTTCGCGCTCGGCCAGACGCAGATAAGCGACTGCGAGCTCGGCCACGAACTGGCGTGCATCGTCGCCGCCTTCGCCGGCGCGTATCTCGATGGTGCGGGATGACATGGGGAGAGCCCTTGCTTCAGACATGACGGATGGGTCGCAGAACCGGCTGGTCCGCGGACGTCAAGGAAAGCGCTGGGCGATCTCTCTGCTCATGGCATCAGCCATATCACGGGTTATCGCAGCGCAAAAGGCACCCGGAGATGCGATTCATGTGCACTCTTGTGAGCTTGAACCTGCTGTCACCCCAAGGGGGTTGACGCTTCCGAGACGCGGGAAAGACAACGGTAAAAGCAGAATCACCGGCTGCCGAGAGACCCCGAGTCGGAGCGCCCGCCTTGAAGTTCATGCTGATCGATATCCCACGTGAGGATGCCTTCACGCTCGCCCGGAAGACTCACGCGGCGACGTCGATGGATGCCGGCTATCAGGTGAAAACCGTTCTGGCAGAAGCGTCCATTCCCTTGAGGCCTTGGCGCTTCCTTGCGTCCGACCCGATGTCATACCGGATTTGCGGCGCCGTCGATGGGGATGTCGAGACCAGTGCTCTGACCAACCTCGGAGGATCGGTCTGCGCTACGGCTGATTGGGAGCCGGAAAATGGCATGATCGAGCTCGATCTGCACGTCACGCCGCAGCTGCAATGTCGCTTCCGCGATGTCCCAGGTGATCGCGACCTCCCGCGGCGCAGCCGGCTTTTCGATGCCGCAGTCGGATCGCATGACCGGTCAGCTGCTTACCGCGACTGGGTCGCCAACAAGATCCAGCCGGCCAGTGCCGGGATCGAGATCGACGGCGACATCCAGATCGCTTTCGTGCGCGATGTCCGCGTGCCCCGCAAGTTCGAGGACCGCAGGGTCAAGCTGGTCATGATCCCATCCTGCAGGGCGAGATTCAAAGCCAATGTGACCGATCTCGCACTCTTCCGAAATACGGTTTCCGGCGGGATCGGCCGCCAGCGCGCATTCGGGTTCGGATCGCTGATCCCGCGCACTGTCCTGTCTAGCCTCGCTTCGCATGGAGGCTTCGCCGATGCGGCCTGACTTCTGTTTCGATCCGGGCCGGCGGCTTTTATACGAACACCTGCTTCGCTACTTCACCGACGAGGCTACGGCCCAGCCAATCGGTCAAGCCAAATGCAAGATTTGCGGCGCGATGGTCGACTGTGTGAGGGTCGACACGTCCAAAAATGAAGGCACCTGCCTCGCGCAACACGGGATTACGTCGAAGCGCTCGGAACAGCTGGCCGACGGCGCTCGCCCGACCCACGACGCCCCTGTCAGACCAGGCTTCAACGCTTTCAACGACAAGTACACCGTGATGATCGCATCTGCCGAGAGGGCCTTCATCAATACGAATATCCGCCCTGTCATGCCGCTTCCTGACAGCATTGTCGCCGTCCGCAAGGGTGAGAAGCCGATCGGCGCGATACGGCGCGATCTTTTGGAGGATCCACCGGCCGCACCTTACGTTGCGGTTATCTTGGAGGGACGCAACGCCTCCATCCCGATCATACTCGTCGATAACGACGTCGAGGTCGTGATCAGCGGTGACGATACGCCGACGAAGCTCGACAGGAGAGCTTTCGCCAAGGCGCTTGCGGCCGGCAAAGCGCTGGGCCTGGGCCATTTCCAGTTGGCAAGCCGGATGAAGATGACGCTGCTCAATGCAGGCCCGTCTGGAACGCTCAGTGCCAATATCGACGGAAAGAAGCGCACTCTGACAGTGCCGGAGGCCATGGAGGCTCTGAAGTCTCTTGGCCTCAGCAATCTGCGGGAGATCTTCGAAGACGTCCCCGTCTCAGGCCCAATCGCCTGGGCCGTCCAAACCATTCTCGCCGACGAAGCCGGCATCGAACAGACGGAACAGTGAGCATGTCCATGAACATTGAGATCGTCGGCACCATCACCGCCGTCCAGCCTCTTTCGATCACCCAGATGGATTCTCGCACGCCGGGCGTTCCCATGATGCCATTCGTGGTCGGCGGTGAAATCGTGCAGCAGATCTACATCCCCTCCACGTCGTTGCGCGGGATGCTGCGGACGGCCGCAGTGAAAAACGTGATAGACGCGATTTCGGATGGACCGAAACTGCCTTTTGATCGGAACACTTACTACTGGAACCGCATCGGCGGCGTGAAGGGCACCGACAAGGACTTGCGCGGCACCGACGTCCTCATCGCCGGCGAGATGATGAAGAAAAATCCTGTCATTGCACTGTTCGGCGCCGGCGAGGTTTTCGTTCGCGGCAAAGTCGCTGTCGGTGAGGCGCGCCAGTCCTCGGACTTACGGGCCCGCGATCTCAACTTCACTCGCGTCGGCCAGCGTCGGGACGACCTGATGTCCGACCCCGAGCTGTTCGCGAGGATCAGCGATCAGGATGCCAGTGATCATGAGGCATACACAACAACCAAGAAGGACGTCTCGGCCAACAAGCGCCAACTCGCCGAGATGCAAATGAAAATCAAGGCCCTCAAGAAGCGCGAGGCCTCTCTCACGACTGAAGAACGCGCAGATCTGGCAGACCTTGAGGAGAAAAAGACCGGCATCGATGCCCAGATCAGGGAATCTCAGGCTGGCGGCATCTACAAGAACGCGATCAACATGCCCCATTCGAACCAGGTCATCGCCGCCGGGACAGTGTTCGATCACTGGATCAGAGCGACATCGGTCGACCAGCTGCAACTCGGCTGCCTGCTTGATGCCCTTCGCAGGTTCAGCATCGACTGCAGGGTCGGTGGATTGGAGAACCGCGGCTGCGGCGAGATTCTGGCGGACTATGCCGTGCGCATGCATGACGGCAAGACCTTCGACGAGAACGACAACCCTGCCTATGTCGATGTCGGGCGTCTTACGCTCGCCCGCGGCGCTTTTGCCATAGAGCCAGTCGGTGATGTGCTGACGTCGGCCCGTAAGGTCTGGAAGGATGCCAAAGCGAACAAGCTCGCGGGCTTCGATTTCGCGGCCCCGAAGCGGGCGGCCTGACATGGCCAAAGTGCCCCACCTCGACCTCGCATCATGGCGAGCGGACGCGCCGGGCATCATTCGAGCTGTCTTCGCCGATGGCGGGTCCCTATCGCAAGTCATGCCTGGCTACGCCGCGCAGCCCGAACAGAGCCGCATGGCTCAAAACTGCGCCGCGACCATTGTTGCGGGCAAGGCAGAGGCAGCCAGCATCTCCTTCCAGCAGGCATCGACCGGGATCGGCAAGGGAATCGCCTACGGTGTGCCGCTTGCCCTGCATGCTGTCCTGACAGGCGGGCGGGTGATGGTGGCCACCCACACGATCAATCTGCAGCGTCAATGGACTGGCAAGGACGGCCGAATCGTCGCTGATGTCGTGGACAAGCTGACCGGAATTCGCCCGATCGTTGCTCTGCGGCGGTCACAACGGTCGTTCGTCTCCTGCAGCAGAACGCAGAAGTATGCTGAGATGCTGCGTGCCCAAGCGTCGGTGCCCGGTGTTGAATCCCCTGGCCTGCTGCTGATGCAGGCGGCCGCGCTAGACGAACTGGCGAATTACGTCCAGGACGTGATGGATGTCGCCGCCAGGAGCAAGGCTAGGTGCGATGAGGCTGTCGACGATTTCGAAGGTCTTATCGACACTTTTGCCGACGCTTATCCGGACCAGTGGGCACTACTCGCCAGCCTTCAGACGGATCGCATCTGCATCAATCCGCAGTCATCGAAGTCCGAACGCCTTCTCTACGAGAGATATGCTGCGCGCTCCAGGCTCGCGAATGTGCTCGTAACCACCCATGCCGCAGCTGTCATCGACCTCAAGATCGGGAGTATCCTCGACGGAATAAGTGCGAAGTTCGAAGGTATCGTTTTCGACGAGGCCGATCGGTTGCCCGATGTGGCAAAATCGATAATCGCTTCCACCAACTCGATCGGCGCTATCGGGTCGGACATTGCTGCCGTACTTCAGGCAGCGGCAGCAGACGAGGTTCCGCTGGAGATCCGCAAAAAGATCGCAGAGAGCGCAATCGATCTTCATACGAAAATCGATCAGCTGTTCGATCACTTGCGCGTGCAGGACAAAGAACTGAAGGACCGAGTTCAGCTTGAGGTCCAGAAGTCGGACCCCGTCTCGGTTATTCTGAGCGACGTTTCCGTCGGCCTGCAGGCTCTTTCGGCAGCCATCAGCAGGGGCAAGTTTCCGATCTTCCACGATGTGGTCGAGGGCCTGGAGCAGCAGGTCTACCACATTGACAATTTCCTCCAGGAAGTCGGTCTGGAGAAAAGCCAGCGCTACAGCCGGCCCGTCGTCTCATTCTCCCCGGTTCGAAGCCAGCCGTCGATTTCGCTGATCCCGCGATCGCACAAGATGCTGGTCTCTCGCCTGTGGACGGGGACCAGATCCCGCGCCAAGTCGATCATTTTTACCAGTGCGACGCTTACAGCTCCGGGAAAGCCGCCGGAGCGCGCATTCGACGACATGATCGAGATGGTCGGCCTTGACCGGCGCCGAGAACTTATCCGCACGGACCTAAGCGGCGTTTACGCGCCGGAAACGTTCGGGACGATGACATTTATGCTCGCTCATCCATCTGCGCCTGTTCCCGAGCGTAGCCTCGAGGATGAGCCGCCCTCCATCGCCTACACTGCGCATGCAGTAGGAATGGCAGCTGCAACGCGAACGACAGGCGGGAATGCGAATGTCCTTGTGCTGGTGAAGAGTCACGAAGCCGGTATCAAGATCGCAGACAAACTCGATAGGGTGCTTCCGAGCGAGGTTCGTGCGAGAAAACCAGGCGAAAAGCTCAGCGACTTGGTCGACTGGTTCAAGGCTGAGCGAGGCAGAATTCTGGTCACCGCAGGCGCGTGGGAAGGCCTCGATATCCCAGGCTGGATCGACCATCTCGTAATCCATCGGCTGCCCTTCGAGCCGCCAAGCGGCCGCTTCGCCCAATACGACGAAGGCACGTCGTTGGCCGTCACCAGCATGATGCGCCTACTTCGCCAAGGTATCGGCCGGGGCATTCGCAGGGCGTCGGACAAGGTCTGCGTCTGGATCTGTGACCCCAGGTTCGGGATGCCGGGCGATCTTGCTGCCGAGAAGTGGCTGGCAGTTCATCCGAAAGCCCATCCATCCTACCTCGCCTGTGTGGAACATCGTTTCCAGCCAGCTTTGGCGAAGGCAGGGATCATCCCGATCCCTCATTCTGGGAAGAGAGAGCAAGCCGCCAAGGGTAAAGCGCTCGCATGAGTAATGACGTATTCATCCTGAAAGCGAGCCTGCGTTCGCCGGTCATGACCGACAAACCGATCCATATCGACGGCTTGCTGCTTGCGATGCGGGAGGATCGCGACGGCCCGGATAGTGTCGGAACGCCTTTCGATGCCCTTGCCAAGACCGATGGTGTATTTCATGCCTCAGCCGGCTTTTTCGTGGGCTCGGGGCTGACGCCAGTTGTCGAAACGAAGCATGTGACAATCAAGCGCCTGCAGACCAATGGCGGTGGTGACGAGGACTGGTTCCGGAATGACGGACGATATATCCCGAAGATGAGCCCGCATCGTCCCACTGTCACACAGAATCCGACGATCGAGGGCGCCGTGGCAATCCTATGGCAGTGCCGCGGGAACGCGGATAAAGCGCTGATGCTGGCCAGACGTATCTTCTGCGTAGGTGGCCGTCGCAACAACGGATATGGCCGCGTCGAACGGTGGGATGTGCTCCCGTGTTCAGCCAGTTCGGACAAGGCTGGCTGGTTTGGTCAGGGAGGAGAGGTCCTGCGGAATCTTCCTCGGTCCTTCATCTCCGGTCGGCACCCACCAGGCAGCATGCCAGACATAGGGCGAGTCGAGCCGAGCTACGGGGGCGCTGAAGGCCGCATCGAAATCGTCAAGCCGACCCTTACCGCCATGCTCGGATCGTCCATGACCGCAAGGGCCATTCTCGCCTTCTGAGACTTGCCCGAACCAGGACCGCTGTTTGAAAAACGAATATCCTCAATAGGTTGATTTCTAGAGTCACGCCCCTGCGGGCGTGGGAGAACCGGGCCCATCTCGCTGTACGGTGAGCCACCGGATGTCACGCCCCTGCGGGCGTGGGAGAACCGCTGTCGCGGCCGGATCCGCAAAGCCGAAGGCAGTCACGCCCTCGCGGGCGTGGGAGAACCGTGGATCCCGAGCTGCTGGACCCGCTCCCATCCGTCACGCCCCTGCGGGCGTGGGAGAACCGCTGCCGTGGACGGCGGCTGCTGTCAGTGTTGCGTCACGCCCCTGCGGGCGTGGGAGAATCTGGGCCGCTGGTCTCTAGCCAAGTGTTCATGCTGTCACGCCCTTACAGGCGTGGGAGAGCCTGATTATCGACGGATCAAGGTGGTCCTGGACGGGTCACGCCCCTGCGGGCGTGGGAGAACCACGCGCTGCCATCTGAGTGCCCCAGCGGCAATTGTCACGCCCCTGCGCACGTGGGTATTCAGATAACGAAAATCGGGGACGGGCCGCCAGGATCCCTGCTCTCACAAACGATAGCGTTTGCAGTCCAAACGAGTCACAGCGACATTCCTTGAAGAAGGGATGTCGCTGATGAATCGTTTGGAATACATGATCGAGACAGACATCAAATGAGCGCCCGATCCGCACTCCGTGCGCTCAAGCGCGCTGTGTATCGAGCAATCGGCTACGACGATCGTAACTGGCTGCGCGTGCGTCAGATCGAGGCGTTCGAACGCTTCATCGCATCGAGCGACATCAAGCGAGCCGTCGAGATCTCACCAGGCTGGAGCGCGCGCTGGTCCGATCTTCTCGCGGGACGATACGAGGCCCTGCATTTCCCCGAGTTCGACATCTGCAAGGATCGTCGCGATGCTCGGGCAGATCTCGTCATTGCCGACCAGGTGCTCGAACATGTGCCGCGGCCTCTCGATGCGCTTCGCAACATCCATGCGATGCTGGAGCCTGGCGGGCATGCGCTGATCGCGACGCCCTTCCTGTTTCGAGTTCACGCCCGGCCATTCGATTTTTCGCGCTGGACGAAGGATGGGCTGGCCGAGCTGCTCGTCGAAGCAGGATTTGATCGCGATGACGTGCAGACCTTCGCGTGGGGAAACAAAGCGTGCGTTAAAGCGCACCTCGGCGGTCCTGTTCGCGATTACGGCCTGTGGCGCGACATGAGAAACGATCCCGAGTACCCGATCATGGTCTGGGCTATCGCGAGGCGGTGAACGGCCTCGCAGGCTGAAGCCGCTTGATGACCACCTCCACGTAGCGTGCGATCAAAACCCGCCTGGAGGGGAACAGCAGCATGATCGCCACATAGCTCACCTGCATGGCGAAACCCGCCACGGCGAGCTCCCAGAGGCTCCGGAGCGGCATGAAGTGGTCGACCCCGACAAGCAGGGCTGCCGTAACGCTGCAGGCGACGCCATGGGGCAGGAAGCCTGCAGCAAGGTCGCGGGCGGACACAGGCCCGCTGCGCCCGGCGAGCCACCAGAGCACGGGTAGCCGGATAACCCAATCGGTGATCGAGTACGCCGCCGCAACCCCGACTGCCCCCCAGGGCAGGCCGGCAGCGAATGCCGCGATCGCAGTGACCGCAGAGAAGCCCGACACCCTGACGAGATCGCCGCCTCGACCCTGGCTCAACAGCAGCCAGCCGATCGTGCTGGTGAAGACCTGGTGAAGCGAGCAAAGCCCGAGCCAGGCGAAGATGGGAGCGACGCCGGACCATTGCGGCCCAAGCGCGACAAGGATCAGAGGTGAAGCCAGGATCGTCGCCGTCAGGATGGCTGGCTGGGTGACCATCATCACCAATGCAGCGGCCTCCAGGTAGGCTGATCGATAGCGTTCCGGCTGTGCGGCAAGCCGCGACAGGGCAGGGACCATGACCCGGCCGATGGGAGCGTTGACCTGCTGGATCGGCATCATCAGCAAACGGTACGCTCGATCGTAAAGGCCCAATGCCCCGACGCCGAGAAAGCGTCCGATGATGACGTTGTCGGCATTGCGCGTGACGAAATTCAGGACATTGAACACCGACACGCCGGCGCCGAACCTAACGAGATTGCGGATCCCATTCAGCTTTGGCCGACCGGGCACCCACTGACAGGCCAGCCATGTTCCGACTACGGCTACCACGGAGCCTGCAATCGCCGACGCGACCAAAGCCCAGTAGCTGCGCCACATCAATGCGCAGGCCAAAGCTGTGATGAAGCCCAGCAGCGGTCCCGCGACTTCGATGACAGCAAGATGCCGAAAGCGCATCTGGCGCGTTAGAAGGGCGCTGTGCTGAGCCTGGAGCGAGCCAATCAAGGGCAAGATGGAGCACGCCTGCAGAATGCCGGCGAGCTCTTGGCGTCCAAAGAACGAGGCGATCGGCCAGGCACAGACAAAAACGAGAAGGCTGGCGGCAGCTCCAGACGCAATCGCTAACCAGAAGAGCGTCGACGATCGCTCGTGATCCATCTCCGCCTCACGGATCGTCACCTGAGATATGCCGAGATCCTGGAACAGCGCGGCCAGCCCCAGAACCGGCAGAGCCATCGCGAAGAGACCATAGTCATCGGGGGCAAGAAGTCGTGAGATGAGGACAATCCCCGCCATCCCGATGAGGATCCTCAAGACCTGCGAGATGCCGAGCACGAGAACGCTGCGGGCAGCCGCCGCGCGCCCGGCGACTTCATTGGCCTTGAAGGTATGGGACGGGGTTGATGAATCGGTCACAGAGCATCTCGGGTCATTGCTCGATCAGCAACCAATCGGTGGGGAACGTCAATTCCAGATCGTGCGCTATCCATAATCATGGCAATGATTGCAGGAACGTTCCTGTGAATCGGTGCTCTTGATGAACTACCGCTCGGTTTCAGATCTCAGCCTCCTGATTGCCAGGAACATGGATCGATTGCCCCGTGACATCGATGTCGTCGTGGGCATCCCGCGTAGTGGTCTGATGGTCGCATCGTTGATCGCGCTCGCCACGAACCGCCCGATGGCCGACGTCGCAGGATTTTGCGAGGGACGTCTCCTGGCCTCAGGGCACACCCGTCGACATGCAGGTCTCGATGTCGAGGCAGGCGTTGTCAGGCGGATCCTGCTCATCGACGACAGCATCGACACCGGCACGTCTCTCACGCAGGCACAGCGGGCGATTGCTGCAGCACGGCCGGCGGTTGAAGTGGTGACGCTCGTCGCCTTTGCAACTACCCGGAGTGCTCCCGTCGACATCTCGCTTGAAGTCGTTCCCCACCCGCGCGCATTCGAGTGGAACATCATGCATCACCCTATCCTTGAAAGGGCCTGCGTGGATATTGATGGCGTCGTCTGTGTCGATCCGACCGAAGACGAAAACGATGATGGACTGCGCTATGCCCAGTTTCTCGATCACGCCAAGGCGCTTCACCTGCCCACGCGTCGGGTCGGAGCCTTCGTGACCAATCGCCTCGAAAAGTACAGGCCTCATACCGAGCGGTGGCTCGAACAGGCTGGGCTCAGCTACGGTCACCTGATCATGCTCGACCTGCCAAACAAGGCAGCTCGTATTCGGAGCGGCTCGCATGCGCTCCACAAGGCGACATTCTACCGGCAGTCAGCGTTCGAGCTGTTCGTCGAGAGCGACGTTCGGCAGGCATCCGAGATCGCCCGGTTGTCAGGAAAGCCCGTGTATTGTCTGGAGGACCGAAGCGTTCATACGCCAGGCAGCTTTACTGCGCCGGCAATTTCGAACCGTTCTGGGCAGATCGCTCGAAGCTTGATCTGGATCACCAAAAGTGCGGGCAAGAAGGTGGTCGGCGACAGGGTCTACGGAACCTTCAAGCGTCTCGCTGGGCGTGCATGAGGCGTTTGATGGGTGAAAGCGTCGACGACTTGATCTGCCATGCAGCTGCCGCGACCAGTTGAAGAAACCGCTTCAATGCCACTGCACGAGGAGTGATAACGACGGCGCGGAGACCCTTCATCAAGCCGATTATCCGCCGTCCTTCGACATGGAAAGCGAGCTCAGCCGGAAAGAGAGCATGTTCAGCCGCAACGTCTGAGCGCCGCTCTGGGTCAGAAATACGCGGCAGGATCCGGGCGAAGATCGCCTTGTGGCCCGCCAGGACTTTCGACTGGGAGTTCGAGATGCGAACGTGATTGCCCTCACTGTATCGGACGAGCGATCGCGTGACTGTCGAGATCGGGCCCGTGGCTGCGATCCTCAGGAAAAGATCCCAATCCTGGCAAGAAGGCAGTGCCGGATCGAAGCCGCCTATCGACTTGAGCACATCCGCCCGGACAATCGCGTTTGATGTCGAACCCAGAGTGTTTTTGATCCAGAGGTCGCTTTCCTGGAATGGTGCGGGCGGGATGAGCTCGTAAAGGGTCTCGCCATCACGATAGGCTGTCATCCCGCAAAAACATGCGATCGCTTCAGCGTTGCGCCCTAGCTCGTCGAGCTGAACCTCGATCTTTTCGGCATCCCAGAGGTCGTCCGAGTCAAGGAACGCAATCCAGTCTCCTTGAGCTGCCTCGATCCCGTTGTTGCGCGCCACGCAGGCTCCGCCGTTGACTGGTGAGGCGAGAATGCGAACCCGGGCATCGCTCCGGAACGATGCGTTGACGTGCTCGATGGTGTCGTCGGCCGAACAGTCGTCGACGACAATGACCTCGTCGACGGCATGGGTTTGATTCAGAGCACTCTCGACCGCTGCAATGACCTGGTCGCGACGGTTGTGGGTCGGAATGACGACGGAAAGCTTCATCAGAGAACCTCGCGCTCAACGCGGGGGAGGCGTCTTTGGAGCGCCTTGGCAATGCGGCAGCAAAGACGCCAGGCGGGAAGTCCGAAGGACACAGCGAGATAGACCGGGAACCTGATCTGCCGAGGCGCCGTAGCGACGAAGCCCTCCCGCCAGAACGAGGTCAGCATCGCATTGATGATCGACTTCGGTGAGCGCCAACGCGTGTTCTGATGCACGAACGAGCTGTAATGGGATGCTCCGAAGCCAAGCGAATGTCGCAAGGGCGAGAGGAAGGCGACCCACGGCGCCTGTGGCTTGAGAAGGAACCCATCGAGACGGCGCAATGTGAGATCAGCGCTGTTCGTCGCTTCGTCGACGAGCTGATGCTCAACCAAGAGACGGCAGGTCGCTACAACTCCCTGGTGGAGCCGCTCTGCGACGAAGATCCGGGTCTCTTCATCCGCCTGGACGTGACGCACCGGCTCAAACGAACCGGATCTCTCCTCCAGCCCGATGATCCCGTGCTCGGGCGATGCAAACAGCAGCTCAACGAACTCGGTGCATCGATCGAGCGCTTTGCGGGCGTGTGCGGGTCCGTCGCCGTGATAGAGCCAGCCCCAAGCGGGGAAGCTGGCATTGGCGGCATAGGCTTCGGGCTTGGTACCGAGATAGACACCAGCCACTGTGGTTGCCCAGTTGCTCTCGTCGACGAGCTTTTGAAGCGCGTGCTGAATCGAGCAAAACCAACCGACATCGACGATCAAGCTCGTTCCTGACCGGTCGAAACCCACACTTTCCAGGTAGCGTCTGAACACCGCTCGCTCTTGCGAAGCGCGGGCCACTATGGCCGCTTCGCACACGAGCAGTGCCTTGGCGAGCTTGTCGCTTCGAGGATTGACAGTCTCGATATCAAAGCCGCCAGCCGCCGCTGCGCGCATGGTCAGGTCTGGATCCACGATGCCGACGCGCCGAAGGATATCTCCGAGCGTCATGTGGTCTTTCCCGCCTGACAGGAATTTGAGCGCCGTTGCGTCGATCCGCGTGATGGCTGTGAAGTTCACGACCCGACGCGAGGCATGCAGGTAGACATGCGGACGCTGATCATCTGGATAGAGCACCTCGTATGCCTTCTGGATCACGAGGCCGTCACGAGCGAGGAAGTAGATCGAATGCGCGCCGAGTCGATCAGCTCTGCGGCGGATTTCCGCGCAAAGACCGACGATCATCGGTGCTGCAATCGAGACTGCAATCTGCTGCCAGAAATCATCCGCATCGCCGACTTTGGGTTCGGACTGCGCGACGATCGTGCCGATGCGCCGGTAGATCCCGTCCACCCAGTCGGTATCTGAGCTGATCCCGAGAGGATCCTCCTTGAGATGAGTGTGTATGGTTCGGATGCCCCGACTGCGGGCACTCATGACGTCTGCGCGCTCATTATCCCCAAGATGAAGCCATCGGCGAAAGGGGACACCCTCCAGCGCCTCGATCTCATCAAAGATGCGCCCAGAGTTCTTGGTGAAGCCCAATTCGCTCGAAACGTACAATGGGATCGAGCCGTACCCGCATTTGGCCAGAATAGCACTGACAGCATCTGCCGGCAGATACATGTCCGAGATCGCGATGATCCGGTGACCGGCCGCGACAGCCTCATCGAAGATAGTCTTGATGTCGGACCGCGGGCGACAGAGCGAGATCTCGGTTTCGATTTCGGCAGTCATGCAAGCGTCTGGCGTGCCTCGAAGGCGCCCAGCCATCTGGGCATAAATTTGCGCCAGGGTGACATCTTCTGCCGTGGAGGTGCCCGAATGACGACGCGCATTCATCTCAGCGGCTACCCGCAATTTGGCGAAGTCAGATGGAAAGAGGTCAGGCCGACGCCGTGCCATGATCTCGAAGACGTCAACAGGGCGCCCGACGGCGCGCAACACGAGCGTGTCGAAGACATCGAAAGAAACGAGGTCAAGGTCAGTGGGGAAACCCATCAGGGGAGCACCCATCACCTGATCGCTCCCGCATATCCGAACAGGACATCACGAATGCCCACGAAGGGGGATCGGGTATCCTTGATCGCCTTTGCGAGGTCTTTTGCCAGCATGCCGCACGCGGACCAGATGAACGGCAGGCCGAGACGGCCCTTCCGATGGATCTGGAACCTCGCGGCATTGCCGACACGAGCCTTCAGGCGCTCGCGCATGTTGCCACGACCGCCTTCGATGGCGAGGTGGTAAACTCGGAGGTTCGGATCGACCACCAGCTTGCCCCATCGGCTCGCCTCATAAGACAGGACGAGGTCTTCACAGGGGGAGTGGCCTGTGAGCCAGGACATGTCAGGCAGGCGAAGCAGAGCAGAGCGCCTGAAGGCCATGTTGCATCCGTGAAGGAACTCCGAGGCGAAGGCGTCGGCCTGCAGTCGCCACATCGCCTGGGAGTAGTTCATGCCGCTTGCACTCAATTTGCCGGGATCACCGGACGACATGAGAAAAAGCCGCGCGAAGGCTTCTCCCAGCCCACCCTGCCCAGCTGGCAACGACAGCTGATCGACACCGCCAACACCGGCGATATCCGGATTGTCCGCGAAGGTGTTCAGCACCCGGCTCAGGTAGTTGCGTCCGATGGTGACGTCGTCATCAAGGAACAGGACGATCTCAGAGCTGGCCTCTAAGACCGCCAGCTTTCTGGACTCATACAGCCCCCGCATATCGGGGCTCTTGCGCAGATATCGCAGAGTGGCGCCGGCAACGACGGCATCCATTGCCCAGGCTTCGACCGTAGCGTCTTCGATTTCGCCGTCGTCGACCAGGATGACCTCGACGCCGGTGCCGAGATGGCGCGCCTGACGCCAGATGTGGCTGAGCGTGAGCGCCACGCTGGCGGGGCGGTTTCTGGTGCAGATAGCGATGGACAGGGACTGGTCGGGAGACGTCATGCGATTCGCGGCACCGTGAAAGGAATGAGCTAAACTCCTATAGGAGAGAGCGCTTATCAATGGTCTGGCGAACGCAATCCTCGTGGATTGCGAAACGATCTGTGAACCGATCCTTGATCCGAAAATTGGAATGCACCACGATCCTGGGACTGAAAAGCGCAAACCCGGAATCGACATGCAGAAGACAGCCAACCTGATCGTCGCAGCCCTGGCGGCGATTGCGGTCGTTTCCCCATTCGTGATCTTCATGGCCTTGCCGGTGTTTGACGGCGGGGTATTTCGGCAGGTCGAGACGGTATCGGTCGGACTGCATGTCCTCGCGAGTGCGACAGCGATGCTTCTGATGCTGCTGACGACGGTTGCGCCGGCCGCAGTCAGTCATTCCATCTCTAAGCCAGCACTATGGATCGCTGCGATTGCGGCGCTTGGCGCGCTGCTGGCGACCTTCGGCTTCGGCGATGACTGGCGCCGGTCGCTCCACGGCACGATGGAGCATGGGGTTGGCATCCTCTGGCATCTGGAGCTGGCGATCCTCGTGCTGGGCTTCCACGTTGCATGGCGCGACAGACCCGAATGGCGTGTCGCGATGGCTTTGGGCGCACCGATCTCGGTCGCCATCTGCGCGATCCTGCATCTGACCAAGCCTGTCTGGAGCGAAGGCGTCACCTTCACCGTCTATGACTTCCCGGAATACATCGGCATCAATGCGCTCTTCGCCGCCGTGCCGCTTCTGGCCCTTCGCCGCCGTTGGAGCGTTGCGATGGCGATTACGATCGCGCTGGCGGGTACGGTGGTGGCGGCCAATCGCTCTGTCGGGCTTGCGCTGGCCATCGCCCTACTCGGGATCGTTCTGGCGAGGCGCTGTCATGACCAGAGGAAGCTATCGCAGGCGGCGGCTTCACTGGCTGTCGCGGCGACGCTGGCAATAGCCGTCGCGCTTCCACTACTGGCACCAGTGTTCCAGGGCGTTGCGATTTCCTCGGTCAGCGTCGCTCCTGGCATTCCCTCAACGGCGCCAATCGACCATGTCGCTATTGCGACCAAGCCCTATGGGACGCTCTGGCAGCGTTCGGTGACCGCGCGACTGGTTGCCCATGACGTGCTCGCCGATCCGGCTCACCTCATCGCAGGCCGCGGCTTCGGCGCTTTCGATACGGTTGCCCAGACGCGAAGCCGTGAGGCGCCGGGTCGCCGCATGCAGACTCCGTTGCCAACGGCGTCG
The DNA here is from genome assembly GCF_001713455.1 of Bosea sp. RAC05. Classification (NCBI taxonomy): domain Bacteria; kingdom Pseudomonadati; phylum Pseudomonadota; class Alphaproteobacteria; order Hyphomicrobiales; family Alloboseaceae; genus Allobosea; species Allobosea sp. RAC05. The sequence goes on from NZ_CP016463.1 coordinate 273,118, forward strand.
CTCGCCTACTGGGACGGCGACCAGAAGGCAGCGTTCCACTCTCATAACGCCCTGCTCGAAACTGTGCTGTCCGTTGGCCTTCTGGGAGGCCTTCTCTGGCTGGGTTTTGTCTATTCCGTCGGCCGAGAAATTCGCGCCTGGAGACCGGAAGCAGCCATCACTTTCCTCTCGGCAATCGTGGTGGGTGGCTCTCTCTGGTTCTTCGTCAACGCGGCCGCTCCGCTGATTGCGCTCGGCCTCGTGGCCGTTCTCAACCCTGCAGCTCGGCGATCAGGCCCGCTGGTGCAGCCCAATCTCAATTCAGTGAGCCTTTCCTCGGTGATCATGACGCTGGGCTTCGGCCTGGTTTCGATCTGCTTCGCTGCCGCTGCCGCGTTCGCCTATTCTGCAGCAGCGGGCGCACGCTTCGAGCGAGCTTTTGTCCCGCTGCCGGCCGTGCCGGCCGGTGTCTGCAGCGGCTTCAGCGCCGTTTCGATGCCGAGCCATGAACTGAATGCCCAGCTCTATCGCGTCATGCTTCGTCGGATCGAGGCTAGGCCCGATCAGCTGGCAATCGTCGACCTCGCCATGCTGAGGAACAACATCGCCAGTTATTCATGCCTGATGCGCTCCTATGCGGCGCGTGGTGACGTGCTTGGAGCCATGACCTCGCTCGACGCGCGCTGGCGCCTCGCTCAGGTGTTGGGTTCTGACAACCCAATCCTGTTGAAGACGCTGAGCGAGGATTTTGCCTTCTGGGGCGATGACCTCGACCTGTACCTGAAGCTGGCCCCCGGCCGGACCGACAAGGTCATCCCTTTCATCACCTGGCTGGACGCTGAGAAGCGGCCCCAGGAGGTTGTCGCGGCCGTCGGCCGGTTTCTGCCGCGCACTATCGAGACTGACCCTGTCAGGCACTGGCTACTCGCCAAACAGGCTCAGGCTCTCGGCGACAAGCGCGCCTATCAGACCGCCATCAAACGCGCCCTGGAACTCGGGCTGGCAAACCTGATGCCCATCGATCTGGCGGTTGTGCGTTCCTTTTTCGAGGCGCGCTCATGAAACCGACCCTCGTCTATGTGGCGTCGCGCTGGCCATGGCCCATCGCCTCGGGCCGCCAGCGTATGATTGCCCAGACCTTGGAAGTCGCGGCCAGGACGCATGAAATCGTGCTGATCGCGGTCTCGAACGACGCGCATCCTGGCTCTGCCATTCCCGGCTATGTCGCCAAGACGGTTCACCTGCGCCGCCCGGGCGTCATCAGCTCGGCGATCTCGGTGATCTTCGAGCCTCACGCTCCGCTTCAGAGCCATCTGTTTGCGGCCGGCGAGACGTCGAAGGCGATCCTGCGTGAGATCGCCGATACGAAGCCGTCCGTCGTGATGCTCGACATGATCCGATTGGCAGGTCTGGTCGAGGATATTCGGCTGGTGTCGGCAAATAGCCGCGTGATCGTCGACATGGACGATCGACTGTCCGACCGCTATCGGCAGATGCGCCGCGGCGGAGAGAGAAACCTGCTGGGTTCATATGCTGCAAAGACGCCCTCTTTGCTGAAGCGAATTGCGGGCATTGCTCCGGGGCTTCTCCTCGGCCTCGAGGCCAGGCTGACAGCGAATGCCGAGGCTAGAGCCGCCCGTCAGGCTGATGCGGTCGTGCTGGTATCACCGCGAGAAGCGAGGAACTACCACACCGACTTCGCACGCACTGGCCTGGAAGTCGTGGCAATCCCTCCGTCCGTCGAGAAAGCCGTCGTTGCGCGGCGGGACTTCAGCCATGGCATCCGGTTCGTTTTTCTCGGGAACGCCAATTATGCGCCAAACGCTCAGGCGCTGCGCTATCTCGATGCAATGGCCGGGCGCCTGAAGGGAGACGCAGCATCACGCACCTCCTTCAGCTTTCAGGCTGCGGGCCCGGGCACCGAGAGTTTTCCGCTGGAACACGTCGAAGGGCTTGGCTTCGTCGCTGATCTCGACAGCTTCCTCGGGCCCGATGCCGTGATGGTTGCCCCGATCGTCACCGGCACGGGGATCAAGACGAAACTCCTCGATGCGATGGCGCGCGGTGTCCCCATCATCACCACCCTCAAGGGCGTGGAGGGGCTCGACCTGCAAGAGGGTATCGACGCCGTGGTGTGCGCCTCTCCCGATATGATCGAGAAGACAATCGGGAATCTGGTCGCAGAGGGTGGAAGGAAGGACGTCCTCAGCTGGCTGGGCATGGCGAGTGCAGCCGTGGCCCGGAAGGACCATGACCCCGAGACCATTGCTGCGACGATCACGGGACTGCTGAACAGAGAGCGCGACCTGCTGCGCGTTGCTGCCTGATGACCTCGCCCGACGCTGCGGACCATCGCTTTCGGCAGGTTGGCAAGCCGGTGACGATGCCGCTGCGATCGCGCGGCGTCCTCAGCCGGCTGGTTCACGCCGGCGCCCTTGTTTCGTCCGACATCGTTGCCGCGTTCGTGGCATCAGGGCTGGCGTTCAAGCTGGCGCATATGATCAGCGAGTTGCTGCGCGACCATCAATTCGTGAGCCTGTCAAAAGCAGTGCAGGACAGGGCACCATTCGCATTCCCGGTCCTGCTGGTCTGCGCATTGTGGATGCACTCGCGGGGGCATTACAGCGAACGCATCCCGTTCTGGAGCGAAGTTCGTGACGTCATCTCGGCAGCCGCGCTCTGCCTGGTTGCCGAGGGATTCATCGAATACGCGGCAAAGGAGCATGTCAGCCGCCTGTGGGTGGCCATATCCTGGGCTCTCTACATCCCGATCTGCGTCCTGGTGCGCTCGTGGATCAAATGGGCGCTGACACGCCTGGCGATCCGTCGAATGGACGTTTTTCTGTTCGGTGACCCTGAGGGACCCGTCCGGACCGCGATCGAGGCAGAGACGCTGCTGGGGTTCAAGGTGGTCGGAGCCAGCATCGACGCTCATGCTGGCGATGCGGCGCACCTCGTGCGCCGATCCGGGGCCAGGATGGCGGTGATTGCCATGGGAGGCGATAGCGACATCCAGGCCACCAGCATTGCCCACCACCTGTCGCATGAGGGCGTCCCGTTCGCATTGTGCCCGCCTTTGGGTGGGCTGGGCCTCGCCTCGATGCGGCCGCTCGTGCTGTTTGGCCATGATGCCGTTCTCCTGGTCGAGCGCCGCGGCCTCGACAATCCGGTCGCTCGGGTCATCAAGCGATTGGTCGACGTCATGTGCTCGATGCTCGGCCTCATCGTTCTTGGACCTGTCGCTGTAACGTTTGCCATGCTGGTCGCGTTGGACGGCGGCAATCCGTTCTACGCCCAGACGCGCGTTGGGCGCCGCGGCCGCATGATCCGCGTCTGGAAGATCCGCTCCATGGTTTTGGACGCAGACCAGCGTTTGGCCTCGCTATTGGCGTCCGACCCGCAGGCAAGAGACGAATGGGCCCGAGACCGCAAGCTGAAGCAAGATCCTCGCACGACCAGGATCGGCCGCTTCATGCGCACCAGTGCCATCGACGAAATTCCCCAGCTCTGGAATGTCCTGGCAGGCGAGATGTCTCTTGTCGGTCCGCGGCCCGTCGTTGCGGCGGAGCTTGAGCGCTACGGAGATGCAGCCAGGATCTATCTCGGCGTAAACCCGGGGCTGACCGGTCTGTGGCAGGTCTCGGGCCGCAACGACACAACCTATGACCGCCGCATCGAGCTCGATGCCTGGTACGTCAGAAACTGGTCTCTTTGGATCGATGCTGTCGTGCTGATGAAGACATTGCCGGCGCTCATGGTGCGGCGCGGCGCCTATTGAGGCATCCGCCAACCACGCGAATCGTGGATAGCGTACAAGGATTGAGTATTTTTGATCCGCATGTTCAAGCATGATGGAACGATACGATTCATTGCATCAGGACACGCCATGCGTATTCAGACCATCGCGCTTTTCATCGTCGCTACCTCTGTCCTTGGGGGGTGTGCGCGCGATACGCTGCAGCACGGACCTTTCCTGATCGGAGCTGCGCGACCCGACATTCGGGATGGCGTCTGCTGCCCGTCCCAGGAAATCCGGTCGCAGGACGCCCGCAGCTACTGGACACCCTGCGAGAAGGCCGTGCTCGGCTGCGGGATCAACACTGCAATCCCGGCTCACGAAGTCATTGTCGAGGAGCGCATCGATCTGAAGCGCATGGACCGCTCGACCGACTTCCGCCGCCGGCCGCGCTCGGCCTGGGACGGCTGAGCCTCAGAGTTCGTAGACCACGACCTGGATCGAGGCGATTTCCTGTTCGATGATCGCCTCGATCTCCTTCCAGTCGCCGCCGCCCAGATCCGAGCCGATCTTCGGGATTGCCAGCCGCGGCTGATCGAAGAAGAACCCTTCCTGACGGGCGAGGTGTCTGGCCGCGCCGCGCTCGATCATCGCGAACGCTGCTCGCACGGCGTCATAGCTGACCCAGCGCTGTCTCGGTTCACCCTTCCTCTGGATCTTCTCCTGTGTGATCAGGTGCAAGACGATGCGGTCGGGACCGATCCAGGGGATGACCTGACCAAGCGTGTATCCGGGTTGGTCGAGGTAGATCTGGGCAGCCTCGGGATAGGTGTCCGCCAGAGCTTTTGCGAAGCCCTTGCCCATTTTCCCGAGCGCGTTGCAGCCATGGGCGATCGCGCGCTCCGGGCCCTTGAACAGATCCCCACGACGGTACTCAAGCTTCATCAGGGATCCCCGTCAGGCCGCGTAGGCCTGGGCGTGAGCATCGACCCCGAAGAAGACGTCCTCGGGCTTCAGGACGACGCTGGTGACGCCGCCATAGGTTGAGACCTCGGCAACTCCGACCACATCCACCTGCTTGCCTTCGGAGCGCGACAGCTGGTCGCCGAGAGGCGTTCCGATCGCGTTGAAGAGCAGGATGACGGTATCGCCTTCGGATCCTGACAGCCAAGCCTTCACGTGAAGTGACTTCAGAATCTGCACCTTGCGAACGAAGCCCCCGATTACGCCGATACGCGGCTTTGGGTTGCCCTGGCCGAACGGCGCCAGCTTGTCGAACGCTTCGACGAGGTCTGGCTGGAGCGCCCCGCATTCCATGAGGAAATCGACGGCGACAGCCGGCGGCTCGAAGCCCGTAATGGACGCGTTCATGAACGCCCTGAGCGCGTCGAGCTTGGGCGCATCGAGGGTGAGGCCAGCTGCAGCTGCGTGACCGCCTCCCTTGACCAGAAGACCTGCTTGATAGGCCGCGATCACGTTCTCACCGATATTGTAGCCATCGACCGACCGGCAGGAGCCCTTGCCTGAATTGCCGATGATGATCGCCGGCTTGTCGAAGGCCTCACGCACCTTTGCCGCGACCAGGCCGACGACACCCGGATGCCAGTTCTCATCGTGAAGGACGATGACGCCGGTGCCGGTATCCTGCCCGGTTTCGACGACAGCGTCCTTCGCCGACTGGACAGCCAGCTTTTGCATCTTCTGTCGCTCCTGGTTCATTTCGTGGAGCTGAAGCGCGAGGAACTCGGCGCGCTTGGGATCCTCGGTCACGAGGAGCTCCGCGCCCAGGCTCATATCGTCGATCCTCCCCGCGGCATTGATGCAGGGACCGAAGACGAAGCCGCAGGAGACAGGGGTGAAGTTCTGCTCGCCAGTCGCGTCGACCAGGGCGCGAATGCCGGCGATGTCGCCCATGCGGGGAAGGCCCAAGGCGACATAAGCCCGGTTGAGGCCGACGAGTGGCACGACGTCAGCGACTGTTCCCAGGGCGACGAGGCCCAGCAGGCCACGAATGTCGGGAGGCGTCATGGCCTTGCGCTCGAAGAAGCCTGTCACTCGCAGCTCGCGCATGACGGCGACAGCAAACAGGAAGGCCAGGCCGGCCGTGCAGAGATAGTCGAGCGAGCGATCTTCGTCAGGACGCTTGGGATTGACCAAGACGGCATCGGGCAGCGTCTCACCCGCCTCGTGGTGATCGATGATCAGAACGTCGAGTTCGAGCGACCGGGCGCGCGCGACCGGCTCGATCGCAGCCGTGCCGGAATCGAGAATGACCAGAAGACTGGCGCCGACCGCGGCGATCTCGTCCACGAGCCTCGTATTGGGGCCGTATCCGTCTCGAATGCGATGCGGGATCCGCCAGACGACCTTCTCATGCCCGAGCATCCGCAGGAAACGAATGACGATAGCCGACGAGGTCGCGCCATCGACGTCATAGTCCCCGATCAGTCCGATGCTTTCCCCGGCCTCGACGGCTTTGGCGAAGCGAGCCGCGGCGACCTGCATATCCGCAAGCCGGCTGGGGTCCGGCATCGACGCCTTGAAGTTGGGGTTGAAAAACGACTCCAGATCGCCGGCCCCGCGTGCTGCGGCAACGGCCGCCACGCGAGGATCGATTTCGCCGGGAACGCTATGGGGAGGCGCGGCGCGCAGCGAGTACGTCCGGTTCTTGGCCGATCGCGGGGCGCAGAACTTCGGAGGCGAATTGGCGATTTCTGTCATGGTCCGAATGTGAATGAATCGGCGGCAAGTGTCGACGTCGGCAATTCGCAATCCACGTCAATCCGAAGGAATGAAAAGCGAATCGTTTGACGCTCGCCAGGCAGTCGCTTCAGATCGCGATCAGTTCACGATTCGAGCGGCAAGGCGACGGACATGACGGTTCACACAACAAAGGTTCTGATCATCGGATCGGGCCCTGCCGGTTACTCGGCTGCAATCTATGCGGCCAGGGCCAATCTCGCGCCCATTCTGGTGACCGGGCTCCAGCCTGGTGGTCAGCTGACCATCACGTCGGAGGTGGAGAACTATCCGGGGTTCGCTCATGCGGTCCAGGGTCCCGATCTGATGGAGCAGATGCGCCAACAGGCGCAGAACGTGGGCAGCACCCTGGTCAGCGACATCATCGTCTCTGTTGACCTGTCGTGCCGCCCGGTGCGCGCTGTTGGGGATTCGGGCGACGAATATCTCGCCGACACGGTGATCATCGCCACCGGTGCCCAGGCGCGGTGGCTTGGCCTGCCTTCAGAGCTGGAGTTCTCCGGATCCGGCGTCAGCAGCTGTGCCGTCTGCGACGGCTTCTTCTATCGCGGCAAGGAGGTCGTGGTCGTCGGCGGCGGAAACACGGCTGTCGAGGAGGCGCTCTACCTGTCCAATCTGGCCTCGAAGGTGACCCTCGTGCATCGCCGCAACTTCGTGCGCGCCGAGGCTGTGTTGCGCGATCGCCTTCTCGCAAACCCGAAGATCACCGTGATCTGGGACCACGTCGTCGAGGAGGTCCTCGGCGATCGGGAGCCGGTCAAGTCGGTCACCGGGGTGCGCCTGCGCCATGTCGCCACCGGTGAGATGCAGGAGATCTCCACACACGGCGTCTTCGTTGCGATCGGCCATGACCCGGCGACGGCCCTGTTTCGCGGTCAGCTCGACATGGACGAGACCGGCTACATCGCGATCAAGCCCTGGTCGACGCAGACCTCAAGCGAGGTCGCATGGTGCGCGGGTGACGCGGCCCAGACCCCTCAGCGACAAGCCGTCGTTGCCGCGGCCATGGGGTGCATGGCCGCGCTCGAAGTGGAGCGATTTCTCATGGAGCGCCCCATTTCGTCGGGCGCGGAGGCGGGCGCTGACATCGATCAGGCAGTCGCAGCCTGAAGACGGGAAGCGCCGCTCCTTAGCTCGACATTAAGGATAGGCAATCCAATCCGTGGATAGGCAAGAAATGATTTGCCCATCATATGGATTTACCAGCGAGCCCATCCATATTGGGGGCGTCGCGAAGCAACTTCGCAGGGATTGAGACGCTGAACCATATTCTTCGCCTTTCTGTTGTCGGACTCGTGCTGCTCAGCGCGGTCGGCGATGCTCTGGCCAAAGGGCGCAGCAGCAGTGGCGGGTATTCCCGTCCGTCGGTTTCGTCGTCGTCGAGCTATTCGCGTCCATCGGTCTCGGCTCCTTCGCGCTCGCCGGCGAGCTCAGGGGGCTATGGCCGCCCGTCTGCTCCTTCGGCTTCGACCGGCAGTGCTGCGCCGGCGTCTTCGCTTTCGGACCGCTCCTATGATCGCAAGGCGTCTTCGGACGCACTGCGCCAGTTCCGGCAGGATCGGGCTGCTCCGGAAACACGCACCGAGCCTTCCTCTCGGCCATCGGTCTCGGCGCCATCGGTGCCCAGCAGCGTCCCGAATACAGGATGGACCTGGTCGCGGCCTTCGCGGCCGGCCGAGCCCCGAGCGACGGGTTGGAGCCAGCCAAGGCCGCAGCAGGCGCCGTCTGGCGGTTGGCAGCGTGATCCCTCCTGGAACGTGCCTTCCTACGCACGCACCGATGCCGCCTACGGTTCCTGGAATCCGTTCTTCATGTGGTGGATGCTGGAGAGCCTGTCTCGTCCTGGTCACGCTGCATGGTTTGCTGCCAATCGATCAGACCCAGGCTACACCGCATGGCGTTCCCAGGCCGACGAGATCGCGAAGGACAATCTCGATCTCAGGCTGAAGCTCTCGGATCTGGACGAGAGGCTGAAAGCCGAACCTGTTCCCTCTCCATCCGCGCAAGTCGTTCCGGCCGGGGTGCGGCCTGAACAGGCCCGCGTCAGCAATCCCTTCGGTACGGCGCAGACCGTCAACGCAGGGCAGGCCACTGCATCGTCGGCGGGATCGTTCCTGTCATTCCTGATGATCCTCATCTTCTGCCTGGGATTTGGACTGATCGGCGTGCTGCTGGTCCGAGCCGCCCTCAGAAACTCCGCACGCAAGAGGGACAATAAAATGGGTGCGCTTTCGACCCTGAGGAATCTGGCAAAGGCGAGGGTAACGACAGCCGACGCCAAGCCCCGTGATCCTTTCCGGCTTGGGCAGGTCATCACTCTCGACGGCAGCATGTTCCTTCTGGCGGGGGCCGCCACGAAAGTGGTCGCACCGGAGGGGGTTTCGGTCGGGCCGTCGGCGGTCACGGTCACAGCAGTCGGTCGCCTCGATCGTGATCTCTGGCGGCTGCACCTGGGCAGCGAAGCCTTCCTCCAGATCCAGCTCGACGCCGGAAAGCCTGTCGAAGCCCGCTACTTCTCGCGCTTCGACGAGGTCACACCATCATCGGGCGAGGAGTGGGCATTCTGGCTCGACGATGCTGAGGGCATGATCGGTTTCCCGACCTTCGAAACCAAAGACGGCAAGGCCTACCAGCGCGTCTGGCAGGCTGGCGAAGCTCGGGTCGAGCCTCGCACGATCACCGAGAGCCGGACTGATGAAGCCGGAACCCGCCGCGTGAAGTCGTCCGCGATGCTCTACGCCGCCGACACCGGCCGAAGCACTCCTTCTCCGACCCGCGAGTACCTGCTCGTCGCGGCCGTCGAAGACGGCGAGGACGCCAGCGTGCTCATCCACGCCGGCATCGACATCGATCCGTCTTTCCTCTCGCTCATCTGACTGGACCACCCATGTTCGACCTCAACACGATCGTCTCGGCCCTCGCTACCGGCGTTCCCGTCCTCATCGGCCACATCCTGCTGGCGATGGTTCTGTTCGCCGCGGGCGTTCGCATTCACATCGCGATCACTCCCATCGACGAGCCTCGTCTCGTTGCTGCGGGCAACACGGCAGCCGGCATCGCTCTGTCGGGAGCTATCCTCGGCATGGCCATTCCCCTGGCGGCGACGCTCGCGACGAGCAAGTCGGCCCTCGACATCGTGCTCTGGGGCATCGTCGCTCTGATCGTTCAGCTCGCCTTGTACGCGGTGGCATCGCTCACGGTGCGGGGTCTGCGCGGTCTCGTCGAGGCTGGGAACGTCGCAGTCGGCACCGTCCTGGCTGCAGCGCAGATCGGCATCGCCTTCCTGGTCGCCGCGGCACTGGCCGTCTGACGACACCTCCCTTTGCCCTCGCCTGAGCCGGGCGGCGGGGGCTTTCATCTGACCGGTCGGAGACCACCATGACCTTCTCATTCATCAAGAACCTGCTGGGCGTGAAGACCGATCAGGCTGTCAACGGCGCGATCGAGGCCCTCGTTCGCTGGGATCCCAAGGCGTCGACCGAGGCCGAGCTGCGCTCGATGGAGGACAACCTCGACCAGCTCGGTCGCTCCGTCGCCACGGCCCAGGCCGTCTTCGTCAAGGAGAAGCACGAGGCCGATCAGATCAAGGCGCTGTTCGGACAGCGTGTCGCGGCCGCGGAGATCCTGCAGCAGCAGCTCGATGCCGAGCAGGACCCGGCCAAGCGTTCGTCGCTGGAACACAGCCTCGCCAGCCTCATGACGATCATCGAGAGCATGCCGGCCGACGTCGAGCGCGAGGCGCAGGATGCCGTCGACGCCAAGGAATTCCTCGACGGTCTGCAGCAGCGCTATGTCGAAGCCGGCAACAAGCTCAAGGCGGCGCGCGCCGACCTGGAGCGTGCCCAGCGCGACATGAACCGGGCCGACCAGCAGCTCGATCTCGCCAAGCAGCGCGAGCAGGCTGCTCGCGAGGCGGCTGGCCTGTCCGGGGCCACCAATGGCATCGACGTCGCCCTCAAGGCGATGCAGGACGCGGCGAACAAGGCGTCGCGCGACGCGGCGGCCGCCGACGCCAAGGCCCGGCTGCTGACGCCGAGCAATCCGGAGAAGTCCGACGACAACATCGCCGCTGCCCTCGCTGCGGCCCAAGGCAAGCCGGTGGGGCCGAAGTCCCTGGCGGAGCGCCTTGCCGCCGTGAAGGCCCACGCCTGACATCACGGCTGGTACAGCCATCGTGAACATCAGCCCCGGTATCCGCCGGGGCTGATTGGTGACTGCCTCTACGTCCTCTGCCTCATGGACCGGCAGACTTGCCAAATGCAGAACATACGTGTTATACGTATTTCATGCATAGGGAGGCTTCCATGAAAGAGTTCTCGTTTTCGGATCTGAACCGTCGTTCTGGCGATGTCCTCGACGCGGCTTTGGCGGAGCCCGTGAAGCTGATGAAGCGAGGCAAGGCGAAGATCGTGATGCTGCCGCAGGAGCAATACGAGCGGATGAGGGATGCTGCCAGGTCCAATGAGCAGACCGCGTTCACGCTCGACACGGCTCCGGAGGAGGACATCGAGAACCTGATGACCGGATTTCAGGAAATCGTCGATCAGGCGGACCGAGAGGGTCGCTAATGACGCCCGGCGAGATCTACCGATTCAACTACCTGTGGGGCCACGAGGCCAAAAAGGGCTGGACGGGAAGCCGGAAGATCAGGCGCGTCTGCCTGGCAATGCAGATCGGCGGATACCTGTATCTGTTCCCCATCACCAGCCGGCAACCCAGGACCGAGGACGGGGATGATCGCCTACACGTCGAAATTCCCGAAGCCGAGAAACGCCGGATCAATCTGCAGCTCAATAAGCCGAGTTTCCTGGTCCTCGATGACTACAATCGGGTTCGTTCGGACCGGCTTTACGATTTCGAGAGCCTGACACCTACAGGCACCCTCAGCCTTGATTTCATGGCCGAGGTCGCTCGCCTGTTCCAGGCTGCGATACGTGACAAGCGTGCGATCCACGGTTTGACCAGGCCTTGATCCGAAATCGCGGGCCTTGGCGATCGTGGACAGCCGCCAGCTCAATTCCCCGCAAACTGCCTAGCGATCTCCTGTGACGCACTTCTGATCTCGATCAGGGACCAGGCGGAGCCAGTGGCGCTTCGGCTTCGAAAGCCTTCACCAGGACCTCGCTTAGGAGGTTATTGAACTCGACCGCAAAGCCGTTGGGCAGGTGCCTAACGACGGTGGCATCGAGCTTGCCCAACGAGATCTCTGAACGCAGGGGAGGCCGGAGGGAACTTTCGATCGCAGCGCCTGACAAGGAGACGTCGAGCACCTTGGCCCTGGTCGTGGTGCCATCGGACGTCCTCACCAGCGCCGACGACTGTTCAGGAACGATGCGCTCATGCCGGCGCTTGGCCTCGGCCGCCTGTTCGCGCGAGATCGCGGCGATCTCGTTGGCAAAAGCGCGGATGTCAGTGATCAGCGTCGGCATGGCGACAAAGCCGCCAGCTTCGATCCGGGTGATCATGGCGCTGAAATCGCGCAAGCCGCGCATTTTGAGCTGAACGACGTCGCCGACCTCGGGAGGCGTGTCCGACTTGAACCTCAAGCCATCATTGCTCGCCTCGTGAAGGACGATGGGGGAATCCCCCATGAGATCGGATGTCGAGGTACCGACGACAAAAAGCGGAAACACGGGCTCGACGCGCTGCAGGTTGCGCGAATAGCGCCGTCTGTTCAGGGAACGATCCTGGTGGGCATCCGGAGTCATCGACAGTCCCTACGGTCAAACCCTCAACGCCGTATTACGAGATAGGGCTGATTTGATTGAACCGCGGATCCTTGAAACCGACCAGGGATTGCTCCAGGAATTCGGTTGTTGCTGCCCGGCTCAGATGCAGGGGATCGGCTGCGACCTGGCCTCGAGGACTTCGTCTGCGGCCCTTGCGCTATCGCAGGTCTCGATCTCGTCTTCGCCCTCGCGAAGAATGAACGGGCCACGCACGCCGCCGACTGCGATCTTGGTCGTGTCGGAACCGATCTTCGCAAAGACCTTCTCATCGTCGATCCAGCCCCAGATAGCAGGATCAAGACCGGCAGCTGACGCGAGCTGCGATGACTGGCGTTCCCAGGCCGCGCTGAGGAACGCGTTGCCCGCCACCAGGCAATCGTCGAGCGAGTCGAATGGCCCGGCATCAGGCGCGCGGTTCTCCCGCGTCACCCACCATTGCCCGTCGGTCCTGGTCAGGAACAGCGATGCTGCCTCATCCGAAAAGGCCTCGGCCAAGGACTGGCTGGGCAGAGGGTGCCAGTAGGTATTCTCGTCGAGACGATCGAATGCGTGTTGGATCGGGCTTGTGTCGGTCATTGCTTCACATCGCTGGTGAGGAGGGGGCGTTCTCTTCCTGGAGCTCGGGATGGAGCTCCAGCGCCTTCTCCAGGAACATCTCGTAAGCGAAACGGCAGTTGGCCAAGGCCGTTTCGGAGTTCGTGAGCGCCGACTGATGCCGAGCAACCTCGATCTCAGCGAGATAGATCTTTCGCGCCGAGTGCAGGCAGCCTGCCGCAGCCATCGAGCCGGGATGATCCCTGAGATAGGCAGAAGCCGCATCAATGATGGCCGCCACGATGCGGTTGTTCTCGGAGGGGCCGACCTCGAACACCTGCGGGTCGGCATCGGCCGCCGGATCGATCCCGGTGGTGGTGAAGTCCGGCTTGCCCTTCCAGCCATGTGCGATGAACCGCAATGAGCCATCGCCGATGCTGTCGCGGCCCAGTGGTTCGGTCGTCAGGACGGAAACGCAGGTGAGGTCGTGCATCCTCTCCGAGACGCCGACATAGGTCACCTCGATGTTCGAGCCGTCGATGGCCTTGGCCGTGAAGTGGGCCGACTTGCCGAGCCCGTCGACCGACGTGTCCATCGAGACGATGAGCGGCTCGAATTTCGCGCGCTCGACCGCAAAGGCTTCGCGAGCCTGGATGGTTGCCTTCTCGATGTCGGTCATGGCCGGCTCCTTTGATGCCAGCCAAGCATCAGAGCATGCCTACCACAAGTGCGGGTCAGGGGGCGCTTCAGGCCAGAACGACGGTCTGCTGTATCTCGTCATAGCGGTAGGCGGCGATCGAACCTTCCATCAATCGTTTGATCGCCTCGTCCAAGGCTTCAAGGGGTACCAGAAACCACTCGCGTGGCTTGATCGGTGTTCCGAACCGGTCACGGACATCGATAGCAAGGGATACTGGAGCGAAGAAGCTATGCAGGATGCGCTCGATCTTGGCGGGGTCTGCGTTGTAGATCGTGTACGACTTCACGAGCCGCGCCGGCGCCATCAGGAACGTCGGGTCGAGATTGGCCCGGGCAACGCGCCTTTCGGGCTTTCCGGTCGTCACACCGAGCTTATGCAGGTTCTTCATCGACCGGATGGCGGGATCCGTCGACAGCGAGACCGCGATGTAGACACAGCCTGAGCGGACGTCCCCTTCCTTGACCTCACTGTTGAAGAGAGGGCCAGCTTCGGGGTTCGAAATGCGACGCCCGTTGTCGTCCTTGTAGAGGTGTCGCGCCAGGCTTCGCAGCAGCAGCTCCGACTCCGTTCCGTTGTCATAAATGCATCGCAGGCGCGCATCCTTGCGCCCGTAGCGGACATGAGGGTCGTTGACCTCGGCGACATAGACGATGACGCCATTCAGGATGAAGAAGTCGCCGGCATTGATGTCCTGCTCGTTGACGAACCGATAGGACTTACGAATGCCGGACGAGAGGTCGGCTGCGCAGGCATCGAACAGCGGCTTGAAAGCTGCAAAATTCTCGCAGACCACGCGGTTGGCGATCCAGTCCGGTTCAGCCTTCTTGGCGCCAACGAACTTCAATTCGAAGATGTCATCGTGCTCTGTTGCCAGGATGTCGTCATCGCCGGACAGGATCTCGTCGAGAGAGGCAGGGGAGACAAGCTTCTCCTTGGCTGCCTCCGCCGGCGGCTGCAGCACTCCATGGCGGTCATGTTGGGCCAGCGAAGCCACGATCCCAGGCTTCGAGCGGTACTTTGCCAGGCGGATAGCCAGACGACGCTCTGAGGTGGAAGATGAGATACCGCGGGTAGCGTCGGGCGACTGTGGAAGTCGCCCTTCATCATCGACGAACCGCAGGATTTCCTCGAAATCCTGGCGCACGCGCATATCTGACGTGACTGATCCATTCGTCTCTTCACGAAGCGGGATCAGGTCGTCGTCTGCAAGGATGTCGTCGAGCGATCGCTTCGTCATCACCTGCCTCAGACCGCCTGCGCCTCACGTTTGCGCTTCATCTTCTCGTTCTGAAGCCACAGCACAGCCTCCGCCATCCGCTTTTCCATGGGGTTGACGCTCTGCAAGTTAGGCATTGTCCCATGGGCCTTCTTGAACTCGACGATCCTGTCGTACAGCAGCACTGCCTCCGCCTCGGTCATCGCGATCTTGGTCGACCGGATCGAATCGTGGATACGCTGCAGTACGGATGCGGTCACGGATTTGGATAGGACCTCGTACGCCCTCTGGAAAGGGTTCACAGCGTCAATCAGGTCGATGTGCAGCTCATCGATGTTGACGAAGCGATCGGCCATCTGGACGAACCGACTTCCTCCAGGATCCTCGTCGCCAGTCATGCGTCCACCGCCACCCCCGCCCCCCGTGCCGGTGGAATCATCGTCGGGTTTGGCACTCGTGCCGGTGAGATCGCCACCCTCGACAGCTTCCTTCTTGATGACGGTATCGACGACGACATGCTGGCGGACTTCCTCGACCTCGTCGGGCGTTAGATCCGGATAGCGCTGTTCGATGATCGTCGGGATAAAGACCTTGTTGATAACCTCCGGCGCGAACTCGTTGGGATCCATTGCGGCGCGCATGATCGTTTCGTTTTGGAGGATCGCCGCCTTCAGGTCATTGAGATCCGTCGCGATGATCTGCCGCGAGCGCTCAGTTGATGCCTCCCGGAATCCGGTGATCTTGATGGTGTGGGTGCCCTCGCCGGCATCGCCATCTTTATCCTGACGATGGCCTTCGACATCGTCACCGTCGCGTCGAGCCTTGAATTTGAAGACGGGCGCCAGGACCTGCTCCATGAGGAGCGAGCAGGCGATCGCCTTCAGCATGTTGTTGACGGCGCCGGTGACCTTTTCTTCGGCCGCATCGGGCTCGGCGATCAGGTTGGTGAACTGCGCATGTGACTTGCCCTCGGCGTCGCGGGTCACTCGCCCGATGATCTGGATGACCTCTGTCAAGGATCCGCGGTAGCCAACGGTCAAGGCGTGTTCGCACCAGACCCAGTCGAACCCTTCCTTCGCCATCCCGAGAGCGATGATGATATCGAGGTCTTCCTTGGCTTTGATGCCCCGGATCGTCGCCATGACCAGGTCCCGCCCTTCCTCGGTCACGAGGTCGGCGACCTTGAGAACGCGGCCGCTGGGCTCGCGGACATGATAAAGGCCCGTCGCTGGATCGCGATCGCCGACGACATCCCCAATGTGATCGAGAATGCGATCGATCTCGATGTACTTGTCCTTGGTAGATTCGCCGGACTGGACGCTCGGGATGTGGATGATCGTCTTCAGGTCACCGTTGATGACCTCTCCGATGACGTCCGTATAGCGGCCGCGATAGAAGTGATAGCCGATGCCGAGAGTGCGAAGGTGATTGTAGCCTGAAAGCTGCTCGTAGTACGTATACGTCACACGAGAGAACTTCATCTCGTCATCCGGGCGCAGAATCGCGTTCGCATCGCCGCGAAAGTACGAGCCGGTCATCGCGACGATATGGGTGTCCTTGTTCTGCAGCAGAGCGCGCACAAGCTCGCCGAGCCGGCTGTCCTCGTCGGCCGACGCATGGTGAAATTCGTCAACGGCCAGGCAGACGTTTTCGAAAGCTGCAGCTCCGACCTTCTCATAGGCGAAACGGAGCGTCGCGTGGGTGCAGACCAGAACCTCATCCGGGCTCGAAAGGAAGCGAATGAACTCTGGTACCTTTCCGGAGTTGCCAGCCGAAGTGCATAAATTCCACTCCGGCTTCACATGCCAATCTGCATAGAAGCCATCCTCAGTGAGCCGAGTGCTGGCAAATGACGCGCCGATCGAACGCTCGGGAACGCCAACGATCACCTTCTTGACGCCCTGCTTGCGGAGCTTGTCGAGCCCCACGAACATCAGGGCACGGCTCTTGCCGGAGGCAGGCGGCGCCTTGACCAGGAGAAACTGGGCGTTGCGGTGCTCGAAGACGCGAGCCTGCATCTCTCGCATGCCCATGGCATTGGTCTTCTTGCTCGTGCCGGTCTGGGCGTAAGCGACGTTCACCAGGTTTGGCATCAGGCAGCTCTCCCCGAGGATGCGAGCACTTCGTCACGATGTCTGGCCGCGTAGAGCTTGAACAGATGCTCAAGCCTCTCCTCGTCAGTTTTGAATGGGCGGCCGCGATAGATGGTCTCCAGCGCGACATCGAGATCCTGGTGAGCCTTCAGAAGTCCAGAGGGCATTTTCTCGGGGTCGTAGAGATCCGAGATCCGGGAACCCGGGTTGTTTTCCCGTTCCTCGACGATTTGCCAGGCACAGTCTGACAGGATTTCCTTCTGCTTCGCGGACAGATCCGGAACCGGGAAGGTGTTATAGATCAGCGTGTTCGAATAACGTATCCTGGTCTCCAGACCGCCTCCGACAGCCAAGCACCAGAGAGCATGCATGCGTGAACTCAGCAGCCCCATGACGAAATGAGGCGCATCAACGATAGCGAAATGGGGCGCGATCACGAGTGAATCGGTCGGAAGATAACCGCAGGGCAGGTAATGACGCTTCTCCGACGATACCTGGGGAACGAAGAAAAGTTCGCCGGCTTCGTGCCTGTTCTCAATGAAGAGGTGTGGAACGTCCGCCCAGGCACTTGTTGCCGGCCGCTTGCTCTTGCCGCGGTACTCCGCACAAAGATCGAGGCGATCCTTAATGGACGGGACTGCTCGGGCGTCAGCGACATTGTCTTTGTCGAGCCATAGGCACCAGCGCTCAATTCCCTTGATGAACTCCTGCGCACCGAAGATGCGCTTGAAGAGCCGTTTCGTATCTGGATGCTTGGACGTAATTGCCCTCATTTCGTCCGGTGAGAAAATGAGATGGCCACCATCATTGGACATGCTACCGAAATTCATCCGAGGCAGATCGGATGTCGGCAAGGTCTTCGATGTCACGATGACGGTCGGTGCGTCGACCAAGTAGGGGTTGATATTCTTGACCTTCTTAAACGAGGTCTCGTTGAACAGGAGCTTGTCGGCAGTGCCAACCGTGCCGACGCCGGCAATGACACACGTCACGCCCGCATTGCTGGCGGCGCTATTTTTCCACTTGAAGGCCTGGTGGGCAAAAACCAGTTCCTGATTGCGACGGAAGATCAGCGGCCACAACAAGGCGACGTGTTCGCCTTGGCAGATCGAATTGGTAGTTACGAAAGCGAACTGCCCGCCCGCTCGCTGAATATAGTCTGACGCCTTGATCATCCAGCAGGCGACGTAGTCCATATTGCCATAGGTATCGCTCACCCCGTCGAACACGTGATGCATATCCGACTTCTGCTCGTCGGTCTGCTGACCACGGCCGAGGTACGGCGGGTTGCCGACGATGTAGGTCTCGGAATTGGCCGACGCTGGGCACACCTTGAGCCACGACAATCTGGTCGCGTTGCCACATTCGATGTTGCCGCTGTCCTGAAGCGGGAGAGCCGGTCTGCCAGGCCCGATGATCTGTTCGAACTCCTTGTTGAGCTGGTGCTCGGCAATCCAAAGAGAAAGCTTGGCAGTCTCGGCCGCGAAGTCGGCGTATTCGATCCCAAAAAACTGACTAAGTCTGACCTGAGACATCGGGAGTGTGAATTGCCTCGACAGCTCCTTCAGCCGCAGGAAGATACGCATCTCCAGTCGCCGCAGCTCTCGATAGGCGATGATCAGAAAGTTGCCGGAGCCGCACGCCGGATCGAAGACGCGGATCCGATAGATCCGGCTGAGCAGTTTGGAAAGCTGGGCTGCGTTCTCGTTGGACGCTGCGAATTCGCGCTCTAAGTCATCCAGAAACAGCGGCCGCAGTAGCCTCAAAATGTTGGGCACTGAGGTGTAATGCATCCCCAGGTCGGCTCGAAGCTCCTTGTCGACGACGCCCTGGATCATGCTGCCGAAAATATCGGGATTGATCTCGGACCATGTCAGGCGCGCGGCTTCGATCAGGAGCCTTCGAGCCAGCTTGGAGAAGACGGGGACGTCGGAGCGAACCCTGAACAAACCGCCGTTCACATAGGGAAAGCGCTGAGCGAAGCCAGGATGCTCGTCTGTCCGCTCCTTGGCGTCCATCACATCGAAGATGGTCTTCAGGACAGAGCCGGTGTTGCTGCCGTCTTCCTTCGTAAACTCGTTGATCGCAGAACTGAACAGCCCGGCCTCCAGAATGCCGGTATCCTCCGCGAACATGCAGAAGAGCAGCCGCGTCATGAACAGGTTCAGGGCATGGGCGCGTTCGGGCTTCTTCCAGTCGGGATTGCAGTCGAGGATGGCGTCGTAGAGCCGCGCCAGGCGTCCGGCGGCCTTGATGTCGGCAGGATTTTCCTTGGCAGCCTGGTATCGTTCGATGCCCGCCAGCGGCAGCATGAAGTCGAACAGATCGCCAAGATCCTGGATCGGTAGCGCGCGCCCCTCATCGGCCTTAGTATCGAAGCAATAGGCTTCAACCCCGTCGGATGAGAGCAGGAACCGCGGCTTCTGCAATCGAGCCGCGTTGCTGAGCTTCATCTCGTCGACAGTAGCGGCCGCCTTGCCACTCGCCGATGCCCGGAAGAAGAGCTTCCCTTTCCAGAGCAGGTCGCCAGACCGCTCGCCCTTGTTCATCGACCCGTTCTGCAGCTTCGTCACAGTCGCGCGAGGCGCGTCATAGATTTCGAGGATGCGAAGGGGGAATGTCGCGGGATCGAACGGCTTCTCGGAGAGAGAGCGCAGGTTGGCTTCGATCTCGGCGATGTTCATGCAGGAAGGCTCACTGATACGGAAAGAAACGCGAATATCGAGCATAGATGCAATTTTACGGAAGGAGAAGAGCCCTCAGACCCAGTTATGGATCAGGGTTAAACCGCGAATGGATAGATTGATAAAACTATCCATTCGCGCAAGGACTAGTTCTGAACAGAGACTTGATTCGTTGTAATCAAGCTCGAATGCGAGGGCTCGCCTTCTCGTCAACGATCTCGTCGGCGATCTGGGAGATGATGCCGTCCTGGGCTTTCGACCGGTCAACCGCGGTGCCCGACTCGATCATGATCTGGATCCGACGCTCGATGTCGGTCTTCGCCGTGCCTGTCGGATAGCGGATCGCCAGCCGCCGGCGCGCCTCGATCGCGCCGAGACGGGCATAGAGGCGATTGCGCAGGGCCGCATCCTCGGCAGTCGTCGAGAACGCCCAGATCTCGATTGGGCTGAGCGTGTTGTAGAGCAGATGCTCCTGGCGCCCGTCCTTCATGCCAAGAATGGCCAGGAACGGCGCGCCACCGGGACCGGGGCCGTTGAGGCGATCGCGCACGATCATAGTTGCCGTATCGCTGAGCCCGAAGATCTTCTGGCATTCCTCGGCGTCGGCCGGCGTCGATCCGCCCATGATCCAGATGCCGCTCGCCAGCTTGACCATATCCTCGTCGAAATCACCGAGGAGCTGGCTCGCCAGCGCGATGTGAACGTTCCACTTCCGGCCTTCGCGCATGTCCACGACGACCTGGTCTCGCACAGCCCGGGATCCACCGGTTCGATGGAACTCATCATAGACGAGGCGCTTGGGGACTTCCTGGATGCGCTGGATCCGCGCGGTGTGGTGCGCCCGGTAGGAGACGGGGATGATCGGTCGACCGCCGCTGCTGTTGATGTTGAGCAGTGCCGCGTTGAGGTAGAAGTCCTTCGCCAGCGTGAAGCGCGCCAGCATGTACATCAGCGCTGCCTGCTTGTCGGCAGCACCGGTACCGCCGCGAGCGACCTCGTCCAGATCGAGCGCGACGACGCGTGCATCACCAATGTCGAAGCGGGTCGGACGCGACAGGATCGGATATTCCTTGGCCGCGCTGATGACGGTGCGTTCGAGGATCGAAATGATCCGTTCGCCATCGTCCTTGGCGCCCTCGAAGATGTCGGCGATTTCGGGATTGCGCAGGATGACGGCGATGTCCTGCAGCATGGGAACGGCGTGGCGCTGAGCCAGCGTGGCATAGTGAAGCTCGCCGCGCTGGAAGAAGGCGTCGACGATCTCCCACCAGATGGGCTGATCCGACAGGGGGAGGTTGTAGCGGGTGATCGCCTCGTCGACGGCGTGGTCGACGCCAGGAATATACGGCTTGGGCTCCGACTTCTTGTTCTCGTCGGAGTACATATCGTAGAGCGCGTCGACGCAGAAGCCGGCCAGCTCCGCGAGAGATTTAGGCGGAGCCTTTTCGCCGATCTGGGTGCCGATGGCGCAGATGAAGTTGATCAGGAACTGGCGCTCGTGCGGAAAGCAGTGTCGACATCCGACCTGCGTGTCGAATGGATTGATCGCGAAAGCCTCGGTGTTGCTCAGGCGCGTATAGAGGGCCTCGTGACGACGAGAGGGTGGCAGTGCTTCCTTGAGCAGCGAGATCAGGCCTGACGACGACGGCCCGATGTCGATGATGGCGATCCGCGGAAGCTTCGCACCGCCGACACCCTGCGTTGATACCGGCGACAGGCACGAGGCGAAGTTGGCCGTGTTCAGATAGACCGACTTTCCCTTGCCCGGTGGGGCGAAAATGATGTCGATGAAGGTGTCCTGAAGCGACGAGCCCGGCTGGAAGGGCCAGATCCGCTTGTCGGGCGTGCGGAACATGATAGCCCCGGACGTCCAGGGGCTCGCATCACGGTCCCACGGCAACAGCGTGATGACGTCGGAAAGGGGCATCGCCGTCGGAACTGCAGTGGAGGCCGCATCGACACCGAGTGCGCTCGACATGACACAGGCCAGCGGATCGCCGGCTGTCGGCGCCGCGATGCAGTATCCCCAGCTCTCGACAGCGGTCTGGAGGCGGCTTGAGCGCTCTTCGATGAGGGCGAGGTTGTCGGATGCCGCCCAGGTGGCGAAAGAGGCCCTGAACTTGGTGATGATCGTCCCGTTGAGGCGGGCTTCCTGGAGCTCCTTGATCGCGTCCTTGATCGGCCGGTTCTCACTGCTCGACCAGCTGAAGATGCTCGCCAGGAAGGCTTTCAGGCCCAGCCCTGAAAGCCCGTCTCCCTCGATCAGGAACGATGCCCGCCATGGGAATTCGTCAGCATCGATCATCCGCTGCAGCAGCTTGCTGAAGCCGAACAGCTCCTGGGGCCCGACAGCCATGTCGATGCCAGCGAAATGACGCGAGCCGATCGTGACGATGCGCTGGTTCACGCGCTCCGCTTCACGCACGAAGATCTGCTCGTCGAGGCGCGGCCACAGGAGGTGGGAGGCGTCTCCCTGGGACGCCTCGGGATGACGCATCGGGGTTGGATCGTTGATCAGGGTCGGACGCCAGTCGGCACCAACGAAGTCGGGGTAAACCGACGCCCGGATGTTCTTCACACCCTCATGGGCGGGCACCACACGGGCCCGGATGCGCACATCCCTCAGCTCCTGGACAAAGCTGGACACGAAGGCCTTGTGCCGATCCCGCAAAGGCCGCGCTGCCCTGAAGACATCCTGAGCGTCAGAGACCTCAGGCCACATCTTGGGCGGCTTCGAGCTAATGCGGGCGCGATCGCGTTCCTGCTTGGACAGCGCGCTGAGCCGGGTCCAGAGCACGACATAATAGGCCTCGTACACGACGAAATTCTTCAGGTAGTTCACCCGCTCGTCGAAGAGGTCCTTGAGGTTGAGATCGAGGGTCCGCGCCGTGCCGCGCGCGGCGACGAGCTGCGACTTGATCATCTCCGAGGACCAGTCGGGATCGCGAACGAACGAGAACTGAAGCGCATGCCCGGCCTGACCCAGGTACTTGGCCATGTTGGTGGTCATGCGCCTGATGATCTCGTCGATCTCGGGCTCGCCAACGACCTGGGTGACGCCGTCGATCTTCACGATCGACATGAGCGAGCCATCCTTGGCCACGAAGATGTTCGCGCCATCGGTGGTTTCGAGCATCGAGAAGCTGGAGACGGGCTTTCGGACCGTCATGGAAAAGGCTTCGTAGGCGCTCGAAATCAGGGTGGCGATGGCCATGAGGGGCTCCAGGCGGCGCAGAGACCCAGATGGGAATCGCGCCTGTCCAGTCAGGATTCGACGAGCCTGAGCAGAACCCGATCAAGGAACGAGGTCAAGGAATGACCGTCAGATGAGAAGCCCTATCCACTCACGGTGATGGATAGGGCTGTTCCTCGTCAGCTGGCGGGGTCGCAGCCTCCTTCAACGGCGCTCGGATCGGAAAGCGCGGCGGAGGCGCCCGGCGCATGGGAGGCGGCGCCGGAGCTGCGGGGCTTGCAGCGACTTCAGGTGCCGACACCGGCGCCGGCGTAGCGACGGCCGCGGCGGCAGAGACGCCCACGCCAAGGCGCCGCGGCGGAGGCGGTCGGTTGAAAGAGATCGGGGCCGTCGGCGCACGCAACTGGGGCTGAGAAACGACATCAGCCCGCCCATCCAGGCCGAGTTCCACAGCCGCTCGGGCGAGGAAGCCCTTCAGCCTTGTGTCGCGACGAGACGTCTCGACATTGGCCACGGCGGCCTCGATAGCCTCGCGTTCACCCACGAGGAACAGCGCCGTCTTCGCGCGTGTCCAGCTCGTGTAGAGCAGCGAACGGTCGAGCATCTTGGAATGCGTCGAACACACCGGCATGATCACCGCGGCGTATTGCGAGCCCTGGCTTTTGTGGACCGTCATCGCATAGGCCAAAATGAGCCGCCGCCAGAGACTCGCCGGGTACTCGACTGTCTTCCCGCAATCGAAC
This sequence comes from Bosea sp. RAC05, assembly GCF_001713455.1. Classification (NCBI taxonomy): domain Bacteria; kingdom Pseudomonadati; phylum Pseudomonadota; class Alphaproteobacteria; order Hyphomicrobiales; family Alloboseaceae; genus Allobosea; species Allobosea sp. RAC05. Next base: position 296,485 of record NZ_CP016463.1, read on the forward strand.
TCGATACGGATCATGTTGCGACTGCCGCCGTTGGGCGTCGCAGCCGGCATGGCGTCGACAATCGTGCCGACATCGCCATTCATGACGTCGTTGGCATCGTCGTTTTCGGTCAACATGACCCGGTCGCCGACCCGAGGAATCGGCTGGTCCTTGTGATCGGTTGCCGAGGTGAAGATGCCCGGGATCGCGCGGCCGTTCGGGTTGAGAGACTTCGACAGGACACGGTTGATCTGCCATGTGCCGGCCGGCCCGGGCGCCTGCGGCACGAGGACAGCAATCTGGCTTGGCTTCAGCCGCAGGCTTTTGACACAGGCCTCTTCGACGACCCACTTCACACGCGCCACGACCTCATCGAGATTGCGCTCATAGAGGATGAGGCCGCCGTCGAACTTGTTGCTCAGGAACGGAACCTTGCCTTCGCGGATCTCGGCTGCTCCTGTCGCAATCCTGGAATCGCCTGACTGGCGATAGACATTGACGAGCTCCGTGCACGGCACGATCCGTCGACCCTGCTGGTCGCGGGCCTCCATCAGATCATTGAGCACGGCGCCGGCATCGACTGAAGGGAGCTGGTTTCGATCTCCGACCAGGACCAGCCGGCCATCACGCGGTATGGCGTCCAGCAGAGCCTGCATCGTCGTGAGATCCACCATGGATGCCTCGTCGACGACGACAAGGCATCCCGAGGGCAAGGGATTGGCACGGTTGCGCCCAAAGGTCGTTCGCCCGTTCTGCAGGTCTTCCTTCGCCTGGAGCAGGTGGTGGATCGTGGCGGCCTTGCGCTTGGTCGTCTCCTCGAGGCGCTTGGCGGCCTTCCCCGTGGGTGCGCACAGCAGGATGGGGCCGCTGTCGAGCTTCTCGGCCGCCAGGACGACGACCTCGGACACCGTCGACTTACCCGTGCCGGGGCCGCCAGTGAGAATGGCAAGGGGCTCGCTTGCTGCCATAGCGACCGCGGCCCGCTGAACGTCGTCGAATTTCTTGTACTTGTCGGTCGCGAAGAGAGCGTCGACGACAGCTTTCGCCTTCTCGGGCGGATTGCGACGTCCGGCACTCAGCATCATGGAAGCGTTCTGAGCGATGGCGATTTCGCAGTTGTGCATCTCGCGCAGCGCGACGACGGGCTGTCCGTCATGCCGATCGGCAACGAACGGCGCGGTCTGGCTGCTCGCATTCGAGAGGATGTAGTCGATGGTCGTCTGCATGGTGATGTTGAAGCCATCGACCATGCGAGCACCGACAGCCGATGCAGATGCAAAGGAATGCCCGTCGGCTCGAAATCCATTCAGGACCTCGACCAGAGCAGCGCCCACCCGCCTCTCGTCCTCAGCCGAAATGCCAATATGCGTGCCGATCTTGTCGGCGTTGCCGAAGCCGACGTTCTTCACTCGCGCAGCGCGATAGGGATCACGCTTGATCGTTTCGAGCGCGGCGTCGCGGAAGGCATCCAGGATCGAGTCGATGGCTCGCCCATCGACGCCGGACTTCTCCATCAAGGTGATGGCCTGGCGGCCAGAAATACGCCTCCCCCAATCTCTCAGAAGCGCTTCCCTGAAAGCCTTGGGGTCGCGTGAGAGCTTTAGGACAGTTTCCGGAGAACGCTCGCACAGAGCCGCAGCCTGAGAGCCCACCGAATCGACGAACGCCTTTGCGGTCGCCAGCGTGACGCCGTGCTTGTCTGCCGTGAAGATGGTCGAGAACCAGCGCGCGGCACCGTCAGCCGTCGCAGGAAGGTCAGGTCGAACGCTCTTGGCGGTGAAGATCTCTTCAGTCCGCCCCTGATAGGTGTTGGGGCGCCAGACACCTTCGGCCAGAACGAAGTCGCCAGGCTGCAGCTCGGCTCCGGGGCCACGCATCTTGGCATCGACCAGGCCGGTGGGGCTCTCATAGCGAATCGCCGCGAAGACGCTGCCCGTCTTCTCGTTCTTGCTCAGAACCCGCGTAACGATGGCCTTGATGCTCTCCATGGACTCCAGTCGCCATTCTTCAGGCGTAACATAGCCTGGAGACATGCAAGGCAGACGAGGCGATGCGATGCAGATCTCTGTGCGCTTGGTGCACTGCTACAGCGATTGGGGCGCGCAAGGATCGGCCAGATACCGGACAACCGGCTGTCGGATCAGAACAGGCGCAGCCCCGTCGTTGCGACTGCGAGGAAGCCAGCCGCAAGCCCGGGGCCCATAGGAACCCATACTGTACCGCGGCGCCGCAACGGGATCGCATAGGCAAGGTAGACGACCACCGACGCGAAAAGGAAGGAGAAGCCGCCGCACACGCCGAGCCACGCACCGCAGGCGCCCGCCATTGCCACGTCGCCCAAAGAGGTGGTGTCGACGCGCTTGATGTCTCCGACGACTTTGAAGACGAGCAGAACGGTCACGCCACAGGCGAGCGCTCCCCAGATGCGGGACAATGCATCGACCTCGATCGGCGACGCGAGCAGGCCCAGGAAAGCGAGAGGGACGGTAGCGCCATCGGGAATCTCGTGGCTCTTCCAGTCGATCCAGGCGCAAAACAGAACGGCGTAGCCTGCCAGAAGCATCAACCAGGTCGACAGGAGCGGCCCGGTCCACGCGATCGCGGCCGCGCTGACGATCGCAGTCAGTCCCTCGATCGCCGGGTAGATCCAGGGCACCTTTGCCCCGCAGCTGCGACAGCGGCCTTCCGAATGGATCCATCCCAGAACTGGAACGAGCGATAGCCACGGAATTGGCTCTCCGCAGCTGTCACAGTGAGAAGGCGGCGAGGACAGGGTCAGTCCATGCTCGCGCTCGACACCCCATCCGTAGATCCTGGGCAGCCGATCGGCCAGAAGTCCGATCAGGCTTGCAACCGTCGCACCGATGATGCCAGCGATGATGGGCAGAAAGATCGGCTGGGCTTCATGGAGGCTGAAGATCCGGTCGCCGATTGGATCAAGAACGCCACTCACCGAGTAGCCGATGGCATCGACAAGCTGGCACGCACTCGCGGTGCACGATGTAGCGTTCATTTCCCGGGCGCCGGTGCTTCTGGGCCAGGGGCCTTCAGCGCCTGCAGCGCCATCTGCGCGACAAGAGCGGCAGCCTGACCGAAGCTCGATGCGCTATCCAGAAAGCTGCGCTCGATGGCGTCGAGCGGCTGCTCGCGGACCAGCCAGACCCGCCGATCGGCCTCGGGCCTGCCTGTGATAGCGTCGACGGTGCGTCTCGCGATCTGCTCGTAGATCGTCGAAAGCAGGATGGCGTTTTCCCGCATACACGTCTGAAAGACGCTGCGCCGGTCCTCATTGGAGGCGTCGGCCGGCAGGATTGCGCGAACGTTCTCGGACGTCGCTTCCACGAGAATGCGACTGAGCCGTGAGAGCGTCTCGCTTCGGCCGAGTCTGAAATCGTAGATCGATACCGATCTGAACAGCAGAGCCGATGCCGCCGCGGCGCTCAGCGTAACCGAACCGGCTTCGCTGATGTCGCGCCATCTCATGGTTTCGCCGTCGAACACGATGTTTGCCCGGTCGGCGGCGCCTGCAATCACCCGAGCTGCGGAATCGATGTCGAGCGGCCGGCCATCGACCCAGAACGAAGCAACTGCTTCGGATGCTTCGACGCGGAAGTGGCGCGCCGTCTCCATGACCGCGCTCTCTTCGAGGGTGGGGAACAGGATCTGCGTGATCCGGACCGCAAGCGTGCGAGCATCGAGGCCCATGGCTTCGAATTCGCTGGAGCGGAAGGCGTCATCGCCGCGGCGCCCCTTGGCGATCCAGGCACGATAGAGGGCTGCGTTGTGCTTGATGAACTGCTGCGAGGCGATCTTCTGACGAAACAGATGATCCCGCTTCAGGCGGTCAGCCTCGGCGTTGGCTTCGTTGCGAGCGGAATCGCGCTTCAGAGCGGCAAGTGACATCGAACCGTTCCTCAGCCGCTCGTTGCCAGGCGGACTTCGTAATCGTCCACCACTGAGGAATCGAAGCCGTTCTTCTGCAGGTAGCGGGCGAACTGGCCGACGAGGTCCTCGAAGGTGAATTCGCCGTCGAAGCGAAAGCGGCGGATCACGGACACGACCGGGCCATGCACCAGAAACTGGGTGGATGGCGAGACGCCGTCGACCCGATAGCCCAGCAGAGCTCCGGGATCGGGCGTCATCTGCAACACGAAACCAGGATGCCCTGTCGGCTTCCGAAGGTTCGGCCGCATGGCGTGGCGCGTGACTGCCCAGTCCTCGGCAGCGGCGACGAGCACGGCCGGGAGCAGGAACCTGGGATCGGCAAAATCGGCCGGCGAAAGCGTCGTGCCAGAGATCACAGCCTCGCTGTCGCCGAACATCACCGAGAGTGTGTGCTCGACCAGTGCCGAAATGCGCTGGACAGGCTCACTCGGCGGCCCCTTCGGCCCACTGGCACCGACCACATAGGTTGCCAGCCAGGGGTTGAGCGGCGTGTCCGTTCCGTTGGCGATATGGGTGAGCATCCGCTCAGCCATGGCCGCCGCCATCAGCGGATCGGTGCTCACGCAGATGCCGGGCACATCAGTCGTCGTGAAGGCGTTGGTGAGCCAAACCAGGCAGCAGATGCGATCCATCGGGGCCTTGGCCGCCGTCGCCAGTTCGACGATGGCGTCTCCGGAAATCTTCTCAGGATCGATCGGGTTCTCGCCGTACCAGCGATGGTCACGCTCGTCGAAAAGCACGACGCCGGTGACGATGACGAGAGCGCATAATCCCATCTCGGGATGAGCGATGGCCCCGTGCGGAAAGCGAACGGTCGGAGGAACGACCATGAAGCCAGCGGACAGATGCGGTGCGAGCGCCATGATCGTCGCATTGTTGCGGATCAGATCGTCAGGGCCAGCTTGCATCTACGCCACGTTCCAGGACAGGGAGACAAGGATCGATTCATGAATCGACATCGTAGACTTTACATCGAAGCAGTCCGACCGCAACCTTGCTAAGAATCAATCGGAGTCGAGCAAGGATCATGGCCTCTCAAACAAAGCGCCCGGTGGCCGAGATCGCCGAGTCTCATCCGATGCTGTCGTTCCTGCGCGCGGTGTCGAGGGTCGGTGCCAAGGTCATCGGTCAGAAGGACCTGCAGCTGGGCACTCTTGGATCAAGCGCTTTCGCGTGCGGTTTCGAGCCGGACGGCTCGTTGGCTATTGGTGTACCGCTGCGCGATCTCGATGCTTTCACCTCTGTGCAGTGGAATTCGGCGGCCCTTCTCCGTGGACTGAAAGGCCAGGATTTCCTGGCTCTCAGCTGCCGCGATGTCGGGGCCAAGGCTCCCATGGGCTGGCGGGTCTTTCTGAATGTCACCACCGATGTTGCCGATGCGATCGAGAAGGCTGGCCCGAAACGCCTGCGTCTTCGCCCGATGAAGGTGATCAACGGTCAGCCCTTGGGCGCGAAGGGAGCGCCGAAAGCCGATCTACCTTTTGAGGCTATCAAGGTCTGATGACACACCCTCACATGAGCGGTAAATCGGCGATACTATCGGGCTTGTTGGATCTTGGGCTTTGCAGGATATCCATCAAGACGGATATCCTTATGACCGAAGAAGCTGGCATTTTCGGGAGAAAAGAAAGGAAAAATCTTATACGCGAAATCAGAGTTCTGGCCGAAGCTCTGGCTTTGATTGCAAGGGCGAAAAGGGAATTTGAAGAAAACAGCGATATCGCTCATGGCATATTACAGATTGCCGTAGCTCGCATGGATCAATTCGTGTCCACATACGCGGACTGCGACTGCTTCTGTGATTTGCTATATCATGTAAGATCTGAAAATGATTCGATGATTTTAACAATGCAGGATGGGTATTAGGTGGGTTTCGATAGCTTGGTAGCGGGCTTTACAAACGGAAACACCAGCCTGGCCTTCAGCCCCTTTGGTTTGGCGTCAAGAAGGATCAGCCGCCCGCCGTGCTGCTCGGCAATCGTCTTCACGATCGAGAGGCCCAGTCCAAAGCTACTCCCATCGATCGGCCGTGCTTTGTCGCCCCTCATGAAGGGCTCCATCATGAGCTCCTTCTCGGAATCAGGAATGCCAGGCCCGTCATCATCGACATCGACCAGAACCTGACTGAATTTCAACTGCAGGGAGACAGTGGCACGGGTTCCATATTTGACGGCATTGCCGACGAGGTTGGTCACGGCCCTCTCGATGCGCACCGGATCCGCCTCGACGATCAGGTGCGCGGGGCCCTGGTAGCTGACGGTATGGTTCATGTCGGTGAACTGATCGACGACGGTGGACAGCACGGTCGCGATGTCCACCGCAGATAGGTTCCGGACGCCGCGTCCATCGACAAGGAAGCGCAGTGTCGCCTCTGTCATGGCCGCCATCTGGTCAATGTCGCGAGACATATCGTCTCGCAGCTTGGCGTCTTCGATGAACTCGGCCCGCAGCCGCAATCGGGTGAGGGGTGTCAGCAGGTCATGCGACACAGCACCCAGCATGCGTTGACGCTCGTTGACGAGGCTGCGAATGCGAGCTGATGCGGCGTTCAGAGCCTGGGTTGCTCGGCGAATTTCACGGGGGCCCACGACCTGCAGATCGATCGGATCGAGGGTGAGTGAGAAATCATTGGCGACCGCCTCGAACCGCTTGAGCGGCACGCGGATGTTGCGTCGCATCCACCAGATCAGGAGCGGCAGGACGACGAACGCATAAAATAGCCCCCGCACGAGCGCGTCATAGGCTCGCTCCTGCGGAGGAGGCCGGCAAGGCACGGTCGCAGCAATGAATCGGCCGTCATCCAGGCGCACCAGGACGCGTCCATCCGGGGCCTCGGCTTCGACCGGCAGCAAGACGGGATGCTGCTTCCCGAGCACACTCGTGATCGCCCAGACGTGCATGCTGGAGGCGCTGGGGACGCTGACCCTGGTGTCGGATGGGAGTAATTTCACATCAGCATTCGGGAATGCCTGCCTCATGGCAGTCAGATGCGCCGGCCGACTGCTCTCAGGCAGGGCGTTGTAGATGCGAACGGCGTACGCAAATCCGTCTGAGCGGGGTGAATCGCAGCGTCGCGCCATGCCGGAACGGACGACATAGGTGTCGACCGCGATAAGCGCCTGGAACGCCGCTTCACTCAGAACCAGGAAGATCACGATCTGCATGGCGATGCTTGGTCGCCGCAGAAGGCGTCTCATCATTTTGTCGTCACCTCCGGCGTGAAAATGTACCCCTCGCCGCGCATCGTTTTGATCATCAGCGGCTCCTTTGCGTCGATCTCGATCTTCTGCCGGATCCTGCTGATGAGAATGTCGATCGACCGTTCGTATGGCCCAGCCTGCCGACCCTTGGTTAGGTCGAGCAGTCCGTCGCGCGTGATGACCCGCCGCGGTCGCTCCACGAGGACGCGCAGGAGATCGAACTCAGCGCTGGTCAGGCCGACAATGGCCCCTTGTGGGTCGCTGAGTTGCCTCAACCCCAGATCCATCTCGAAGCCCTCAAACACGAGCACGCGCCCAGCGCTTTTCGTTACGGCCTGAACGAGGGTCTCCCGACGCAGGTTTGCTCTGACGCGAGCCAGCAGCTCGCGCGGATTGAAGGGCTTGGTGAGATAGTCGTCCGCGCCCATCTCCAAGCCGACGATCCGGTCAATCTCATCGATCTTGGCCGAAACGATGATGATGGGGATGGGAGAAGACGCCCGCACGCGACGGCAAATGGAGATGCCATCCTCTCCAGGGAGCATGATGTCGAGCACCAGGAGATCGAATTGATCTTCGGCAAAAGCCCGGTCCATCGCAACGCCGTCGGTGACCACCGTGACGGTCATCCCATTGGTCGACAGATAGCGCGACATCAGCGAGCTGATCTCGTTGTCGTCCTCGACGATCAGGAGGTTTGGGGTGACCTGTGACATTCGTGCGGGCCGGCCTGTGTCTGAAGCATGACGGCCCAATCTCAGGATCCGTGCGCGGAGCCTTTTGACTCATCGCCCTCACGAAGGCCACCCCTGATAGGCAAGCGTAGCGGCGGCCCGAGGCGTCAGATACAATATGTTACAAACTCGTCCGATCCAGACAAACCGGAGATACAACGAGGCACTAGAAGGGAGAGGTGACCAACGCCCCCTGCCGCGAGTCTCCTGCCAGACTCTCGCGGATGCTTTAAAAATCCAGGCGCCGGCCGGAGCCTGGAGATCGCTAGCGCGGTGCCGAATGGCCCAGACGCATTGCGACCTCGTCCATTTCCCTTCCGAGCTTTTGATGCTCGGAAAGCGTGGTTGGCGTATCACTGCCATCCAGAGCCGAGCCCAAGAGGGTTTTGGGCTTCCATTTCTTTTTGCGTTTGACCGCCTCAGGCGCAAACCGCGGAAGCGTCACGTATCGCTTCTGGCGCTTCTGCTGCCCCGTGATGGCGCTGGCGACGATGTCTGACGCATCTGTCGGATCGAGGCCCTGGACCCTGATCCAGGCGAACAGCCCGTCGATGGCGAGACGAAGCTTGGCGGGATCTTGGCCGGGGTCCAGAGGCTCGCCGCTCAAAGAAGCGCTGCCTGCCTTGTCGACCGCCTCGATCGCCTGCTGCAGCGCCAGCAGCTTCTCGGGGATCAACGCATTCTCGATACCAAATCGAACACACCGCGGGCCTGGCTCGCCGGTCGCCTTGAGTTGAAGGGCGCGAGCGCTTTCAAGAAGCGCGCTGAGTTCGGGTCGCATTGGCCAAATCGCTCAAGGAAAAAGGATCGCGAGAGATATGCTCTCGCGATCCTTTGAAATTCTCAAGCGTTTCGCAAAGGCCGTTGCCCCTCGAAGCGACCTCTCAGGCCGTTGCAGAAACAGATTTGACCGCAGAGACAGGGGCGGTGACGCTCTGCTTCTTGAACCCGAAAACCGAGTAAACGACAGGGCCGATCTTGGGACGGATGATCGAGAGCTCCAGCCCCTGGAACGAGTTCTTCGACTTGGCACGAAGGTCTTCGATGATGTCTTCCGGCGACATGCCGAGCGGGACAGCGCCCTCTACATAGCTGCGCATGGATGCTTCCAGCGGGGCCAGCAGTTCGGCCTCGTAATCGCTCAGGCCAACAATGGCCAAGCGGAAAATGACCTGGTCCGCTTCGGCGGCAGCCAAGAAACCTGGTTCGTCGTACGCCATTCTGGGGTGTGACCTTCCGCCTGCCCGGATGAGCAGTTTCCTGCTGCTCGATCCTCCGATCCATGACACGACCGTCATGGAAATGTCTATAGATTTAGAAGTTTCCAAACGCGCCGATTTTGGTTTCCCCGGCGAGGTGCCGAAAAGCCACAACCTGACGTTTGTCCACCTCCCGGAGGAGGCTGCCACCCCCATCCGGTCTCTCTCTTTTAGCCATGGGGTTAACCCCTGGCCTAGCCCCAAATTCGCCGTACTCGGGAGCCGGTTGGAACTTGGTAAACTTTGATCAACTCCCACCAGGCCCGCTTTCGAATGTCAGCTTAAGACACTCGAAACCGCGTTTCGGCGACAGAACGGAACATGAACAAAATCCTGTCCACCGTCAAGGCATCCGGATTTTATTCCTGCCAAAGCGTGACACACTCAACCGCAATCGACCTCTGCCAGGCTTCTGGCAGAGGTCGATGAAAGTCGGCATTGTTTTTTGACAGGTGAGCCGGTCAGGCGCCTGCGACTTCATCCTCGTCGGCCGAGTTCGTATCGAGAAGGCTCGATAGGAAGTCGGTGATGAAGCCGGTTTCGGTCCCGTCGCCCTGAGCCAGTGAGGGAGCCGGATCGATCGCGCGCTCCACGGCGTAGGCCGCGGCGTCGATGGCCTCGCGGTTTTCTCGGGTGTCGGTTTCCGGAACCGGCCCACTGCCTGTCGCATGGAAGACCTTTTCCTCGACTTCCTCCCTCGTGACCTTGGTCGGGTCGAAGTCGAGATCCGAAAGCATGCGCATGACGGCATCGTTGGCGACCATCTCGTCGGTCGCGGTTGCCGTGCGACCAGCAATGTCCGTCCGGTGATCGAGGTCGGTGCGCATCAGCACCGGCCGGGCCTGCGGCATCTGGATGTCAGCTGGGATGAACTGACCGATGTCCTCATCGTCATCAGGCGGCACGAAATCGTTGTCCATCAAATCGGCCGGCGGAACATCGGATGGTGGGCGCCACGCGATCGGCTGGCCAGGCCGCGAGGGAGGCGGCACGCGCTTGTTGGCGGCAGCGTCGGCGATCGCAGCCTGCCACCCGGCCTTGTCTGCATTGCTGGACGGCGGGATCATATCCTCGTCGTCGAGATCCTCCGGCAACATCATCCGCCCGCTGGTCGCTGCGCTGATGGCATCGGGCGGGATGTCGGCGCGCTGCACGGCGATCGGCCGCCCGGCTGCAGCCAGGGCAGACTTGCTGGCGACCGCCGCACCTGCGAGAGCCGCGCCGTTGCTCATCACGGCGCGAGCGACGTGGAAGACTGCCGCAGACGCAGCCTCGGCGAGGGACTGCTTGGGCCGACGGGTCCGGTAGTCGTCAAAGGCCATCGCTGCCATTGCGATCTCGTCGCCGGCCTCAGCGCGCGCCAAGATCTGACCTTTGGCACTCACGGCCTCGCGCGCCATCGCGGCGGCGAACCCCGGATCCAGAAGACGCTCCAGCACATCGGGCATGCGGTCGACATGCTCGACGTCGTCCAGCGAGGGCTTCTCGACCTGGATGAAGTGGTTTGGCTTGATCCGGTGCTTCTCGGCGTCGAAAGAGGTCGAAGGCGAGGCATAAAAGCCCCTGGCGCGTACGACCAGGCTCTTGAAGGTGATGTGCATCTCACCTTCGCTCTGGTCGGCGAGATCGCGGAAATTGATGACGTCGCCCTGTTCGAGCCCGGCTTCGGTCTGGTCACGGTAGAGCTGCCCGCCGATCTCGCCGACTTCGCCCTGGTAGCCGCGCAGCTGCGTCCGGATCGCCTTGCCGCCGCGCTTGGTCGCGAGCTCGGCCGTCTTATCCGGGTCTTCCGTCCGCATATAGATCTTGATGTTGGTGTTGCCGATGATCGAGTCGGCTTCCTTATCGGCCAGGCGCTTCATCGCGGAGATGTCCTGCGATGCATAGACCATCGAAAAGCCCAGGCTTCGGGCCTGGGCGGCCATCAGCGCCATGCCTTCAACGGTGTAGTAGCCAACCTCGTCAAGGATCACCAGGAACGGGCTAGGAGCGTTCGTGACACGAACCTTGACGACCTTGTTCCAGGAACCCTCGATCTCCGAGCCGAGCGTGCCGCCCATCATGCCCTTGAGGTTCGCCACGACGATCTTGCCGAGGTTTGCGATTTCGTCGCCCGCCTTTTCCAGAGCCGGGAGCATGATGACGAGGATGCGGCGGTTGAGGACGACATCGTGCATGTCGACTTCGCCGAACGGAGTCGAGAAAATGTGGCCGTAGACGTCGGCCAGCGAGCCCATGATCCTGGTGAACTGCATCTCCAGGTAGCCGTGCTGATCGAGCGTCGTCTGCGCCTGCTTGTATTCCTTCTCCTCCACATAGCCGGGCAGAGAGGTCAGGTAGCTCTGCAGCGACTTGCGGATGTGGCCTGGAAGGTCAGGGTTCTTCTTGACGCTGGCGAGGTCGATAATGCGCTTGAGGTTGAGATAGTCGCGGATCGTGCCGACGTTCAGATCGACAACGTTCTGGTCTCGAAGATAGGTCAGGGCGCGCATCACACCGGTGAACATCGCCGTGGCACGACCCTTCCACATGCCACCATCGCCACCCGCGTCATCCATGAGCGAGACGACCATCTGGGTCAGCGAATCCGACGCGCCCGTTGAGAACGGATTCAGGGAGTTCGACATCATGCCCCAGCCGCCGGCGCCGATGTCGCGGTTTCCGGTCATGAAGTTCAGCACGAGGACATCATCTTCGCGGCCAAATCGGCGAGCGAGCATGTAGAGCTTGGCAAATAGCGAGACGTCACCCTTGCCGTCGCAGAACAGACAGCCCGATGACCACGTCAGCGCGTTCGCGACGAAGCCGATGAGCGTTTCGGTTTTACCGGCGCCCGTCGTGCCCAGGACCAGGAAATGCTGGCGGCAATCGTCGTTGGTCAACCACGCCTGTCGGCCAGTGACCAGATCGGTTCCCAGGTAGAAGATGCCTTCGCCGTTTTTGAGTTTGCCGCGGCGTTTTGGGTCCGGATCTGGATTGCGAGGGTCGGGCTGTGCAGCGACGATCGGCATTTTGAGCGGCATGTCGTGGCGCCGCGCCACTGCCCACCAAGTGACGAAACCGGACAAGATCAACATGATGTCGGCGATAGCCGGTGCATAGAACCCGGCGCCCGCGAGGGAGCCGACGAACAATGCCGCGTTCTGCGGATTGCTCAGCCAGATCAGGAATCGCTTGGTACGAGGAGTCGTATCCCGCTGGATAAACTCCTCGTTGATCTCCTGCGCCTGCGTGATGCCACGCGTTTTGCGGTTGTTCGACATTGGCGATCCTGAGTCCGTTCGAAAGGATTAAACTACGGAATCAGATGACATTCAAATGGGGTAACGAGACCAGATGGATTGCATCGAGAATTTGATTGAATGTCGAAGGATCAGAAGTTACCGATCCTTCGCCTCCGTACGACTCGTGAGGCCGATTCGGAGAGTGACAATGTCAGCGAACCAAGACCAGCAGGCGGCTTCCCCGCGCATCGAGCAGCGCACCTTCGGCTTCGGCGCCGGCCCGCGCGCGCGCCGCAAGATACCCACCGGTGGGCGCAGCAACCAGGACCTCATCGACGAGTACTTGGCCAACAACAAGGTCACCAAGTGCCCGACGCGTTTCGCTGACGGGGCTGTTCGTACGAGCGGCTCTTACGATTTCTGAAACGGCCTGGGCCATGCTTGCCCAGGCATGGCCCCCACCGCTCCCTCCTCAAGAAGCCGCGCCAGCCATCCAGGCGATGTCGTCGGGTCTCGGATCACCCCGGACGACACGAGTCAGCCCGGCCCTGTCCGTAAAGACGGCCGTTGGGGTCGAAAACGCCCTGAAAGTCGCCTCCCAAAGCCATCTTCCGATCTTCAGATCGAGAATGTCGTCCTGCTTGCGAATGATGGCGTCCAGATGGGAATCGATCTGCCGCGGGAGTGATCCCTTCAACGATCGTTCGACAAGCTCACCCTGAAGCGTCGCTCGGTCACGGTTTGCCAGGACCCTGGCCACAGACGATCGCCCTTCAGCTGTCTGACCGGAGAACGGGATCCAGCGCCAGCGGCACTGGCCGAGCAGCTCTGCAGCGACATCGAAGATCGCGAGCGAGTGCCCGCAATCGGGCGAGATGATCACCTGGACAAGACCGCCCGCTCCTTCCTCGACAGCTTCAAGCTCTGCAAGCATGTCAACGAGCTCCCGGCGCCCGACAAGTCCGACCCGAGCCTGAGCCGGCGGTCCAAGCAGCGATGCTGCCAGACCCGTCAGAACCGCGCGCCTCCCATGATCCACCGAATCATTCCTTCCAGTCATGGCTTCGGCGCGCTGCAACGTAGACAGTACGGCCTATACGAATCGGACATCGATCCATGCTCAAGTTCATTCTGCTGGCCCTATCCATGGTTTGTCTATCCGGCCCGCAGGCTTCTGCCGTTGAGCCTGCCGCGCCCTGGCCTGATGCGGCAAGATCGCGCCCGCTGCCGCGACCATCATGGGTGCTGGTCGTGCCGGCGAGGCGGTTACCTTCAGGCGCTCTGTCGATCTGGGACAGGACTGACAGCTGGGCTCGCATGTGGCGAGCGCCCGCAACCATCGACGGGCTGCGTTTCGTACCGGTGTTTGGCGACGACCAGGACAAGCGCTCGATCACGGCCGAGGCCATCGACGGCATGATCGTCGACAGCCTCGACATCGTCATGCGCAAATACGGCGCGCCGGCGATTGCGCTGGCAGTCACCGATGGAAATTCAGTCGCGCTCGCAGGCTGGGTGCCAGGCTGGTCGGCTTCCTGGGAACCATCGGAATACATCTCCGACCCATCCGAAACCAGGAAAAGGGCTCTGTCGACGCTTTCGTCGATGTTCCGGTCGACTGGTCAGGCACGCTCGCCTGTCCGAGAGACGACACGCGTCAATGCGGGCGACATCGAAATCGAGGCTTACCGAACAGGGAACAACGGAGAGACCGAGTACCGGCTGGTCCTTCTTCCGGCACCAGGTGGGACGGCAGAGGACGCGCGGTCGACGCTTGAGCAGTTGCCGGGGCTCGTGACCTTGTCGGCCGAGCCGTACGCCGAGGGTCTGCGACTGGTCGTCTCCAAAGCGCAGGGCCGCATCGAGGCCGAGCTCAGAGCGCTGGGTTTTTCGGTGCGCTGAAGATGAGGCAGATCCGCATCACTCAAACAACCGACGTCCTCTGCGCAGATAGCTGGCTCACACTCCAGGGCAGCTGAGCGCGATTGCATCCCCATCGTCGAAATCCAGGGGCTCGCGGACCCAGGACATCTCCTCGATGCTCTCATATGCCTGGAGCGCCTCCATCGCCTGAGTGCCGCCAAAGTCATGGAAGCGCCAGAAGAACCCGTCTGCCTCCACGATCATCTCGTCCTCACGTTCGGAGACCGTGTCGGATTCGCGATGATGGGTTCCGACATAACCATAGGCCTCGCAGGGGCGCCCGCCAGGCAACATGCCAGGCCCGATGACTTCCACCTTCTGCGGGTCGACGAAGTAGGTCGGCATGCGATCATAATCCGGCACTACCCGGTCACCATATCCGTCCTTGTAGGGTCGCCGCATGGTGACGGAGATCGGATACTCTCCCTTGTGGTTCAGCCTCGTCACGACGCCGATCGAGCCAGGAACAGGGTAAGCTCGATCGTTGCTCTCCTGGATGATCCCGAGGCTGTTCACATGCGAGGGGACATCAGTGAACCGAACCACTGTTCCCAGAGGGAGGAACATGCTCAGGGGCTCGCTTTCCAAGCGCGCGATCTTCGACCGCAGATGCCGTTCATGATCGCTGAACGCGGCGAGAGTCTCCCCGGATGGACCGGTGAGGTCGTCGATATAGCCCTGGGTTTCCATCCTTTGTGAATCGTCAACGGCGCTATCCCGCATCCGGGTATAGCGGTCGATGCGATCCTGATGATCCCGCTGCTTTGCTTCGACTTTCGCCAGCACCCTTTTCATGTCGCTGACGAGATCGCGCGCCGCGAGGGCGACAGGCAAAGGAACGCCTTCTGCGGCCGCCGCCTCAGACGATACGGGCTCAGGGTTGTGGGCTGTCAGGATCGGGTCCTTGGTGGGATCCAGTCCGAGCGCACGGTTCAGTTTCGCGATGTGAGCAAGAGCTGCTGCAAATTGAGCTTCGGTCGGCGCCATCTGGGATCATCCTGTGCGGTCAGACTTGGGTCGGTGATCCCAATGATGGTCAACTCCGACCGCGAAAGTCGGAAACGGCAAAAGGGCCCGCGGCGGAGACCACGAGCCCTTCATGAACAGACTTCGGATCAGCGCAGGCCGATGCCCTGGGATGCCTCGAGGCGGTTCTCGTACTTGGCGATGGCATCCGAGATATCGATGCCCGAGCCGAGCCGCTCGAATTCGCCTGAGGAGATCTTCACGCGACCGTTGTCGATCTCGATCACGGCGCCTGAGGCATAGTCGGCCTTGAAGCCCCATGCCTTGCCCACACCGGACTTGACCGCCACGGCCTCGATCTTCAGGACGCCGTCGTCGGCTTCCTTGTAGATCGCACCATCGCCGCCGACCGACCAGCCCGCCTCATCTCGCGCCAGGGTGACCAGAGCCGCGCTGCGCACATTGCGCGCGCGTGCGTCGTCGAAGGTCACGTCGCCACCGACCTTCACGAAGCCGAATGAATCGCCGATCTGCTCGGCCCAGGCATTCGCGAATGTGCCGGATTCGAGGGCGCGGCTCATGAGCGACAGTTCAGGATCGATGTCCTTGTAGACCTCGGAGAACCCGACGCCGAAGAGGTCCGCCATGTTCACGTTGACCGCCTTCATGTACTCCGCCTTTTCCGGGTTGACCTGACGACCCATGCCTTCTCTCCGCTCCTCGGCGTGATGCCTCATGGTCAGGATGGATCGGGTCGTTGAAAGCCACAAACGACATTCTTCAAAAAAAATCGCTCAGTTGGAAAGCGCCTCATCGGTCGATGCGAGTGGCTTCCTCGCCAAAATCAGGCGTGACACAATGATCGCGAGCAACGGAAGGGCGAACAATGCCAATCGGCGATCTTTCGAACGAGCAGCTGAACAACCTGGAGAACAACTACCTCAAGGCGAAAAAGACGGAAGGGGCGATCTATTCGCTCAGCGAGGTCAGAATTGAAAAGCTGCGTCGCATGCCGAACCCGTTTGGAGTGCGCGAATCGACGGCCAAGATCATCGAACTCGCTCAGGCTTCCCCTGATGGGCTGACGACCTATGGCGAGCTATGGAATGCCTTTCGCCCAAATGACCCATGGAAGGGCAATGCGAGCGGACGGATCATGAGCCAAGCGCTCGGCCGGGTGGCCGCGTACTGCATCGACAACAAGTTGCCCATCATCACCACCCTGGTCGTACGCTCCAACAGTAAGAAGCTCGCTGCCGAGGCCATCGACCACATCTTCGAATTCGCGCAAGGCCTGGGCGTCGACACGGGGTCAGACCCGAATGCCTTCATCGCTGAGCAGACCGAAGGCGCGCGCAAGCTCACGAAAGAGAATTTGCCTCCTGCGTGAAGCTGCAGACCTCAGTTTTCCTGGGGCACGTAGGCGGGCGAAGCATCTCGCGCTTCGATCTCGGCCAGCGTGGAGTTGCGTAGTCCGAGCGCTTCGACCGGATCCACCTTGGGGCGCGCGGGCTCGTGAGCAACCATCCGCTCAAGCGGCTGGCGAAGCCCGGGCGGAAGGGCTTTCACGATCCGCTCGGCGTTAATCTCCCAGGGCTCGCGCGAGGGATCGGTAAAGGCGTCCGGCCGCGGTCGTTCGCACGCCATCTCGATGGCGGCAGAAACGCGCGGATCCAGCAGCTCGGCAGGCGAGCGCGCCAGCCAGGCACGTCCCTTCGCCGTCAGCCGCATCCGATCGTCGATCAGGTTGCGGCTCATGAAGCGTTCGATGTGCTTGCCCCAGGTCGAGGGCCGGCCGAGATTGGCCTCGACAGCCATTTCGAGGATGACGGCATCGGCACGTCGTTCCTGGAGTTCGGATTTCGGCCAGCTGTTCTGGCCCGGATACCGAGGCCCGCTCTCGCGTCTCCAGTTCAGCGATGCGACAGCCTGGGCCACCGCGGGCGAGAACCCATGGCTCGTCAGGAACGGGATGAGACCAGCGGCAACCGCTGTCTCCTCAATGTAGGTTTGACCGCTCTTGACCAGGTCGCGGGCGATCAGTGCGCGGACGCCCTCGGCGTGACCGAGCTGGGCTGGTGGGCTGTTGAGATCCACCTTGCCGATCGGATGAGGGGAGTCGTGAACCCCTTCAGGCGCTTTGGACGCGATCTTGGTTGGATCGGTGTTGTAGCCGGCCTTGCGGAGAAGCTCAGCGACGCGGGCAGCGCTGGCTGTGGACATGCCTCGCGAGCCGGCCCGAGGGTACGACAGGCGCCCAACCTCATAGAGGTTCTGCATCGCATCAGAGGCTTCGAGAGGCGACATGTCGAGTTGGTCGACGGCTCGCACCATGCAGTCACCGGTGTGACCCGGCGGCGGGCAGATCGTGCGCTGGGATCCGATGGCCAGCATCGGAAACTGCAACGCGACAAGGCGGCGCCCAACAGATTCGTCGAAGGGGGCCGTACAAGGCGCCTCTGCCATCCAGGGCCGCCCCCCATCCTTCGAGGGCGCGACGAGCTGCATCTTGAAGACCGAGGGCTTGGCTTTGTCGAGGAGGCCCAGGAGAGCAGTGCCAACCCGCCCGACGGAAAGATCGGGCCGGGAGAAGCCCGCCCCGATCATGCGATCGATGATAGCGCGCGTTCGACCGGCTACGGCATCAGCCTTGCTGACCGGTACTGCGGCGTTGATGGCCTCCTTGACGGAGACGTCGTCGAGCGCCCTGAGGCGCACGCGCAGCGGATTGGGATGAATATCCCGAATGACCTCTGCAACGTCCCATGCGATCACGTCGCCTTCAGCGTCGGCATCGGTCGCGATGATGACGTTGTCGGCGATCTGCGCTTCGGCTCTCAGACGCTGGATGATGCCCGCATCTCCGACGCGGGCGAACTCCCGCATCTGAACGTCGATGCCGACAGTCTCAAGCGACTTCGGCATCTGGAAGAAGTGGCCTTTGGTGGCCTGGACCTTCGCGCTGAAACCAAGCCTTGCGAGCAGGTTTTCGAGCGTGCGCGCCTTCATCGGCGCCTCGATGACGAACAGGTCCAAGTCCAAGCGCTCCCGTCAGGCCCTGGGGCCGGAGACCATGCTGATCAGTCGATCGAACATGCGCTGGAAAGCGGCCTTGATGGCATCGACAGCCTTCTTGAAGGCCTCGTCCATCTTCTCCTGCTCATCCTTCGAGATGGGCTTGGGCATCTTCTCGGCGACCTGCTCCATCGCCTGGACGAGATGCTTGCGCGAGATCTCGGCATCGAACTTGTGCGAGAAGTTCTTGGACATGGTGTCGGCGTCGGAGACTGCAGACGCCAGAACGCCGCCGAGTTCGTTGCGAGCTTTCTCGATGCCCTCGCTGGCCGCGCGAACGTTGGGATCGGCGAGAATGGCCGCTTCGGCGCCTTCATACGCCTTCACCACCGCATCGGGTGCCTCACCCTTGATGAAGCGCTCGACGGCCTGCCCGAGATCGATCTCCCTGTCAGCGGCAAACGCTTCGAGAGCCTCGCGGAAGGGAACAGCGGCGGGGCTGCCGACCATCACCTCGTTGTAGGCCTTGACCGATCGCGCGACGGCGTTGGCGCCGCCGGCGATCTCCAGCATCCGGGTCTGGTACTGGCGCTGCTTGGCCGAAAAGATGCGATCGCGCATCGTGCTGAGCTGGTCACGCTCCAGCATCTCCAGCTTGCTGCGGTCTTCGGCCAGGGCGCTGAGCCGCTGGGCGGCACGACGGCGCGGATCGGTCGAGAACAGCGAGCCGATGTTGGACACCAGCGCGCCCAGCAGCGACTGCGAGCCACCACGCGCGGCCGCTTCCATCTCCGCGTAGCGCTTCATCAGCTCCTCTTCGTTGCGCGTGCGCTGATCGACATCGAGCCGGAAAGGCTCGATGTCGCGCTCGACGTCGGAGAGGTAGGCCTGCGCGATCGCGTTTGCTTCTTCGGGATCCAGGCCAGCGGAACTCAGGAGCTCGAAAGCGAGCTGCTTGTCGACCATTCCCGGCGACATGGCTGACGCCGCATCAGGAAGAGAATCGGGATCGACGACCGGCAACTCGGGATCGACTGCCGCGGTCGCATCCGCTCCCGATGACGGCTCGTCCTTCACAGGTTCGGAAGCGGCCGGTGCAGAAGTGGCCGCAGATGAGGTGTCGTGGCTGAAGATCGGGGCCGGCTTTTCACGCGAAAGATGTTCATGAAGCGCCGTCGACAGATCGCCACTCGCGCTTGAGGTGGCGACTGCCGGCGCGGTGGCCGGCTGCACGGCCTCGGCCAGAGCCGAGAACTGAGACAGATCATCGTCAGAGCTCGGACCCGACACGACCGGAGATGGCGCGGGCGGAGGTGGCCGGCGGCCGGGAGGAGCGGCGGCTGCGACCGGGGCGGCCGGTGCCTCCTTGGCAGCGCCGGCGACGATCGTGTCCTCGTCGCCGCCCTTCATGTCGATGGCTGCCAGCGGCATACCCGAATCCTCGTCCTCCTGGACGGGCTTGGAAGCCTTCTTGAGCGCGGCGAGTCCCATCGAATTCTCCTGGCTTGATGCCGTCAGCGAACTGTCGTCTGAATCGGGGCGATATTCCTGTTCGCCTCAGTCTGGATGGACAGCATCGCTGAAAGGATCAAGGTCTGCTTCTCGATGAGCTTGTAGGTCTCCCAGCCGAGATAGGCCTGGAACGACTGGATCATCACCCCGTCCTTGATGGCCTGCTCGTAGCTGTTGTTCATGGCCACGCCCCAGCTGGAATTGCGGTACCAGCCGCTCGCGCGCACATCCATCCAGTCATGCCAGGAGACACCGTTGGTGTAGTTCGCCTGATAGCCCGAGATCTGGCTGGCCAGACCCTGTGCCCACTGCTGGACTTCGCTGTTCTGGACCTGCGTGTTGCGCGCCAGGATGCCGCCCGCAGCATGACTGGCAATCGACAGACGCGCCGCCGAGGCGTGACGCTGAGCGGCCTTTTCGCGACCGGCCGCAGAGGTCGCTTCATTCGCGAGCATGCCGCCCTGGGGGTTGGGGGCGATCGCGTTGATCAGGAAGGTCTTGGCGGCTTCCGCCCGCTGCTGATCGAGGCTGTAGCTGTCGCTTCCCGAGGGCGTGAAGAACAGGCTTTTACCGACGTCGATCGAGGCATTCTGCATGTCAGAGCCTGCTGCCGACGAGCACAGACCCGAGCGCACGTCGTCCTGATTGGCATAGAGCGAGCAGTGACGCGACAGGCGCTTGGCAATCGCGACGTCGCGACCCTGAGCGGACGGCATGCCGTCGGCGCTGCCCAGATCCCAGGACGTGGTGTCGGCCGACAGGGCCGCACCCAGCGACGCTGCCGACGCACCCAGCGCAGAGCCTGCGCGGCTGCCGGTGATGACGTTGCACGACGAAGCGCCGGAGGCCGCGCCCTTGATCGCGTTGAAGCGGGCCATCTCGACGTTGCCCACCACGCGGCGATCGTCGTTGACATTGGCCATGTTCGACTGCGCGCCGATCTGCTCCTTCGAGTTGCCCGAGAGCTGGCCGGTGCCCAGACGCATCGCCTCGATGATGGCCAGCTGCATCGCGTTGATGCGCTCGCTCAGCTGCGAGATGATCTGCTTCGTGTTGCTGCCGGAGTCGTTGTAGTCGTACGCCGTGCAGCATGCAGCGCGGGCCGACGTGCTGTAGGCGAGGGCGCCGAGTGTGATCCCGGCAGCAATCGTGAGTGTCCTGCGAAACATCGGGGTCTCCGTCAGCGCGAAAAGAGTGAAGCGATACCGCCGGTGCTCGCGGTATTTGCGGTCCGGGGTGTCGTGTTGAGGCCGAAGGCGTTCATCGTCGGCCCGTTTCCGTCTTCGCCGCCGAACGCCAAGTGAGGCAGGAACCCGCCATTGCCTGTCATCGAGAAGATAGCTGACGGCATCGACTGAGCGACCTGAGACAGGATGCTGGGCGCGTTTCCGCACCCGCCGCCGGATGAGCCGGACCCTCCAGACCCGCTGCCTCCGCCGCCGAACATGCTCGAAAGCTGCGAGATCAGCTGCCCGAGCTGCGGCGGTCGAAACAGCAGATCGCTTTTCCCCTGCATCAGAGAATCGAGGCACGATGAACCGAAGTAACCGCTCTGGGATCGCTGCCCAGACGAAACGGCCTGGCCGCCATTCTGCGAAAACCCGAGATCGCCGCTGGTCGCGATCGTGACCATGTTGTTGACGAACTGCTGGGCCGACGCGACCTGCGCGGACGCGATCGACTGATCGCACGCCACGTTGCTGGAATTGCCGGCGCTGCCGAACTGCCCATTGGTGTTGCCGGCGAGAACCTGCGTCAGCTGGCTGGCAATCGACGAGTTGTTCGGATCCGAGCTGAAGCCATACGGATCGGAAGATGAGGTCGGGTTGTAGCTCGACGTGCTGTTCGTCGACTGGGAGGCGGAAACACCGGTGATGCCGCTGACATCGATCCCGGTCACGGTCAGCGCCTGAATGATCGCCTGGGTCGTGGCCTGGTCGGACGTCTGGCCCGTGCGAAGGAAACCATCGAGCACCACAGGCCCGGCGATGCGAGAGGCCGAGAGCAGGGCCGAGGCGTCGATGGTGCCTCCGTTGAAGGCGGCGCCGACGTATTGGGTGGTACCCATTGCCGAAAGCGCAGCCCAGTTTGACCGGGCCGCGGATTCCTCGCCAAGGGGATCCGAGCAAGTTGTGCCGCAGGTCGCCGCGATGAAGGACGTCGTCTGCGCGTGAGCTGGAACCGGCATCAGAGCCAGCCCAGCAGCGAGAACAAGAGCCCCGAATGCCGTCGTGCGAAGGAAAGAGGTCATCGCGTCACTCCCAGTCCGATACGCTCGGCAACGCCGTACTGCTTCCCTGACCAGCCGTAGATCACGCGCGAGCCGGAGCGCGGCATCTCCGCCACGAGGTCCTTCCAGCCATCCCGGGTCACGCTCATGACCGAGACCTTGCCGTTCGTCAGGCCGTCCATCAGCGAAACGTAGCCACCGTCTTTGACCTGCAGGACGCGGGTCGGACAGCCCAGGACAACGCCGCACCAGCCTGGACCTTCCAGGCGTGCGACGACCAGGCTTGCCCCCTTGCCGGTCGGATCGACTGCGCCGACCATGACCTTGGCCGGCATCTTCGTGGACAGGCGGGATGCGGCAGCCCCGAACTGCGCGACGAGCAGATCACGGTTGGCTGCGGGCGCTTCCCTGAACGAGACGGGCTGACCCGACGCTGCCACGTCGAGAGCATACACCGCTCCGTTCCATGACCACGTCTCGCGCCCGTCGATGACGATCGAGCGCATGCCGCCGAAGCCAGGCGATGCCATGGCCACGCCGGTCGACCGGCGATCCAGAACGACCTTCCAGGAGTTGCCGCTGTAGCGGGCCAACACGGTGCGGCACCGCTTGCCATCGGCATCGCATGTCGTCTTGGAGCGGATCCGCGCGAAAACTTCAGCGTTGCGATCGCTCTCGACGTCGACCAGCGCCGTCTCGATCACGACATCACCGACGGCCGCAGCCTCTGGGATGAGGCTGGTGACGATCTCGCGGTCGCGCGCCGTCTTCGCTGGCTCGGTCATCGCCACCGGACCAGCTTCGCTGTTGAGCGAAGACCGGCCCGAAGATGCCTGAGCGAAGCCCTGGTCAGCCGAGACGACCACGATGAGCGCAGCTGAAAGCAGCAGATGCGAGCGGCGCCGAGCGCTCATCGAAAGAGACCCTGAATGCCGCTGCTCGTCGAGCCGGAGCGACCACCCGAGCCAGAGCCAAACGAGGAACCGGAACCAGACCCACCGATCACGGCGCCGAGCACCTGGTTCAGGTTGATCGTCTGCGACCCGCCATTGCTGCCGGGGACGCTGAGACCACCGGCGAGCGAACCGATCAGAGACCCGAGATTGGTCGAGCCGCCACCGCCGCCGGACATGGCCTGCTTGGCCTGCTGACATGCGAAGTTGAGCACCTGACCCAGAAGGTCCGTCAACTGGGGCGGCTTGAAGAAGATGTCCATGCTGCCCTTCATGAACTTGTCGAGGCAGGCGATGTTGGAATAGGTGCCCGGCCGACTGGAGAAATTGTTGCTCGCCAGTCCGTTCATGCCGTTCACATAGGTCATGCGGGACTGATCCATCGCACTCTGGATGTCAGACGAGCATTCGTTGGCATGTGCGATGCTCGACACAGCAATGCTGAGCGCGAGCGTGACGGCTGCAAGAGACCTCAACTTCACGACAGACCTCCGGTTTGGCCATGGCCGAATTCGATTTCGTAGCGCTGCGCGCTCTGGATCAGGGTCACAGCCGTTTCCCGGCACAGCACCCCATAAGCTGCACGCGCGCAGCAGACGCCGGCCAGGGCATCGAAATTCCGCCTGAAATGAGGGACGACCTTGCCCCGCCCGGTCTCGCCGCGGCCAGCATCACCGCGCCCCTCGTCATCGCTGCCGACAATCGACATCGCGATGATGTGGCAATTGTCCCAGCCACGATGAATCGCCCAGCAAATGATCCGCTGGCGGCGCGCACCGCCGATCGCGAGGAAATCATCGACTCGACGCGAGATGACGTCGGCACAGCGCCTCGGCGACACGACGGAAAGCTCGTTCATGATCGATTCGGCGATATCGTCCTGCGCGGGATCTGCGTCCTGAGGAACAGCCCATTGCAGGTCCGCGGGCAGCATGTCGCGCCACGCCATCGTTGTCGCTGCGGAGAGATCCAGCCGCTGCATGGTGGGTTTCGAACTCCCAGGCTAACATCGATTCATGAATCGAGACATCGATCCACAAAGACGGTAGCATCATCACAGGAAAACGAGAAAGAGGTTTGTGGTGAAGGACACATCTATCCTTGACGCTCCGCTGCCGATGGTGCCGCTGTTCGGAACGACCGTCGTCACCGACCGTGCGGCGCCGAGGCTTCCGGAAGTCGTCGCGATCTATGGGCAGTCGAGCAATCTGGTGGAAGGGCTCGCCCCCGAAGCGCCTGTGCTTGATGACGCCTACGAGCACACCCCGGATTTCGTCGCCACACCGACGACACCCGCGCCGCGCATGTAAGGACCGCCTGCATGGATCGTGGATAAGCGTTGAAAATCGAAGGATTGGAATTGACGATTCGCGGTCCGATCGTCCAAGGATTGGCTCGCATCAACGCAGATCAGCGTCCGTGTCGGACTGGTCTTCAACAGCAGAGAGAGTCACACAGACATGGATGATCCGATCGCGGGCGACCAGCTCAAGAGCATCGTGGAGCGCATCGAGCGCCTCGAGGAAGAGAAGAAGACCATCGCCGACGACATCAAGGAGGTCTATGCCGAGGCGAAGGGCAACGGCTACGACGTCAAGGTGCTGCGCAAGGTCATCGCCATCCGCAAGCGTGACGCCAACGAGCGCGCCGAAGAGGAAGCGATCCTCGATCTCTACCTGCAGGCCGTCGGCGAGAGCGCCTGACACGACCTCGGCAGCCTCAAGCAACTGCATCTCTATGAAAGCCCGGCCGCTAGGCCGGGCTTTTTGCTGTGTCGCATCGGTCTTTGGCTCAAGCATGCTAAGTGACGTTTTTCGGGGATGATGGAAAGGAACGATCCAACAGTCCTTGTGACGGTCACGGCGACCTGAAAGTCTGACCACCCAAGATCACCGTCAGCGATTCGGAATTCCATGACGCTCCCGTTCCCCTCTCTCAATCACGTCCACCTGATCGGAAAGCTCGATCGGCAGCCTCAGGTCGAGGCGGATGGCAAGCGCAGGATCACGACCCTCGCCGTCATGACCATGGACGACGACGCCGACAGAACCCATCGCGTCGTTGTCTATGAGGAAATGCTGGTGCAGCCGATCTTCGATGCGCTGGTGGTCGGCAGCATCGTGCAGGTCATCGGACAGCTGGATTTCGACGAGAAGGGCACCTTCGTTTCGGTGCCGGCGCGTCGCGGCTGCGACCTGCAACTTCTGGCGCCAGCCATCGAAGGCGATGCCCGTGCAGCATCGTCCACCGAGAGAAGGGCGCAGCCCATCGTCGTGCGTCAGGATGTGCCGCCGAAGGCTGCCGGCGCAGCGGCGCAGCACTCGACTGTGGCGACCCCGCAAGCCCAGGGTCAGGACGCAGGTAGCGCAGCCGCTCAGCCGGGGCAGTCCAGGCCTGGTTCCACCCACACGCCCCCGACATCTTCTCCCCCGCCGACGCGTCCGGCTCCCGGTGGACGCCCAGGTGGCCTTGCCGCCGTCGCCGGTGCGGCATCGCCATCCAACGATGACGACATTCATGACGACGGTCGCGATCCGCCCGACAGCTCGGACGACGCCACGTCGGGAGCGACACGGCCCGAGCAGGCTGCTTCCCAGGTCAGTCGGCCGGGTTCTGGCCTGGCCGGCGTAGCCAGCGCTGCCCGGCCTGGATCCCCGCCGCCCCGCCCGGCGCCCGGCGGGCCGCGTCCCGCACCTGCCGCTCCCCCGCCTGTCAATGGCGTCGCGAGGCCCGCTCCTCCGGCCCGCCCAGGCGCCGCTCGTCCTGGCAGCCCGGCGCCTGTGAACCGTCCCACCGTCCCGCCGGAGTTCGCCGACGACATACCGTTCTGATGTGCCTGTAATATCAGTGACTTAGCAGATATTCAGGAAGTTATGACTTCCTGCAAGAGGGTATGATGGCCAAGCCGAAGAACAAGGGAACGACGTCGCATGCTGTCATGGCACAACGCCATGAAGCTGCCGACAGTCTCGATTTCTTTCCCACGCCACCCTGGGCCACACGCGCCTTCTTCGAGGACGTCTTTCTGGAGAAGCAGGGGTTTCCGTCAAACCATACGACCTGGAGAACCCGGCCGTGGTTTGGATCTCATCAGCTTCATGATGGCGATGGCCCGATCCCCGGGCTTTCGATCTGGGACCCGGCCGCCGGCGAGGGACACATGACCGAGGTCCAGCGGGAGTATGTCGGCGAGGTCTACGCCTCCGACGTCTTCGACTATGGGAAGGGGTACGACCTGGGGTCGTTTGTCGGCCAGGGCGCCGATATCGCCCGCCTGCCGAAGCCGGTCGACCTGATCGTGACCAATCCGCCCTTCAATCTGGCTGTTGACTTCGTGGAGCGCGGCCTGGAGGAAGCCAAGATGGCCGTCGCGATGCTGCTGCGCACCGTATGGGTCGAGGGCAAGGACCGCTACAATCGGCTCTTCCTGCCGCGCCAGCCGGATCTCATCGCGCAGTATTCGGAACGCGTTCCGATGACGAAGGGTGGCTGGGATCCCGACGCCAGCACGGCTACGGCTTACGCCTGGTTCATCTGGATCACCGACCCGAAGTTCCGCGGCGTCCCCTCCTTCCCCGGCATCACGCCAACAATGTGGATCCCGTACGGCGCCGAGCGTCGTTACACGAAGATCGACGACCGGGCCCGGTTCGCGCGCATCAAGCCGCCCGAGCCGGTCGACGAGAGCTATCTCGGACTTTTCGATCCGGCGCCGTCGATGTGATCGCGCTCTGGAGCAGAAATCCGGGGATTGCGACTCCACCCTCATTTCGCCGGATACGGCTCGGTGGCACAAGGACTGGTATCAACAATCCTTGAACGGCAGGGCCGCATACAAGATTTAGTGTTTTGCGCTTTCATACGACTCGTTCAAGGTCATCGACCTGAGCAACGATTCGTTCTCAAGTTCCATCGATCAATTCGAGCGATCCATAGGGATGGATTGTTCAGTCCCACACGAGGTTCTCCATGAAGTTCGAGCGTCGCTTCACCACGTCAGGCAATGGCCCCTATGGGGCAATCGAGTTCCGCAAGGCGACGAGTGAGATCCGCAATCCCGACGGGTCGATCGTCTTCCGCGCGGCCGACATCGACGTGCCGGCGCAGTTCAGTCAGGTGGCCGTCGACATCCTCGCCCAGAAGTATTTCCGCAAGGCGGGCGTGCCGGCGGTGCTGAAGAAGGTCGAGGAGGAGAGCGTCCCGTCCTGGCTCTGGCGCTCGGTGCCCGACGAGGCTGCTCTGGAGGCCATGCCCGCCAACGAGCGTTTCGGCTCGGAGACCTCGGCCACGCAGGTGTTCGACCGCCTGATCGGCTGCTGGACCTACTGGGGCTGGAAGGGCGGTTATTTCGACAGCGAGAACGATGCCCGCGTCTTCCATGACGAGCTCGGCGCCATGCTCGCGAGGCAGATGGCGGCCCCCAACTCGCCGCAGTGGTTCAACACCGGGCTTCACTGGGCCTATGGCATCGACGGCCCCGGCCAGGGGCACTTCTATGTGGACCACGAGACCGGCCAGCTGGTCAGCTCCACCTCGTCCTATGAGCACCCGCAGCCGCATGCGTGCTTCATCCAGGGCATCAAGGACGATCTGGTCAACGAAGGCGGCATCATGGACCTCTGGGTCCGCGAGGCGCGCCTCTTCAAGTACGGCTCGGGCACCGGCACCAACTTCTCCGCACTGCGCGGGGCCAATGAGAAGCTCGCTGGCGGCGGCAAGTCGTCGGGCGTGATGAGCTTCCTCAAGATCGGCGACCGCGCTGCCGGCGCGATCAAGTCGGGCGGCACCACGCGCCGTGCGGCGAAGATGGTCGTGCTCGACATCGATCATCCCGACATCGAGACCTACATCGACTGGAAGGTGAAGGAGGAGCAGAAGGTCGCCGCTCTCGTCACCGGCTCGAAGATCGTCAAGAAGCACCTGCGCGCGATCATGGCCGCGGCTCGCAACGGCGAGGGCGTCGTCGAGGCGGATCCCGAGAAGAACCAGCCGCTCAAGCGCGCCATCAAGCTCGCGCGCCGCGAGCTCGTCGCCGACAGCTACATCAAGCGGGTGATCCAGTTCGCCAGCCAGGGCTACGAGAAGATCGACTTCGACGAATACGACACCGACTGGGACTCGGAGGCCTACAACACGGTCGCCGGCCAGAACTCGAACAATTCGGTTTCGCTCAGCGACGAGTTCCTCCGTGCCGTGGAAACCGGCGGCGACTGGAACCTGATCCAGCGCACCGACGGCAAGGTCTCGAAGACCGTCAAGGCCCGCGACCTGTGGGAAGCGATCGGCCAGGCAGCCTGGGCGTCGGCTGATCCGGGCCTGCACTTCAACACCACGATGAACGAGTGGCACACCAGCCCGGCCGGCGGCCGCATCAACGGCTCGAACCCGTGCTCGGAGTACATGTTCCTCGACGACACGGCCTGCAACCTGGCTTCGACGAACCTGCTCAAGTTCTATGACGTCGAGACCAAGAGCTTCCTGCTCGACGACTATCGCCATGCCAACCGGATCTGGACCCTGGTCCTGGAGATCTCGGTGCTGATGGCGCAGTTCCCGTCGAGGGAGATCGCGCAGCGCTCGTACGACTACCGCACGCTGGGCCTCGGCTACGCCAACATCGGCGGCCTGTTCATGACCATGGGCATCTCGTACGACTCGGTCGAGGGGCGGGCCCTGTGCGGCGTGCTCAGCGCCATCATGACGGGCGACGCCTATGCGACGTCGGCGGAGATCGCCGGCGAGCGCGGGCCGTTCGCTCTCTATGGGGAGAACGCCCAGGCGATGCTGCGCGTCATGCGCAACCATCGCACTGCGGCTCATGGCGGCAACGCTCCCTATGAGGGTCTCTCGGTCGCTCCTGTCGGCCTCGATCACGCGACGCTCGAAGCCATGTCGAAGGAGACCGGCAACCCGGTGTTCCTGCAGATGTCCGCGGCCGCGCGCGACTCCTGGGATCAGGCTGTCAATCTCGGCGAGACGTTCGGCTATCGCAACGCGCAGACGACCTGCATCGCGCCGACCGGCACGATCGGCCTTCTGATGGACTGCGATACCACCGGCATCGAGCCTGACTTCGCCCTGGTCAAGTTCAAGAAGCTCGCCGGCGGCGGCTACTTCAAGATCATCAACCAGGCTGTGCCGGCCGCACTGCGGGCGCTGGGCTACCGTGAGGCGGACATCGCCGAGATCGAGGCCTATGCGGTCGGTCACGGTTCGCTGGCACAGGCGCCGGGCGTGAACCATGGCAGCCTGCGCGCCAAGGGCTTCACCCAGGAGAAGATCGACGCGATCGAGAAGGACCTGAAGGCCGCCTTCGACATCAAGTTCGTCTTCAACAAGTGGACGCTGGGCGAGGATTTCCTGACCCAGACGCTCAAGGTCCCGGCCGAGAAGCTCAATGACCAGAGCTTCGAGCTGCTGCCGTTCCTCGGCTTCAGCAAGGCCGAGATCGATGGTGCCAACGTCCATGTCTGCGGGGCGATGACGCTGGAAGGCGCGCCGCACCTCAAGGATGAGCACCTCAGCGTGTTCGACTGCGCCAACCCGTGCGGTCGCATCGGCAAGCGCTATCTCTCGGTCGAGAGCCACATCCGCATGATGGCAGCGGCCCAGCCGTTCATCTCGGGTGCGATCTCGAAGACGATCAACATGCCCAACGATGCTACCGTCGAGGACTGCAAGAGCGCCTATCTGCTGTCCTGGAAGCTGGCGCTGAAGGCGAATGCTCTCTACCGCGATGGCTCGAAGCTCTCGCAGCCGCTGAACTCGGCGCTGATTTCCGACGCGGACGATGCGGACGAGGACGCTGCCGATGCGGTGGAGAAGCTGATCGAGCAGCCGCCTGTCGTCCGTGCTGTCCAGGTCGCCGAGCGCATCGTCGAGAAGGTCGTCGAACGCATCGAGGTCGTGCGCGAGCGTGAGAAGCTCCCCGAGCGCCGGACCGGCTACATCCAGAAGGCGACCGTCGGTGGGCACAAGGTCTACCTGCACACGGGCGAGTACAAGGACGGTCGTCTCGGCGAGATCTTCATCGACATGCACAAGGAGGGCGCTGCCTTCCGGGCGATGATGAACAACTTCGCCATCGCGGTGTCGCTGGGTCTCCAGTACGGCGTGCCGCTGGAGGAGTATGTCGAGGCCTTCACGAACACCCGGTTCGAGCCGGCGGGCATGGTCAGCGGCAACGACACCATCAAGATGGCGTCCTCGCTCCTCGACTACGTCTTCCGGGAGCTGGCGATCTCCTATCTCGGTCGGCATGAGTTCGCGAACATCCCCCCGGCTGACGATGTCGGCACGATCGGGCAGCCGAGCTCGCTGCCGATGTCGACCGGCATGGTCCGCGGCCGGGTGCAGGAGAGCCTGCGCGTCCTGGAGGGCGGCCAGAGCATCCAGCGCGATCCGGCGCCGGCCAACGATGCAGGCCGGGTCGTGGCTCAGGTCGCTTTCGACGGCAATGCGGCTCTCAAGTCCGACATTGGTGTGCTCAAGCTTTTCCCTGAGCCGGCACAGAAGGTCGTCTCCGATAGTGCCGCGAGGCGCTCACAGGCAACGATGATGGGCTACACGGGCGATCTCTGCCAGAACCCGAACTGCGGCTCTGACCGCGTCAGGAAAACGGGCACCTGCACCGTATGCGAGTCGTGCCACACGACATCGGGATGCTCCTAAGACATTGAAATATAACGAGAAAACGATTTTTAACACTCAGCTTTCTCGTTGACAGCAACCTCCAAAGAGCCCGGCGGAAACGTCGGGCTCTTTGCGCTTCATGAGGCAATGCTACGACCCGAATGAGCTTGTGCGCACCTCCTGATCTCCGGGTAGGCGCTACCCTGGTTGCTTTCAAGGATCAGGGTCAGTGTGGAAGTCGAATCGCAGTCGCCAGATGCGGCTGGATCTAGGACGAGCTTCTATGACGAACAGGCCGACCAGCACCCAGGACATTCTCACTGGCGCGCAGCATATTGCTTCCTTCCAGCTCTCGGCCCCGCGAATGAGGGAGTTCGGACTCTCGCCCGTCGGCGTTGTCAGCCTGAAAAAGCTCAAGGACCAGGATGCGGACTATGTCGCCATTCTCAACGGACCAAGGCCCGCGCAGACCGAGATACTCGGATACTCCGACGACCTGGCGAAGATGATCGACGCCTGCTCGTCAATCGCGTCGCGTGAACACGAGCGCGATGCTGATGGGAAGGTACGGCTGGTCACCGGCGCGGAGCTCAAGGAGCGCTTCGCGGCCCTGGCACCTGACAACTCACCCATCGAGCTGTCGCAGGCCCAGATCACCTGCGCGATCACCTATGCTGAAGGCGATTTCGCCCATTTGGTCGAGCTCGCCCAGACGAGCGGCAGGCTTTACGAAAAAGAGCTCGCCGGCTGCGGTGACAGCCTATTCCGATTTCTGATGCGCGAGCTCGATCCGCGGGAAGACTGCAGCAACAGCGAGGAGGCGGTGTCCCGGCTCGATCGGGCCATCATGGACATCATGAAGGTCAAGTTCGCCGTCGAGGACACACCGACACCTCAGCCTTGAGGCAGTCCATACCCGACACCAAGACCCACGCGTTCGCAGGCCGGAGCCCGTCATGACCTCCCAGAAATTCCGCTTCGTCGTGAAGGTCCCTGAGAACAGGGTGCACGAAGACATCGACGCCAATGGCTGCATCGAGACTTTCGTCGAGCTGGACCCCCAGGTCGAGCTGCTCGATCAGCTCGAAGATGCCATGCGGACGGCACAGAAGAATGTCGCCTCCCGTTTCGTGGACTATGATGAGATCAACAACGACAGTCGCTATCTCGACGAACTCGATCGCCATTGCGAGGAGCAGGTGATCATTTCCCTCCAGATTGGCGACGCGGCCGACAAGCGCGTTCGCTGGTCTGCGGAAGCCCATCATTCCGAGGACATCGAGGAAGGTACCTGGCTGGACGCTGTCATGGCTGCCAGTGACGAGGAAGCCGACCTGATCATGCGCTTCGAGATGGCCAAGGGGTTCGACGTCCCTGGCAAGGACAAGGGTGTCGGGTTCGATCAGGACAGCCTCAAGAGGACATCGATCTCAAGTTTCGTAGGAACGATGGCCGAGGTCGTGCCGATCAGCGTGTTCAAGGAGCCTATCTCTCTGGAAGATTTCCGCGCCAAGGTCGCGATCATGGTCCGCGCCGCGCACGCCGAGGGACTCGATATCGACGGCCTTGCCGATGTCACCGATCTGCTGCGAGAATTCGGCGATGACGTGGAGCCGGCTCGCACCCCTGGCATGGGCTGAGGCATGACAATCGGAGCAACGAAAAAGCTCTCGCTGGAAGGCTCCAGCGTGGCGGCCGCATTCTTGCTGTCGATGCCGCGGCAGCGAGACTTTCGGCATCTCGATGATCCGATCGTCCAAGTGCATGCCCTGAAGGGCCAGCCTGCAGACTTCGCGGCTATCGTGCGAAGCAGGGCGACAGGAGCCTATGAGCTTCTGGGTACATCCGATGACTTCTCTGGCCTGATCCGTCTGTGTTCACAGCTGGCCAGTCAGGACATCGAAGTTACCGCTGACGGAACAAAGCGGATCATCCCGTCATCGGAGATCCGCGCGGGTTTCCGGAAGCTCGAAATCCTCGACCTTCCGCTGGAACTGTCGCAGCCGCAGAAGGCTTGCCTCGATGTCTATGCCGGCGGAGAGTACGCAGGCCTCGTCGAAACAGCTTCGCAGAGCGCCAGGCTTTTCGATAAGGCCCTGCGCGCCACCGGCGACACGTTCCTGATCTATCTGATGCGGGAGCTCGATCCGCGCGAGGATTGCGACAGCACCATCATCGGCCAGGAGCGTATCGCTGCAGCCATCGCAGACCTCAACCGGATCCTGTCAGCCGTGCCGGACGAGACAACGGCCCCAACCCCCTAGTTCGGGCTGGAGACCGCCTGCTGGGGCGCTCTGCGCCATTGTGAGGGGTCAAGGCCACCCAGATGGCCAACCTGGTCGAGAAGGCGCAGGACGTGGCGCTTCTGCGCCGGGATCTGGGTATCGTGGTCGGGAGCATCAGGCATGGCGTCGACTTCCATAGCCAAGCTGTCGAGGAGATCCTGAGCGAGCTCTCGATCGCGGTAGGCGACGAGATCTCCGTCAGCGCATGACAGGACGAGCTGACCGTCTTCGCGCTCGTCGACCTCGAACAGCACCGAGGCTCCACAGAGCGCATATCGCAACCCGATGTCGTGGCCAGTCCTCGGCGATGTCACGTATCGCGTGGTGATGACGGTCTCGATCAGCCGGGCTGCATCGCTGGGATGCCCGCGACTGTCGACGAGGTAAACGGTCAGGCCAGGATCGAGCACGGGCGGGCAGACGACGTCGTCTTGCAGGCGGACAAACGTCACAGGAACGGCGCCGGCAGCGATGGCCCGAGCCTCCTTGAGACGAAGGCTGAGCGCGGCCTCTGTCTGGATCAGGCCGATCTCTCGTTCTCGAAAGAACATCGTATTGCGTGCCAGCCAGAGCCTGAAGCGCACCACGGGGCTCGACAGCAGGGCTTGCGCGCTCGCGATGTCACGTTCGGCAGACCGGCGGGCCAGGGCCCTGACATGGGCAGCGGCCTCGACCTCAGAGCCGAACATCTTGATCGTCGGGCTTGGCGATTTTCGGCTGTCACCCGGCATCTCGACGATCGGCTGCTGCCAATCCCCCTTATGGGCGTAGGTAACGCCGAGCTGCTGGATGATTTCCCGGCGACCCATCGGCCGAGCCGTTACGTTCGCGGACACGAGCGACCCTTCAGCCTTTCGGGCGACCCAGGCCGATCGTGCGCGCGAGCTCGCTGCGCCGCATCGAATAGTTCGGCGCCGTCATCGGATAGTCGACGGGCAGGCCCCATTTGGCCCGGTACTGCTCCGGCGTGAGGTTGTACTTCACACGCAGGTGCCGCCTGAGAGACTGGAACTTCTGCCCGTCCTCGAGGCAGATCAGGTGCTCGGGATGGACCGACTTCTTGACGGGAACGGCCGGCACCAGCGGAGCGGCCTCGACTGGCTCTGCCGGACGGGCCGAGAGCCCCGCCAGTGAGCGATGCACATCGTCGATGATTGCAGGCAATTCCGAGCCCTGAATTCGGTTCGACCCGACATAGGCAGCCACGATGCGAGCCGTGCAGTCGACGATGAAACCGGTCTCTTCGGGGGAGTTCAGCTGAGCACTCATAAAGTCGTTCTTCCTTTTCGTCGGCACGGGTCAACTAGACCATGTCGGCCTCTGTGCAGGAAGAACGTGTCCACCATTTGGCTGCCGGCTCGGGCAGATTGACGTGGATTGAGATGCCGCTCAGGGCGTCGGCAAGCTTACTTCGTCGAGGGATGGCTCGCGATCATCGTCGAGGAAGGCGAGCGGCCTGATCTCGTCGGCGCCGAGGTCGACGAGCGAGCGCGCCGGCTCGATCATCTCGGCGAAGGCATCTTCGAAGCCAGACGGAACCGTCATCACGGCGAACCTCGACAGACGCTCGATAGCAGCCGGTGACGATGCCAGACGCGCGACGAGTTCGGCGACCTCAGAGCGATAATGACGCTCCAGAACATCGCGCGTGCGGAATGCAGTCCGGTCTAGATCCACGAAGGCGTCCCGGTCGGTTGCGCTCGCCTTCAGCCTGGACATCGCCTCTTCCGACCGCGGAGCATGCGCCATCGCGAGGGATGCTGCCTGTGAAAGCAGAGCTTCGGTATCGGCGATCTCCATGGCGCCCGCCGTGGCGACTGCCGTCCGGATGGCCAACCACGAGAGAGGCGGGCAATCACCCTCGCCATTCCAGCGCGCTGCGCCGGCCTCGCGATACTGGGCAAATCGCAAGGCAGAGGATGGGTCGCCGCCGGCGCGCAGGAAAGCGATGACCGCAGCCGCGTCCGCGAAGCTCTCCTCAACCTGGCGAGCCACCTCTTCGCCACCAGCAATGCGCCCGAGATGGCGAGCGGCGAAGGCGAGCGAGATCTCACGAAACGACGACAGGCGCCGGGCGTCCTGCGATCGCATGCCGGGGAAAGCGTATTCCGACTTCCAGGCACCACCGATGCGAGCGCAAAAGCCGGAGCCGGTGAGGAAGGGCGAATAAGGGATCACGAAGTCGACGCTGGGGACCTTCAGGCCGCGCCCCATCGCCACGAGGGTTCGCCTGCAGGCAGGCTGGAAGGCATCGGCCATCAGAGCCTTGAGATCAGACAGAGCGCCGCGCTCACCGGTCGAATCGGCTGGCAGGATGCCGTCGACAAGACCGCGATCAGCCCAGGGAGCAGCGGCAAGAGCCAGCGGGTCGATCACGTTCAGCGCAATGCCAAGACGGCGAGCTTCAGGCTCCAGCTGGCTGAGAGCCCAGCGCAGATCCGGATCCCGGACATCGGGTGTGCGCTCGATGATGCCGCCGACGCCAGGGCGAATGACGGCCGGGCCCGTACCATCGAGCAGATGAGCCAGCATGCGCGCCGTCAGATCGGGGCGCCCGAAAGTCTTGATCTGGACCCGCTTGCCCTTCAGAAGCCGCTTGGCCAGGTCAGGCACGAGCTCCATGCGGATCTCGTCGCCTTCACCGGAGATGATGCCGATCACATCGGCGCCGATCCGGGGCAGGATGTCTCCTTCGAAGACGACCTTGAGCACGCTCCCGTCCTGGAGCGCCACGGCGTGGCGACGGCCACTGCGACCGCGAACTGTTCCAAGGACGAGGGCTTCTTTCACAGGGAGGGTCCCGCCTCGTTGGTCATGTTCGTGAGATATGGCAGCGCGTACGCCTTGCCGAACTTCGACGACGCGTAGCTCATCTCTTGAATGAAGGTGTTGTCCGGATTGAACGACACCGCCAGCTCGAAATCCTGCTTCTTCACGGAATCCAGACGCCGAATCTCTCCATCGGTCGCTTCCAGATACACACCCTCTTCGTCGCAGCCGATGCCGCGATAGGTGCCCGGATGGTCTTCATCGGGCTCGTGTTCGACGAAGACCACGAGCATCGAGCCCGAACAGTCAGCGTTCAGAAGAATCGTGGCAGCGTCTCGGATTTCTTTGTCGACGGGTGTGTGAAGCATGATCTGCCGGCCAATGATGGATTTACCCGATCATGCCGCGCGACCATGAAAGTCACGAACCCAGGCGCTCGAACAGATCGATCTGTGCTGGAGCCGGTGCCGGCACGGGGCGTGGCTTCAGGGGTGCAAAGGTCATGCGGTGCTCGGTGGTCGGTCCGAGCTCGGCGATGGCTTTCAGGTGAAATGCAGTGCCATAGCCGGCATGCGTCTCAAAGCCGTAGCCCGGGAAACGCGTCGCCAGTTCCTTCATGTGAAGGTCACGGCGGACCTTCGCGATGATCGAAGCAGCTGCGATCGAAAGCGATTTGGCATCGCCCTGGATGATCGCTCGCCCTTTGCAGGGAAGGCCCGGCGGAACATCGCGTCCGTCGAACAGGACGAGGCCAGGGAACCTGGGCAGGGCCAGGACGGCTTCGCGCATGGCCTGCAGGGTCGCCTGGCGGATGTTGATCCTGTCGATGTCGGCAGCCGAGACCATTGCGACCGCATAACCCAGCGCATGCGCTGTGATTTCGGCATAGGCCTCCTCAAGCCGCTTCTGCGACAGCTTCTTGGAGTCGTCGATGCCATAGGGCAGACGCGTTGGATCGAGGACGACGGCAGCAGCGACCACTGGGCCAGCCAAAGGCCCGCGGCCCGCTTCATCAGAACCTGCGATCGGATGCCTGATCCATCGACCGGCATCAGTCTCGATGTCGAAATTTGGCCCTGTGCGCGTCACGGCTTCGAGACCCACCTTGGGATGAAAAAGGCATCGATCAGGCACCAGACCGCAACGGCGATCATGGCGATAACGCTGAGGCCTTCCGCCATGCTACCGTTGCCGATACCGATGAAAACCATTGGTGCGAAACCTGCCGTGACCTGAATCAGACCAGTGATCGGCCGCCCCAGATAGAATCGGTGCAGCCCCAGGACGAGCAGAGTGTAGGCGATCACGAGCCGGGTAGTCCGGTTCGTGTCAGCCATCACGCTGCGCTTGCGCGCTTCGAAAAGCCCGCGGGCTCGAAAATCGGTGAGATCGACGCCTGCACTGCCCGGACCCAGTTGGTGAAGCGACGGACCTGGAAGCGCTCGGTCGTCTCGTCGAGCTTGGCCGCCGCGCGGATGGTGGAGAGCACGCCGTCCCTGTTGCGGAGCAGATCGAGCACGGTGTAGCCGCGCGCCTTGGCATAGGCGTACAGCATGCAGTCGCAGTAGGGGATCTGGATGACGCGTGCGCCCATCGAGACGACGTCGGCGAGCAGTCCGCGATAGACATCGCTTCCCTCATAGGGAGCATAGCCGTCCTCGCCGCCATTGGGGTCGTTGAGCGCGAGGAACAACTCGCCACCGAATGCTTCCCGGGCGCCGGCCAGAGCAGCTCGGGCCGATCGCAGGGCGAGATCGTCAGGCGTCGCCACGGCAACGAAGCGGAACGCGATACCGTCGTCGCGGGCGAAGGTGGCGATATCGTTGTGTCGAGCCCAGTCGAACAGGCTGGACGAGGCGTTTGCGCCGAGATCGGTGATGGAATCGCCAGCCGCCCAGGCCGAATAGACCGGGTTGTAGAAGCTCTCATGCGACCAGCGACTGCTCATCGCCTGCCCGATCGATGGCGAGGCCGGCAGGCTGACGTCGACGCGGCCTTCGCCCAGGAGCGATGTCAGACGCTTCTGGTGATCGACCTCGATCACCTTGATGCGCGGCGCGCCGGGAACCTCACCAGCGGCAACGTCATGAGCCTGGATGACGAGATGGGCCAGCATCGACTTTCCCACACCGCCCTTGTCGGAGCCAATCAGTGTGCAGCTTTTGAGATCCATGGGTGCGTCCTCACTCCAACAAGAAACGATACGGGTCGAATCGCAATCTGATCCGCGATCCTTTCCACCGGCCCCACACAGGTCAAGCGCTGCGTCAAGGATTTGACGCTCTATCCATGACTTTAGATAATGCTCCTTCGATTCCCGGAGCCGACATGACCAACTTCACCGATCTCGGCACCGTTCGCATCTATGACGCCGGAGAGGGTCTCGACGTTTTCTCTCCCCGCTTCGACACGAAGACGCGCGAGACGCTCAGGGCCCTGAAAGCGTTTTTCGATCCAACGAGGAAATCCTGGCGCGTGATGCCGCGCTACACGCGGTGCACCAAGGAGGATGTGATCGCGAAGATCGGGGCCTCCTTGGCGGCAGACGCTCCGGAAGCCTGGCCCGAGAAGGCCGTCGAGTTCAGTCGGATCAAGGCGACGACGCGGAGGTTCTTGTTGTCGATTGCAGTCGGAGGCATGCGCATCGAGCTTCCTCGCGGACATCGCCATGAATGGACGCTCGACGCGATGGCAAAGGAAAAAGCCATCGAGAAGGACGGAGTTTCATGGCTCATCCCGGCCCGGCTTTGCCAGACACAAAAGGTCATGTCGATCATCCGCGACATCGTCGAAGATGACCGCAAGGCACTGGAACAGGCCTTCGGCTATCTGGACGGATTCGTCATGAAAGGCCCGCTCAATCTGGCCGATGAAGAGATCGCTGAGTTTGGGCTCGACCGCGGCGACAACTCGGTCATTTTCGCCGAACCTTCCTTCGTCAAGAAGGCTGACGGCTCGATCCCGAACGAACCGGTCGACGTCTATCCGATGCGGGTGTTCGATTTCAGGCGCTCCGAGACCGAATGCACGGTGAAGCTCTCCTTCATCTGCGGTGTGGATGCGTGGAAGCTTGTAAGGCGCAGGCAAGCTGGTTTGCCGGACTCAAGCTTTCGCGCCATCGGGTCACGCCAGTGCGGTCTTGGATGGAGTCGTCGCCGTTCCTGACTTTCGTGGATTGCAATCGCGATCCAGCAATGAACGCTTGTGGCTCTCATCAGCGTGTCAAAGGATCGAAGAATCGAACTCATTCAAGGATCCAGTCATGACGCCGAACCTGAACGAAGCGCCGCGCAGCCGCCAGCCCAACAGCAACTCGACCCGCGCACGAGCAGGCGCCGGCACGCGCTCCCGGACAAGCAGCCGCGCAGGCAGCGACTTCAAGCGCGACATCCAGCCCAAGCTCGAAGCCGCACGGCGTGACTGGCTCGTCGAGGCTCGCAAGATCGCGCTGCACCTCGGACGCACGATCGGCCAGGTCACGGCCGACGACGTGCGCAAGCTCATCGCGATCCCCAAGGGTGTCGATGGCCGGGTGATGGGCGTTCTGTTCAACGACGGCAACTGGCGTTGCGTTGGCTATCGCCGCTCGACGCGCACGGAATGCCATCACCGCCCGGTCGGCGTCCACGAGCTCATCGTCTGACGCTTCAGCCTGCCACTGACTTTCAAGCCTCGACTCTATCTTGGGCGTGCCCCACCCGACAGGATGCGAACACACATGCCCAAGATCGGCCCATATATCCACCAGGACGACTGCATCGCCCGCCTGACCTTCGGCATCGACCGGGGACTGACGGTCGTCCTCTATCAGTCCTATCAGGCTGGTATCATCGGGCCGGAGTACAACGGCATCGCCATCCTCGACGACGATCATGGCCAGACCGTCCTGGACCTGCATCAGCGCGAGGCCAGCGGTTCAAACGGCCCGAGCAGCGCGCAGCGGGCCGAATTCGACCGGCTCAAGGCGATGACCTGGCCTGAGTTGATGAGCTTCATCGCGAACCATCCACGTCGTCGCCGGGAGCTTGCCTCCGACCTACGCATCGGCTCGGAGCCTGCGCGTGGCGATCTTGTCCTTCAGGCTGCACGCGGGCGAGATGTCACGCTTGCCCAAGGGCCCGACATCCGTTCGCCTGAGATGATCGAGGCGACCAATTCCGAGACGGTGCCCTACGCCTTCCCCGAAGCGACCCGCTCTGAGATCATGGCAAGGCTGCTGAAGCACGCTTCGCATCCGACCAATATGCAGTTCGGCCGCGCGCTCGCCTGGAACATCAAGATCCACGATTACGACGAGCTGGCCAAGACCGGCGAGAACGAGGTCGATGCGGCGTTCGATGTGCTCTGGAAGGCACGCCTGGCCGGCGACGGAGACCTGTTCTGGTCGGCAAGCTCCGATGCGCTGATGCAGTACGTCAATGCGGAAGCGACCACCTGGCCTGGTGATGACCAGGGCGACTGGGAGTTCCGCACAGAAGGGCGCAGCGGCGGCTGGCTGATCCTGTCGCAGTGGCAGGGCCGTCGCATGGAGTTCAGCTCGTTCGACGAGTATCAGGTCTTTCTCGAAGAATTGAGCGATCCGGAGCTCGTCAATTTCTACAAGGGTATCGCGGTCTTCGATGCCGATCTGGCATCGCCGCGCGAGATTTTCGACTCGCACATGAACTTCAGGCGCTTCGAGGTTGAAAGCATCTGGCGCTCCACGCCTGCCCTGGCTGTCGACGATGCCCTGACCTATGACCTTCCGGCAGCGGAATTCGCCAAGGTCGCGATGGCATTGTCCCTGACAGTCGATGCCCTGGTCGATGCCATGGTGGAGGCAGATGCGAAGGACAGCTTCGTGCTCGATGTCGTCGAGGCCCACTCCGGTCTGGAAGAGCGAGAGCGCATCGCCGCCAATCTGATGGCTCCGACCCCAGCACTCTAGGAACGATCATGCTGAGCTCGGTCTCTGCGGCACATGAGGCGAAGTCGGGCGCCCGGTTGATCCCGGAGCTGATCCAGGCCGGACGAAGCGAGTTTCAGCGTGATCGCGAGCGCATTTTGCACTCTGCTGCCTTCCGCCGGCTGGCCCACAAAACGCAGGTTTTCGTGGGCGGGACGGAAGGCGACCATGTGCGCTCACGGCTGACACACACGATCGAGGTCGCACAGATCGCGCGCGACATCGCACGGCGCCTCGGGCTCTGCGAGGATCTGGCCGAGACGATTGCGCTGGCCCATGATCTGGGGCATCCGCCGTTTGGCCACGCGGGAGAGGACGCGCTCGACGAAGCCCTGCGGGAATGGGGTGGTTTCGACCACAACGCTCAGGCGCTCGCTGTCGTGATGCGCCTGGAACATCGCTACGCCGCCTTTGATGGCCTGAACCTGACCTATGCGACCATCGAGGGCATCCTCGCGCACAATGGTCCGATGCTTTCTCGCGAGGGAGACTGGATCGGGAAGCATCCGGACAGGGATCCACCGGCAGCCATCGTCAGCGCAGCTAAGCTCTACGGCCTCGACCTGACGCGTTACGCGTCGGCCGAGGCGCAGGCGGCAGCGGTGGCCGATGACATCGCCTACAACTGCCACGACGTCGAAGACGGTGTCCGTTCCGGCATCCTCGATCCCAATCGACTTCGCGAAGTGCCGCTGATCAGCAAGATCTGGCGCGAGGCCAATCTCGACATGATCAGCGATCCCGACCGCCGGATCCACGAGCTGCTCCGGCGTATGATGTCGGGGTTTGTGGAAGACGTCCTGGCGACGGCGCGGCAGCGGTTGAAAGACTGCGTGACCGTTGCCAACGTGAGGGATGCAGATGAGCCCGTCATCGGTTTTTCCGATGAGATGGCGGCTCACGAGAAGATCCTGAAGG
Source organism: Bosea sp. RAC05 (assembly GCF_001713455.1). NCBI lineage: Bacteria > Pseudomonadati > Pseudomonadota > Alphaproteobacteria > Hyphomicrobiales > Alloboseaceae > Allobosea > Allobosea sp. RAC05. Next base: position 337,974 of record NZ_CP016463.1, read on the forward strand.
CCTGGCTGCGCAAGAACCTCTATCGTCATGATGCTCTGATGACGGAGACCAACCGCGGGCAGACCTGTGTCAAGGAGCTGGTCGAACGGCTCCTCGCCGATCCCTGCTTGCTCCCCGAGCGGTGGTCCTTGGGCGTTGACGATCTCGACAAGGCAGGCGTTGCCGGGCGGGTGCGTGATTACGTCTCGGGGATGACGGATCGTTTCGCCCAGGCTGAGATGACGCGGTTGGACCGGCTGTCAGACGAGTTGAACCGGCCAGCGTTGAACAGGTGATGCTACCGGCCCAATCTGCCGATCCCGACACGTTCACCCATCACGACCTCTCTACGGGATGTCGCCGATGGATCTCAGGTCAGAGCTGGTCGGGTTTGCGACCCATGCAGCTGCGCGCAGGCGCTGCGCTGATGGCGGGGCAGGGCGATCTCCTGATTTCCGCCGGCACCGCCGGCGGAAAGACGGAAGCTGCTTTCCTACCAGCGATCTCACTGGTCGACCGTGTCCAGCCACAGTCGGTCGGGATCATCTGTGTCTCGCCCCTCAAGAGCTTGATCAACGATCAGTACCAGCGTCTCCGGCCGCTGGCGGCCGAGCATGGTCTGCCGATCATCCGTTGGCACGGCGACGAGAGCCGTGATGCCAAGGAGGCCTTCTTCAAGACAGCACGCGGGATCTGCCTGATCACTCCGGAATCGATCGAAGCCTTGCTGCTGCATCGCGCCCACCGACTGGCTGCGGTGTTCGGGCAAACGATGTTCACGATCGTCGACGAACTGCATGCTTTCCTGATCGGGGATCGCGGCGCGCATCTGGCCTCGTTGTTGGAGCGCCTCGAGGATGCGTCTGGCGCCAGCCCGCGGCGGATCGGGCTATCGGCAACCCTGGGAGACCCGGCCATCGCTGCAAGATGGCTGCGACCGGGCAGACCAGACCGTGTTGTGCTTGTGACCGATGGCAAGAAGGGCGTCGATCTCGATGCATCGCTTCACGTTGCGCTTGATCCGCCTCGGCTGCCAGGCATGGACGATACGATGGCCGAGGAAGCCGGTATCGAGACGGGGCTGATGCAGACAGCAACAAGGCTCGACCAGAGGTTGGGGACTGGCAAGAACCTGGTGTTCGCTGGATCGCGCCGAATGACAGAGGCGCTTTGCGACATTCTCCGCCGCCGACGCTCCGCCGCTGGGCAGGAGAACGTATTTTTCGCCCACCATGGCTCGCTGTCGCGAGAGGTCAGGGAAACCGCAGAGCGCAGGCTTCGCGATCCTGCCGTTGCCCACGCTACGGCAATCGCCACAACGACGCTCGAACTGGGCATCGACATCGGTGAGGTTGGAACCGTCTGTCAGATTGGACCGCCACGGTCGGTCTCGGGCTTGCGTCAGCGGGTGGGGCGCTCAGGCCGGAGGGCTGGGACGCGCTCGACGCTCGACCTGTCTCTGATCGAGCTTGAAGGCCTTGAGCAGCACCAGGAGGGGCGCCTGCGCCTCAACCTCGTCTGTGCCGCAGCTGCACTCTCGCTGCTCAGGGAAGGCTTTGTGGAGCCACCAGGAGAGCGACCTGCGAGCCTCTCAGTGGTCGTCCACGAGACGCTTTGTCTGCTGCGAAGCCGCGGAGATCTGAGCTTTGATCGGATCTTCGGCATCCTCTCCCGATCGCAGCCGATGTCCGGCGTCGGTCGTGCCGCCTTCGAGAAGCTTTGTCAGGCAATGGCTCGCCCAGAGGTGCGGCTGCTCGAACATCGTGGTGGCCTGATGGGCCTTGGCTCTAAAGGTGCGCAGCTCGCCGGCTCGCCTGATATCTATGCCGTCTTCTCGACCCCGTTCGAGATCGACCTCATCCACGCCGGCATGCCGCTCGGCCGATTGCCTCTTATGGGTGGAAGCGCGATCGGGCCGGGTGACGGCGTGCTTTTCGCTGGGTCACGATGGTCGATCATGAAGCTGGACATCGACAAGCGTGTTGCCGAGGTCCAGCCCTCAGACAAAGGCAAGCAGCCGAGGTTCGAAGGTGGTGACCAAGAGCCAATGCACGACAGGCTCGCTGCACGCATGCGGGCTATTCTATCGACCCAGCATGTCGACGAGGCTTGGACGCCGGCAGCGCGACGGATGCTGTCCAACGCGCGAGCCGGCTACCGAGCACAGGAACTCGATCGGTTCGTGTCGCTGAACGAGAGAGAAGGGCTCATCCTTCTTCCATGGATCGGGACGCGAAAGCTGGAGGCCCTGACCATGGCCCTATGCGGGGAGGGCCTCAATGCGACGGCTGGTCCTTACGGATTATGGGTCGCATCGGTGACGTCCGAGATGCTGAAACCGGTTCTCGAACGGGTTCGCCGCGAAGCTCGGGCCCGCGTAGGAACCTGGTTATCGCGGAAAGGCGCCATCCCCGAGGGCAAGTTCGACGCAGCCCTTCCGCACCGTTTCCGGCTTGAATGGTGGGCGTCGGCGAACGCTATTGCGGATCTCGCATCCGAAGCCGCGGCTATCGTGCTGTCAGGCGGTGCCCAGCCGACCTGATCAGGCCGCCTGCGCCTGCATGGCGAGGGGATCGTTTTCGCGCATGTGGCGTGCGACTTTCTCGAACGCCTTGACCTCGATCTGGCGGATCCGCTCACGCGAAACGTCGAAACGCTGCGAGAGCTCCTCAAGGGTCTCAGGGTCATCACGCAGCCTGCGTGCCTTGAAGATCTCGCGTGAGCGGGGGTCGAGTGTCTCCACTGCAGCGTCGATCCCGCGCTGACGAATGCAGCGAAGCTGTTCTCTCTCGTATCGAAGGTCCAGCGGCTCATCGTCGTTGGCCAGCAACGAGCCGAGTGTGCTCGCTTCGTCATCGTCGGACGCAAGCGGTGTATCGAGAGACGTCGCCACCGCCATGGCCCTGCGAACGGAGGCAATCTCGGCCTCGTTGACCTGCAGGACGTCAGCGAGGCTGGCATCGCTGACAGTTCCGCCGCGGCGTTCAATTTTCGTGACCGCCCGCCCGATGCCGAACAGGATCCGGCGCTGGTTGCGACCGTTCGTGATCTTCGTTGCGGTCTGCATCAGGGCAACGTGCTCCTGGATGGCCGAGCGCACCCACCACTGGGCGAACGTCGACAGCCGGAAGCCGGTTTCGAGCTTGAAGCCGGCCAGCCCCTGCATGAACCCGACATTGGCAGCCTGCATGAGATCGTCGATGGACATGCCGCCACGAACGAACGGCCGAGCCAGCTTGTGGAGGAACGGCTGGAACGCCTGCGTGATCGTGTCGAGCGCCGCGCGATCGCCCTGCTGCTGCCAGCGTGTGACGAGATCGGCCTCCTGATCGCGGGAGAGGTGAGCCGTGTTGGCCGGCATCAGCTGGCGCGTGGCGGTGGAAATGAATGGTGTCGTGCGTGCCATAGGCGATCGTTATCGCAGCGACACCCGCCTCACAAGAACAGACGGTGAAGTTTCCACCGCGGAACTCTGATTGAGTAAATCAATCCTTGTCGTGGCATTACGGGCCTGGATTGGTTCCGGCTTCCAATTCGAGGCCAATCGCGATCTCTTCCACGAGGCGATCGATGTCGTCGAGCAATTTCGGCGCAAACTGTTCGACGACCAGTGTGTGGAGCCGCTTCACCCGCTCGACGTAAACAACCGCGGTGAGACGGGCAAAGCACCGGTCGACGTCGTCGTTGACGATGACATGCTGGAATTCGCGCCAGTGGCTGATCTCGTCCCTCGCATTCTTCAGCCTTTGAGCAATCACGTCCGGCGCATCTTCGGCCCGTGTCTGAAGCCGCGATCTCAGGTGCTCGGCAGATGGAGGGAGGACGAAAACACCGACATAGTCATCAGGATATGCGCGCTGAATGACGGCGGCACCCTGCCAGTCGATGTCGAACACGACATCCCGGCCGGTCTCGATCAGCTCGCGCACGGGCTCCAGCGGCGTGCCGTAGAGATTGCCATGGACCTCCGCCCATTCCAGGAGCAACCCGGCGTCCAGCGCGCGCTGAAAGCCGGCCCGGTCGACGAAATGATAGTCTTTCCCATTGACCTCGCTCGGACGAGGCGGGCGGGTCGTCATCGAGATGGATGGCCGGATATTGGTATCACTGCGCAGCAGCGCCCGGGCGAGCGTCGATTTCCCGGCACCTGAAGGAGAGCAGAGGGCAAGGAGGATTCCGCGCTTCGGCAGGGGTGACATGCAAGGCTCCGATTCTACGGGCAAACGATAAGTCGCGACCGTGCAAAGGAACAATCAGGCGCTGGTCGGATCGTGGATGGATCGGTCTCAATAAAAGTGGATATCGGTTCGTTCGTCTTGCTGTCGCTCAAGGATCGCATTGCAATCGATTCATCGAATCGTCGCCTCAGGACAGACCATGCGCCGCGCCCCCATCATTGCTGTCGTTTTGGCCCTGGCAGTCCCATCGCTGGCACGAGCCGATATCCAGCCGCACAAGGCCATCTATGACCTCGTCGATGAAGACGGCGCGGCCACCGGCGGCAGGGTCGAGTATGAGATACTCGGCAACGCCTGCGACGGGTGGGCCGTACTGCAGAAGATCGACATCCCGAAAGCCGGGGCACGTGTCGTCACCACGAACGCATCGTGGGAAGCTGCTGATGGCAGTGCCATGCGGTTTCACGAAACGACCGAGCGAGATGGCCAGACGGTATCGCGGTTTCGAGGTCAAGCGGCGTCAGGATCGAACGGATTTGCCGTCTTCACGGACGGTGAGGGCGGGGAGAGCTTCGGTCAACTGCCTCAGGGGACGCTTCTGCCGACCCTTCAGACGAAGACGCTTCTGACGCAGGCGAAACGAGACAGATCGGTGCTGTCGTCCAACAAGGTGTTTCTCGGCACCTCATCCGAAGGAGCATTGCCGTTGGAGATCACCAGCGTTCTGTCTCCGCGGGCCTCGACACCAGGAGATCACCCTGAGCTCGACGGCCAGCCATCGTGGAATGTGACGTCTTCATTCTATGAGGCTGGCGGCCGGCCCGATACCGGGCCCGACTACACAGTGCGCTCGATCCAGTTCGGCAATGGCGTCGTGCAGAGCATGGAGATCACCCGGGAAGGCGCTACCGCGCGAGCCAGGCTCAGATCTCTCGACCTCTATGAGGTCGTCGAGTGCAACCGATGAACTGAATCACGATCATCGAACCGGATCTGATCGAGAGCGTTACCCCAGTCATCACGCAGCATCCGTGCCGTGAGCACGATGCGAAAGGCGATCCCATGCCCCGTAATGTTGTCCTTCTCGTCGAAGACGAGCCACTGATTGCAATGTATGGCGCCGACATCCTGTCGGACGCGGGCTATGACGTGGTCGAAGCGCGCACCGGCAACGAGGCGTTGCGTCTTCTTGATGCCCGAGACGACATCACGGTCCTGTTCACGGACGTGGTTTTGATCGGGGCGATGGATGGCCTGACATTGGCGGCGATGGCGAAGCATGCGCGACCCGAGCTGAACATCGTCGTCACCTCCGGGACAGCAAACCCACGATCGTCTGATTTGCCGCGCGAGGCCTCATTCATCGCCAAGCCATATACCTCGGACAGCCTGATCGGCGCAGTCGGAAAAGTGACCCGTAACCCCAGTCATTGACCGGTCCGTTCCGATTGGCATCATGCCGATGTAGGATTGAGCCATTGATGCTTCGGGAGCGGAAATGGCTTTGCTCGATATCCTGGTCGCGATCCTTGAAACGATCGTTCCGTTCGTCGCTATGTTCGCCCTGCTTGTCGGTGTTCACGAGTGGGGGCATTTCCGAATGGCCCGCTACCTGGGCATTTCATGCACCCAGTTCTCCATCGGAGTGGGGCGGGTTCTCTGGTCAATGACAGACCGCGATGGTTGCGAATGGCAACTGCGGGCAATCCCGCTGGGCGGCTTCGTGAGGTTCCTTGGAGACCGGGATGCCACCAGCGTGGCCCCAGACGGCGCAGGAAGCGCTCTCAGCCCCGATGAGAAACGCAGGCGCCTGCTGTATCGCTCGCCTCTTGATCGGGCGCTGGTCCTGGCCGCCGGGCCGGCCGCCAACATCGCGCTGGGCCTGGTGGTGCTCGCCGCACTCTACAGCGGTTACGGCCGGCCCATGGTGCCACCCGTCATCCAGTCAGTCATTCCTGGCGCCCCTGCCGACGTTGCCGGGCTACGGCAGGGTGACCGGATCACTTCCATCAATGGCATGCGCACGGACAGCTTCGGGGACATCTACAGCGAAATCGCCCTCCATCCGGATGAGCCCGTCCTCGTCGTCTACAGGCGAGAGGGTGTCGAGCAGCCCGTCGAGGCTGAAATCACTCCAAAGGGCGTCAAGGTCGTCACGTTCGGTTCGGCCCAGACCGTTGGCCGGATTGGGATCACGTCTGGCAGCGCAATCAACCAGCCGACGGGTCCAATCGATGCTGTCGCGCTGGGGTTTTGGGATGTCGCGAAGCAGACGCGAGCCTTCATCATCACCCTTGGGCAGCTCCTGTCAGGCAATCGCTCGATCGACGACGTCGGCAGCCCGATCAGGATGGCCTCGATTGCCAAGAATGCAGCAGCGGACGGCCTGTCCAGCTGGACCTTCATGCTGGCCGTCTTCTCCATCAATCTCGCCGTCGTGAACCTGCTGCCACTTCCTGTGCTCGACGGCGGGCAGCTCGTACTCTGCGCTATCGAAGGCGCTATGCGGCGTCCGATGAAGCCGCAAGTCATGGTCTACGTCCAGATATTCGGCGCTTGCCTGCTCCTGACCATCATGACGGTGCTGACACTGAACGACCTCTGGACGCTGATCAGGTCCATGGCGGTCTGACGCTCTTCGCACCGGACACAAAAAGGGGCGCGCTCAGAGCTGAGCGCGCCCCTTGGCTTTCTCGTCTGCGATCTCAGCGCGACCAGGCGGCGCGACGCCGGTCGTACCTGGCGCGCCCCTTGGCATCACGGCTCCGCACCTTGCGGTAGGTGTCGACCGAGGCCTCGCCGACCGCATAGTGCCGGACATTGGCTGCGGAGTTCGCCGGCTTGGGCAGATAGGCGCCGACCGGAACGTACTCGCCATGGCCGCTGGGAATCGGATACCGACCATGGGTGGTCGTGGGAATGGCGGCCCTGATGTTCTCGTCAGGCGTGGAGAAGCGCGAGAACTCTCCTGCATGGGCTGTCCCCGCCGCGGCGACGAGGGCGACGAGGACCACAAGTGCTGCGATCGGTTTCATTGGTGATCTCCAGTTCAAGATTCTCAAAGAGTAGACGAGAGAATCAATGGCCCGTCAAGGAATAGGCAATCTCTCCTTGTTGACACCAGGAAACACCACTCGCTAGCCTGAGGTCCGAGCCCGGCGATTCACCGCGGGCAGCCTTCATGCGGACAGGTTATGAGCGAAGAGAGCGACATCACTCTTGCCATCGAGCGAGAGGACAACATGCGTGATCGGCAGATCCGCCGTATCCAGGCTTCGGTGATGGATATCGGCGGTCCTGAGGTTGTCGACTGCGAAGATTGCGGCGATGAGATTCCCGAGGCCCGCAGGCGCGCCATCCCGTCGACCAAACGGTGCATCAGCTGCCAGACACGGGTCGAGCGCCGGTGACGCCTCATACGACGCTGCGCGATCGCCTGATCGAGACCACCGTCGCAATGCGCGGTGTCGACACCCATCTCGACCTCGCTCGCCTGATTTCCGAGGCAGAATGCTTCCGCCTAGCTGATGCAGCGTCCGGCTCACTCGCCAGAGCCATCGAGACGGCGACAGCCTCGATCGAGGAGAACATGGACCTGATCAGGTTCCGCGAAGACGGGATCTGGATCGAGTTCGAGGATCAGCCTCGCCGAGGCGACGTCGAGCCCATCGCTGGCTCTGTCCATCCTTGCAGCGTGGGCATCTTCGCTTGTCCGGATCCGACGGATTTCGACCGAATCATCATGATGACTGCGTGGGACCTGCCCGACGGGACAGTGCATCACTCCTTCGCGGCGATTGCTATGAGCGTGTCCGACATCTCGGAAAGGGCCTATTTGGCTCGCAACCGATACGGCAAAGGTCACCTGGAATCGATTGCCCGGATGATCGATATGGCCGTCGTCTATCACCCGGCGGGCTTCAAGGAAGAGGTCATCTTCGCGTCAAGCATCGATGTCGGCGCGATGGGGGCGAAGGTGTCCTTCAAGTCGCTCGAAGATGCGCGCAGGGATGTCGTCCTGGAACTGCCCTTCGCACTGGCCGCACTGTTGCTGGTGACGGCCGCCCAGAACACGCATTCCTGGAGCGAACAGGACAAGATCTGGGAGGTCGATATCGACGCTCCCAATCCGGGCTTTCTCGACAAGATTGGCCTGGGCCGCTTCAACAAGAACGGCTTCCGCCGCCGCGGCGACCCTAGCCAGCCTATGGTTTCTTACCGGCCGGTCTGAGCCTCAAAACCGCGATGCCGGCATGAAGCTGGGCGCCAGGGCTTCCACGAGATCCGTCATTTCGGGGAGCTGCCGAAACGCCTCGATGTCGAGTCCACGCAGTCGCTTGCCGAGCAGAGGCTGCCAGGCCGAAACGACCTTGCCGACGAGCTCCAGATCCTTGCGGTCATATCCAGCCTGATAATGGACATCGTCGGTTGGGCGGCGGCGTCCTGACAAATAGGACATGATCCCGTCGCGATTCAGCGGGATCCGGCGCGCCTCAACCTCCTGGGTGAACCAGTTGAAAGCGGCCTTGGCGAGTTCGCAAGGGGTACCGTTGCCGGGGCCATGATGCTGCACTGTGTGCAGTCGGTCGCTGTCAGCTGACAGACGGCCAAATTCGGCCGTCGAGAGCGGCCGCAAGGCGCCCTCGTGCTCCAGACGGAATGACACGATGTGGCAGTCGCCGCGTTGGGCCTTGGCGTTGTAGCCGCCGACGCAGTGTCGGAGGCGTCTGCCCTCTTCTGCAAGCTCGCGCGGATCTGTCAGCGGCACGATCTGGATACCATTGGGAGCCACCCAGATATCGGTCAGCGGTGCCCAGCCATCCTCAGCGACAACCTTCAAGCTGCCACGCTGCATCCGCTCTGGAGCGCCACCTGTGGCCTCAAGGATGTCATTGGCTTTCACGTGCCAGTCACGCTGCGCCTCCATGACAGCAGGCAACGCTTTGCTGGACAGAAGCAGTCGCGCGGCGGCATCCGTTGCCATGCGGCGGCTCTCGGGTCCGAGATAAACGTCGCAGTCGCCGGCAGCCGAGGCCGCAATCGGCAGAACGACCTGGTCCCGGAATGCTCTGAGCATTTCGACCGCGCCGTGTGCTGAAGCCCTCAGGCCTTCGGCGCTCTCATCGCCCGTTGGCTTCCACCGCCGCTCTTCCTCAGGCGAAAGCCCATCGGGCGCCAGGGTCGATGCCGCGCCCCGAGCCGTGCGCTTGCGCAAGTCAGCCCATTTGCCACCACAGCCCTCGACCAGGGATGTGATGCCGTCGGGCAATTCAGGCGCCAGAACCCTGAAGGGTCCGTCGACAAGGTCCATGAAGGCCTCGAACTCGGACTGGCTCTTCGGGAACCAGTCAGCCGGAATGCGCGACAGCATCTCCGCAAGCAGCGCCGGCGTCGTCCCGCGATCAGCCCAGTCGACCTTCTCCAGGCGGCGCAGCACCGCCTTTGACATCTTGGGCACGCCGGTATCGATCTCGCCGTAAGCCCGCATGATCGTTTCGTTCAGCGGCTTCTTGAGATCGATCGCCATCTTGAGCGTCGGCTTGGTCGCAAAGTCGAGTGCCAGAAGCGGATAGGCTTCGGCCGCCTGGCGACGGAACAGACCGCGCTCGGGCGTTGCATAGAATGCGAATGCTGATTGCGGAAAGCTGGAGATCGCGCGCAGGGCAGACAGGGCGTCGCGATTCAGCGCCTCGAGGACAGCCGGGGCACCGCCGGCCACGAGCTGAGCTGCCCCGAGATCGCGAGCGACCTCGGTGTCGATCTCCGACCGCGGATAGCGGACCGCAAAGGCGCTCGCGAAATGGCTGGCATAACCCGACGGCTTTCCACGCGCACCGAACCAGTCGGCGATCTCGGAGAAGGGAGCGGCGATCTCGTCCTCGTCGGTTGCCGTGTCCACCACTTCGAAAGGGGAACCCGACATCAAATGCGTGCGCCAGCGCTTCGCCTCTGCTGTGCCATCAGGAGCGCAGGACAGGAAATTGGCGACTGCGGGGGAACCCGTCCGATCGACAGAGATGATCTGACGGGTTCCATCGGACAGTGTGCGAGAGGCGACAGGCATCAGCGTGAGAAGGCTGAGCAGCTCCATGCGGGAGTTCGACTCGACGGTTGTCATGATGCCGACCTCACGGGATCATCGCTGGCGCGGTGAGGCGCTCGCGGCTGGAAGAGTGGATCTTCGCCCAGTCGAGCGTCCACTGCCGGTGAACGGGTGCCGCATAGAACGCAGCGCCGGCCTCGTGCAGTGCCTCCAGAACTTCCTTCAGCTCGGTCTTCAGGATCGTCACCGTGATCGCGCCTGTGCTTTCGACACCCCGGCGAGCCAGGCTGTCGATCCGCGGGTTGTCGAAGACGTAGGCGAGCTTGCGCGAGTTGCGCGCAGGCAGCTTGACCTCGACAGCACCATCGCCTGCACTTCTGAGCGACAGAGACTTGTCGGTCATCATGGACGAGCCGACGATCTCGATCCCCTCGGCAATAGCGTCCTCGCACATCTTCGCGCCCGGAACCTCGACCGGAAGCGACTTGAGCTCACGGTGGCGATTCGAGATGACGATGCCACGGTTGATGACGCCGTCGGCGGTCTTGAACGTCACCAGGCGGCCGAGCTTGTACTCGGCATTGTACTTCATCGCCCGATAGAGGTTGTTGACCAGGATGCGGACGGACTGGAGCTTGATCGCGTTCGCGTCGTCGAACCGCTTCAGGATCTTCTCGTAGTCGTTCGACTCCAGCCCCTTGTCGACGGCGAAGGACGGATCCTTCAGCAGCGTCTCAAGCCGCATGCTGCGCGGCTTCTCATCGCCAGGCACGACAAACTCCACGCCATAGGCGCTGGGAACGTGCTCATAGCCGCGCTGCGGGTAATCGATACGGGTGACGATACCGCTCGTGGCGGCACCGTCGAGCGTGTAGGTCACCTGGACGCCGGGCTTGATCGTCTCCAGCCCGTTGGCCAGCCGGTCGATGATATCCTTGCGCTTGGTGATCTCCTTGTGGCCGGCGACGAGAGCTTCGTCCACGGTCATGCCATCGGGGAGATAGGGCGTCAGGATCTCATGCATGCCCAGACGGAGGCGCTCGATGCAGCCCAGCGCGCGCCCGGAAGCCATTTCACCGATCTGGATACGCTCCAGAAGCCCGTCGGTCTTGATCGGCTTGCCGGTGCGCTCGATCGCACCCTCGACGACGTAGAGAGGCTCCTGGAAGACAGAATCCACATCGTCGGAGTCGGCGCCGTCGAAGATCGAGCGGCTGCGCTCGTGAACGATGCCCGAGAGTTCGTGTGTACGCAGCGGGGTCTCGCCGCGGGCTTCGAGCTCCTCGATGGCAGCATTGAACTCGGCGGTGAGTTCGTTGCAGACCCGCTCCTGGACCGAGACAGGCAGCATGATCAGACGAGACAGGATCTCGTTGGCCGTGCGCTTGGTGTCGGCCACCACGTATTCCTCGACGCGGGCGGCATTGCCGACAACCTTGCGACCGCGGGCGCTCTTGAGCCGATCGCGCAGGTTGTCGGCTGCAGCCGTCTCCTTGGTGCGGTTGACCTCGGCACCCTGCTGGATCGAGTCGACCTTGAAGCCGAGCTTGCGCATCAGATCCGGGCGGGCCTCGGCATAGCGCGAGCAGACGATGTCGCCGACCGGATTGATCAGATCAGGGATGCCGCGCACGAGGATGGCTGCGTCGCGATTTGATGTCGTGTTGGCCGACAGCCTGCGCAGCTTGGCGTTCTCCATCGCCGCGAGACGTGTCTCGATCGGGAGGCCCGACAGGAACGACCAGATTTCGGGATCCTCGACCTGGTCGTAACGGTTGACGCGACCGTGGCCCTGGACCTTGCGCAGGATGTCGGCCGGAGCCTGCAGCTCCATCAGAATGCGAGGACGCTGGTCGGCGAAGCGTGAGCCGGCATGAAGGTCGATGCCCGTCGATCCCGCGCTGTTGATGATGACAGCATCGAGTTCGCCCGAGTTGAACATGTTCTTGATCACGGTCGACGAGGCAGCATTGCGCCGCATGACCCGTCCGTTCCGGATTTCCAGCGTGCGGCCGGTAATCTCGTCGCAGGTGAAGCCGGTCTCATCGATGCGGCGCTTGACCTCGTCCACGGCGCTCGCCGGAAGGTCGGGCAGGGCATCGATCATCCGGCGGATGCGGTCGACCGCAGCCACCAGCGCGGGCTGGCCGGCTGTCATGTCGCGACGATGGACGACCTGTTTCTCGTCCCTGAACTGCGACTCCGTCATCCGGCGCGTGATCCGGTGGAACAGCGCCCTGAAGTCGGCGACGACGTCACCTTCGACATCGACATCGCGATCGGCCAGCTCTTCAAGCAGGCTCTGGATCGTATTCTCGACGACGATGACGGGCTTCTTGTTGTTGCGCAGCGCGTCGAGCGCACTCTCCACGACCACGTCGATCTTCAGCGCAGCGACGAAGAGCCGCGAAATCGTATACAACGGGCTGCCGAAGCCGGACCGCGTGAGCTTGTAGGGCATCTCGCCGGCGCGCGCAGCTGCGCCGCCGGGCTCGCCACCAGCACCACGCCTGTCTGCCCGCTCGTTGGCAGCCCTGATATGCTGGTCGATCGAGCCAGACAGCTTCACCAGCTCGCTGAGGATCGGCGCAATCGCATCCATGTAGCCGCGATTGCGTTCAAAGCGGGTCGTGTCCACGATCGTCCGGTACGTGACGCGCGACAGATCGAACTCTCGGCGGATCATCACGCCGTCCTGCACGAGCATGCCGGACAGCACCTCCTGGAAGGTCTCGCCGCCGCGCTCCATCATCGCTTCGAGCTCGGTCCCCGAGAGACCATCGGGCATCAGGGGTGCATAGAAGGCCATGTGATCGGCAGTCTTGGCGAACGTCGCTGACGAATAGACGACGGAGCCGGCGCGCTTCACGGCCTCGGCGATGTTCTTGCCGACATTGGAATCGGCCGACGCCGCATTGTGGGATTCGTCGAGCGCCATCAGCGCATCCGCATCGATGGCGCTCGACAGCCAGCCTGACTTGCGAGTGGAGATGGTGTCCTTGGTCTTCTTGCTCTCCGCATCCCGGTTGAACTGGCTGTAGGTGCCCAGGATCAGATTGACGCCCGTCGGCCAGGCGCCGGACGACAGCATCGCATCGACCTCCTCGCGGGCCGCGCCGCGCATCACGACCTTCTTCGTCGCCTCGTCGATCAGCGAAGCGTCCTCGTTGATGACCATCGGGTTGAAGTACTCGGCCGACTTCGTGTGCATCACGTCGCGCCAGATGTCGGACAGGTTCTGCTGCCGCTCTGTGAGGAACAGCACCTTCTTGCCCTTGATGGCAGCACGACGGAGGATGGCGGCCAGGGTTCGGCCCTTGCCCACGCCGGTCTGGTCTGCGTTGAGAAAGCCGCGGCCGCGCTCTTCGGCATGCAGATAGAGCGCCAGCGCGTCGACCTGCTCGGGCGAGAACAGCTTGGCGAGCTCTTCGACCTCGTAGGAGAACTCGCGCGCCACATAGGCATCGATGTCGCCATGCAGACGCACGACCCGGGCGAGAGCCTCGCGTGTCGCCGCTTCGAGGTTGCGAGGCACCATGGTGCTGGGCGTGCCGACACGCGAAGCGCTGACATACGGAGCCTGGAAGCTGTTGGCGCCGTTGGGATCGATACCCTTGTTCAGATTGACCGCGGCCTCTTCACCGGCGACGAGCTTTTCAGCATCACGCGAGCGGGCGGAAACGACCTCAGCCGTCCACGTCCAGAGCGAGGTCCAGTCATGGATGGAACGCGCCGGTGGGGGCAGGGCGTCATCGGATGCTGTCGGACGCTTGGCACCGACGGCCAGCATGATCTTCTCGGGCTGGTCCGGGCGGCCACTCCAGAGACCGGCTTCGACACGAGCCTCGCCTTCGAACTTGCGCTCGCGCGCCAGCCGATCGCGAATGGCATCCAGTTCCTTGCGGCCTTCGCTGTCGCGCGGGGCGTCGACGAGAATGACGGCCGTGGCATCGTCTGCGAGTGCCGCGACACGGCCATCGATCAGGCTGTAATCTGAGCCGAGCTCGGAGTAGAGCGCGCGCAGACCCGGCGCCGGGGCTCCACCGTCCTTGATCGTGATCGAGCCCAGGGCACGCACTGCCGCGGTCGCTTTCGCGAAAGCCGGGGCAGTGGTGTGGATCTCATAGTCTGCCTGCTTCGGCAGATGCGACAGGATGAATCCGGGTCCGTTGTCCTCGACGGCGACCCGTCGATCCTTGAGGCCGGGTTCGAGCCCGAGAATGCGCTGGGCAGCCACGACCATCGGGGGCGCCGCATTGGTGGCCTCGACAGAGCCGTCCGCCAGGCATGCCAGAGACTCGTGCAGCCTCGACGCCACGATGAAGGCGTCACCCAGGGTGTTGCCGCCGCGCTTGGCGAGATGGCGGGCAAACGCTGCGCGGATCGCATCGACGACCGCCGAGCGTTCTCCCTCGTAGCCGATGGTCTCGATGAACTTGGTCAGGTCCTCGGAGCGCAGAATCCGCCCCTTCACGGCCTGCTCCAGGAAGCCTTCCGCGCAGGCATTGAGGGAATCAGCGTCCAGGGCGCGCAGGAAGAGAGACGCAGCACCGCCATCGCGCTCCGAAACGCCCTGGCCGCGCTGATCCTTCACATAGCGCTCTCCATCGAGATCGAAGACCTCCTGGCCGAATTTGTTCAGACCGACCGAGCGGCCGCCCGAAAGCAGCCGGCTGCCATCCGCGTTGATGACCGGCTTGACGGCGGGAGCCGCAGCCTGGCCGGGTGCCTGGATCACGATCAGATGGCGCTCTTCCTCGAAGACGTCCGGCCGGGCCTTCTGGAAGACGGTCTTCCATGACGAGAGAGAGACGCTCTCTTCCATCGTGCCGAGTTCGTTGAGGGTCACATCCTTGACGAGAACATGGACGTTTTCCGCGTGCGTGCGGAAGCCCAGGCGCAGGGCATCGGTGGCGTACTTGCGCGCGTCGAGCCCCCGGATGACGAGCTTGTGGGTGTTCTTCGGCGTCCGCACCAGGTTGAGCTGCAGCCCATAGTCGGAAAGGTCTACCCAGGCAGCTTTCATGGATCCGTTCCAGGAATGTGGATGCCGTCAAGGAACGGCTGGCGATTTGAAATCGAATCCTCCACCGTGACTCTGCATAGCACAACAGGATGCGCCATGATTCCCGCCCGTGACACCTCTGCTACCGCTCTGGTCAGGAAGCTCTACCCGACGGCAAGCCTCCCTTCATATCAGACACCGGACGCGATCGGGGCGGATCTTCACTTCCATGACCCCGACGGCCGCGGGGCGGAGATAACATCGCAGACCCAGATCTTCAAAACCGGCCTGGCAATCGTCCCGCCGCCGGGTTTCTACGTCCGGATTGCGCCGCGTTCAGGGCTCGGCAGCAAGGGCGTCCATGTGATGGGCGGTGTGATCGACCCCGATTATCGGGATGAGCTCGGCGTGATTCTCGTGCAGGCACCGGGCCACGCGCCGATCCAAGTCAAGCATGGCGACCGGATCGCGCAGCTCGTCTTCGAGCGAGCCGAGCAGGTTCAGCTTACCGAAGTCGATACCTTGAACGACACGAAGCGTGGCAGTGGCGGGTTTGGCTCGACCGGTATGGCCGGCTAAAGCCGATCAGGGCCGGCGGCGCGACACGCGCTGCGGCAGCCTGTCGATCTCGAAGGCTGCGGCTCCCCTGTCGCTTTCGGGTTCCAGAGCAGAACGAAGGTTTCCCAGAAGGCCGAGCTCGCGAAGAGCGGAGACGAAAACACCGAGCGAGACTGACGGGTCGCCAGTCTCGATCTTGCGATAGGTCGGAAGGGAAACGCCAGACCTGCCGGCTGCGTCGGCTGCCGACATGCGGCGCCTGAGCCTTGCGACCTTCAGCGACTTCCCGATTTCGACGAGATCGTTTTGCGCCGGGGAAGACCCTGGGTGAGCTGATCGAATTGCAATCATAGCGCCACTTGATTGGATTTAAGTGAAGCTATAATTGCATTATTTGGCCGTTCCGGCAATAGACGGGCGACCCTTAGGGGGCGGGGGAAGCCGCCTGCGCAGCCCTGAATGTCTCCAGTGCGCCATCGAAGTCGAGCTTCAGAACCTGAGCGACGATCTCCTTGTCGTCAGCCTGGAAGGCTTCGCGCATCTCGTTCAGCTCAGCGAGGTTACCCTCGATCTCGGATGACTTCGTCTCGGTCGCGACGAGCTGGTCGATCCGGCCGGAGAGTTCGCGGCTGC